>NZ_JBNHHC010000002.1:0-489017 GCF_059091865.1 Arthrobacter sp. B0316-1-20 | reverse complement strand
GTGCAGAAACGGGACGAGGTGTGTCCGTTCGCCGGCTGCCGCAAACACGGCAAGGCCTGCCAGATCGACCACACCCAGGCCTTCCGCGCCGACGGCGCTCAGGGCGCAACCGACGCCGGGAACCTCGGCCCGCCGTGCGAGACCCACCACCGGCTGAAAACCAACGCGGGCTGGTCCATGAAACAGCCCGCACCCGGGGTGTTCGAAGTGACCACCCCGGCTGGCCGGACCTACACCGACCGGCCCGGCGAAGACAACGACCCTCCCGGCCAACCGCACTACCCGCCCGCCGTCGCCGCCGCCCTCCCCGAGACCCAACGGCAGCAGATCGAACCGCTCACCACCCAGCAGGACCCACCGCCGTCACCGGACCAGCAGCAGGACCCGCCACCCTTCTGAAATCAAACGACCTGAGAGAGGTCAGACCGGTTGGCCAGATCTTTTTATTGTTGTGACGGTAGGCATGCCAGCACGCCGCCTGTGCGTCCGACATTGAAGTTCGCAACCCGTTGGGAGGAGACGCCGTGGTCCTGCGGGTTCGTCCACGGGGTGTTTCCGCCGAGCGAACTCAGCGCAGTAACCAGTTCGTCCTGGTCACCTTGTTCAAAAATAAGAGTTCCGTCTGCAGCCGCCCCATACAGGGTCGCGCCCGCCAAGCAGTCAGCCTGCAGCTCATAGGCCTGAGACCGGAGGCTGGGGTCGAGCCGGTTCGCGATTGCATGGCTCCATTCGTGAGCGATGACCAAGTAAGGCCAAGCGTCGCCGAATTGGAATCCGCGCTCCATCAGCGAAGCGTCCCAGGCCACGTAATCCTCTGGAATGCAATAGAAGGCGTTGCCCGGCTGAAGAGGCTCGCCCGCGCAAGTGGGTGCGTTGCTTGGGTCTCTGCCATCGTATAGTCCCACGACCGTCGGCGGCGTGTATGTCCCAGTAAACAGTTCACTCCAATGCGTGCGCCAGAACTGATCCGTGATCGCCTGGGCTGTCTGAATATCGGCCAACTCTTCCGAGGTGATGGCGGTCGTGCCGTTCCCGGCCTGGCCTGCACCAGAAGCATCATTCCCTGATACTTCCGCGGGCGGGGTGTGCCCGTATTGCGAATAATCGCCGAGTGTCTGCACACCGGGCCCCTCGATAGGGGTATCACCCCCGTCCGCTCCGGATCCTATTTCTGCGGAGTCCGCCCCGCCCTGGTTGGCGGTCGAAGAGCCGGAATCACCGGAACCTCCGCAACCGGATAATCCCAGGGCCATTGCCAGCAGAAGACCTGCAATCACGCCCCATCTGTTTTTGGTTTCACCAGTCATGACCTCACTCGACTTTCCAGCAGTATTATCCTGAGATGGGATTGCGACCGGGATATCACCTACAGGTAAAGGGGTGCAAGGGGCAGAGGAAAGACAACCGGTTCAGCGATTAGATAAAACACTTCACCGCCCCAATGAGGTCAGCGGGCGCCGAGGCCCTTAGCCGAGGCCCCTAGGGATGTCGGGTCGTGTTCCGCCGCGGTATTCAGATCCGTTCCAGCAGGTACCTGTGCCGCGGCTGCTGCCCGTCAGGTCACCATGACGGGCCCGCGGAGCTCGCCGATGTCAATTTATGGGATCACGGGCTTCCTGGGCCCGCTTAGCCTGCCAGCCAGTACTGTGCTACTGATCCATCGTGGTCATGGCGACGATAGAGTGTCACGCTTGTCGACCCGACCAGTTGTCCGCACCTTGTCGACTCGTTCGCCTACTAAGGGCTAGAGCGGGAACTTGCCGGTCGAACGGTCCCAAACGTTCGTCGCAGCAACGGTCAGCAGCGCCGAGCCGAGCATATGCAGCAGCACCAGGCCGATAGGCAGGCCGGTGAAGTGCTGCAGGTAGCCAATGCCGCCTTGGAGCACAATCACCGCGGCCAGCCACCACAGGCCGGCGCGCAGTTGGTGTGAGGTTGCGTGGCGGTAGGCGAGCACCAGCGCCAGCACGGTAGCGGCGACCAGCAGGTAGACCGGGACCACGTGGATTCGGGTGACGAGGTCTGCGTTGAAGTCATGGCGCGGGGCGCTGGCGTCACCGGCGTGGGGACCGGTGCCGGTAACGATGGTGCCCAACACGATGGAGGCGGCGGAGGCAGCGGCGATGGTCCAGCCCAGCGTGCGTTGGATGCTCGGGACCGGGGCCACAGCTACAGCGGTTCCACCGCGCAAATACATTCCCGTCCGGTTGACCAGCAGGGTGGCCACCGCCACGAGCGAGGCCGAGGCCAGGAAGTGCAGGCTGACCACCCACGGGTTCAGGCCGGTCCACACAGTGATGCCGCCGATCAGGGCCTGCACCGGGATCACGCAGAGCAGTCCCACGGCCAGGCCGAACAGGGTGCGATGCTGCCGGCGCATGCGCCACAGCGAGACCAGCATGGCCACTGCGATGATGGCCAGGATGAAAGTCAGGGTGCGGTTGCCGAATTCAATCAGCCCGTGGATGCCCATTTCCGGCGTCGGGGTCATGGAGCCGGGCACGCAGTTGGGCCACTGGGAGCAGCCGAGGCCTGACTTGGTCAGCCGCACGGCGCCGCCGGTGATGATGATGCCGATCTGCGATACCAGCGAGGCGATGGCCAGACCATGAACGGTGCGGTTGACGGAGGTCGGCAGCCGATCCAGGAGTTCGTGGGACTTGGGAGTGGCGGTGGTCATTGACTTAGCTCCATTTGAACCAGCGGATGGCGGCAAGGCTGGCCACTACGGTCCAGACCAGCAGCACGATGGATGCGGTGAGATTGAACTGCGCGTCGATCAGTGCGCTGCGCAGCGCGTCGCCCAGCGCGGTCGAAGGCAAAAGGTGGGCGGCGGGCTCGAAAACGTCGGGCCAGCTGGCCACCGGGAAGAGGATACCGCCGGCAGCAGCCAGCAGCACCCAGAGCAGGTTGGTGATGGCCAGCGTGGCTTCCGGCCGGACCGTGCCGGCGATCAGCAGGCCAAGCGAAGTGAAGGCCGCGGCGCCCAGCACCAGCTGCGCAGCCGCCGGCAGCAGGCCGCCCAGCGCTGGCTGCCAGCCGAGGAACAGGGCAGTTCCGCCCACAACCACAACTTGGATGACCATGATGGCGAGTACCGCAATGATCTTCCCGAGGATCAGCCCGCTCTGCCCCAGTGGAGTAGTGGACAGGAACCGCAGGACACCGTATCGGCGGTCAAAACCGGTGGCAATCCCTTGGCCGGTCAGCGCCGTGGAGACGGTGCACAAGGCCAGCACGCCCGGGGCTGCCATGGCAATCCGGTCGTCCGTGTACGTGTCGAGTAGCGGCGTGACGGTCAGGCCGATGAGCGCCAGCAGCGGCAGGATGATGGCAATCAGCAACTGTTCGCCGTTGCGCAGCATGCCCATCGTCTCGTAGCGGCCCTGAAGGGCGATCCGGCGGATCAAGGCGGCGGGTGCGCTCATCGCAGATCCTTCCCGGAGATATCGAGGAAGACGTCCTCGAGCGAGCGCGGCGCCATGTGGATGGACGCCGGCATGACATTGTGGGCTGCCCATTCCGCGGCCAACGCGGCAAGCACTGCGGGGGTCAGTTGGCCGGCCACTGAGTAGCGCCCGGGAACATTTTCGACGGCGGTGAACGGCTTGGGCAGGTCGAGCGACAGTCCCGGGGGAGCGTCAAAGGTGAGCAAACGTTCGACGCCGGAGCTTTCATCCGTGGCCGCGGTCAGTTCCGCGACAGTGCCGTGCACCACGGTCCGGCCGGCGTCGATGATGAAGACATAGTCAGCCAGCCGCTGCGCGTCGTCCATCAGGTGCGTGGTGAGGATGATGCCCAGGCCCTCGGCGCGCAGCTCTTGGATCAGATCGAACACCACGGCCCGGGACTGTGGATCCAGCCCCGCGCTTGGCTCGTCGAGGAAGAGGACTTCAGGATCGCCCACCAGTGCGGCCGCCAGTGCTACTCGTTGCTTCTCTCCACCGGACAGTCGGCGGATGGGCGTGTTGGCGAAGCCCTGAATGCCGAGCCGTTCCGCCAGCTCGTCCACGCTGCGCGGGTTCTGATACATTCCCGCGACGTGCTGCAGCAGCGCCAGCGGCCGGATGGCCTGCGGAAGTCCGCCTTCTTGGAGCATGACTCCCACGCGGCTCCGCAGCTCTGCTCCCGCCTGGTAAGGATTTTGGCCGAGTAGCCGGACGGTCCCGCCGTTGGGAGGCATCAGACCCTGCGCGCAAGCTAAGGTAGTGGTTTTGCCGGCACCGTTCGGTCCGAGAAGTGCGGTAACCTGCCCGGGGTAGGCGCGTAGATGGACCCCGTCGATGACGCGGACCATCTTGTTATCCAGAGCTTCGACCGGCCCCAGATCTTTCACGAGTCCCTGGATGTCGAGGCAGGGTTCGGAGGTAGGCACCCGAACATTCTACGGGACGTAGAGCGACCCATGCTAAGGCAGGGCCCCATGCTAAGGCCTGCCTTACTGGTGGGCCGGAATAGAATACGTCATGATTATGTTGTGTATTCCATGACCAGTAGTGCTTCTTTGCGTGCCCAGGCGCCCGAGTCCGAGGAGCGGACCCGGGACCGGGTTTTGAATGCTGTTTTGGAACACGGTCCCGTCAGCGCGGCCGGTCTCGGCAGCATCCTTGGCTTCACGCCCGCGGCCGTGCGTCGACATCTGGACGCGCTGTCCCGCAAGGGCTTGATCGAGGTCAAGCTCACGGCAAATTCTTCCACCGGCGCCGGACGTCCCGCCCGAAAGTACGTGCTCAGCAGGCAGGGCCAGACCAGGCTGGGCGATGACTATTTGGATATTGCCCGCACGGCGTTGGCGGCCCTGAGCGAGGCTGCCGGCAGCGAAGCGGTCGCAGAATTTGCCCGGAACCGGTACCGGGACATGGAGGAGCGCTACCGCCCGATCGTGGAGGCAGCGGGGCCCGAGATCGAAGAGCGAGCCAAGGCGCTGGCGGAGGCGCTGAGCGCAGACGGTTTCGTTGGATCCACCACGGTGGTCGGATCCAAGGCGCCGCACAGCACCATGCTGTCCGTCCAGCTCTGCCAGGGTCACTGCCCGGTGCAGCAACTGGCAGCGGACTTCCCCGATTTCTGCGACAGCGAAACTGAAGTTTTTTCCCGGCTGCTCGGGGTGGATGTCAGGCGACTATCCACTCTGGCCGGCGGGGGACATGTTTGTACGACCCACATCCCCGTGGGCCGAACAAGGTCTGCGGTTCGACACGTCGAACCGGCGACAGGAACCAGACGAGTATCCATCAATCTGCAAGAGAGGCCGTGATGACGGACCAAGTGGATCAGAGTATGAGGAACGCGGTCGGGACGACCGATGTAGCCGACACCACCATTTCCGAAATTCTGGAAAAAAACCCCGAGCTGCATGGCATCGGCACTTACGAGTACGGCTGGTCAGATGCCGACACCGCCGGCGCCAACGCGCGCCGCGGGCTGAATGAAGAAGTCGTCCGCGACATCTCTGCCAAGAAGGACGAGCCCCAGTGGATGCTGGACCTGCGCCTGAAGGGCCTGAAGTACTTTGACCGCAAGCCGATGCCCACTTGGGGTGCGGACCTGTCCGGCATCGACTTCGACAACATCAAGTACTTTGTCCGTTCCACGGAGAAGCAGGCCAAGACGTGGGAGGACCTGCCCGAGGACATCCGGGTCACCTACGAAAAGCTCGGTATCCCTGAGGCCGAGCGTGAACGTTTGGTTTCCGGCGTCGCCGCCCAGTACGAGTCCGAGGTGGTCTACCACCAGCTCCGCGAAGACCTTGAGGCCCAGGGTGTGATCTTCCTGGACACCGACACCGGCTTGAAGGAACATCCGGAGATCTTCCAGGAGTACTTCGGATCGGTCATCCCGGTGGGCGACAACAAGTTCGCTTCGCTGAACACCGCCGTCTGGTCCGGCGGCTCCTTCGTCTACGTGCCCAAGGGCGTCCACGTCGAGATCCCGCTGCAGGCCTACTTCCGCATCAACACGGAGAACATGGGCCAGTTTGAGCGGACCCTGATCATCGCCGACGAAGACTCCTACGTGCATTACATCGAAGGCTGCACCGCACCGATCTACACCTCGGACTCGCTGCACTCCGCCGTCGTCGAAATCATTGTGAAGAAGGGCGCCCGCGTCCGCTACACGACGATCCAGAACTGGTCGAACAACGTGTACAACCTGGTGACCAAGCGCGCCATTGCGCACGAAGGCGCCACCATGGAGTGGATCGACGGCAACATCGGCTCCAAGGTGACCATGAAGTACCCGGCCGTCTACCTGACCGGCGAGCACGCCAAGGGCGAGACCCTGTCCATTGCCTTCGCCGGCGAGGGCCAGCACCAGGACACCGGCTCCAAGATGGTCCACATTGCCCCGAACACGTCGAGTGCCATCGTGGCCAAGTCGGTGGCCCGCGGCGGCGGCCGTTCGGCCTACCGTGGGCTGGTCCAGGTCCGCGAGGGCGCGAAGAACACCAAGAACTCCGTGGTGTGCGACGCCCTGCTGGTGGACACGATCTCGCGCTCGGACACCTACCCGTACATTGACGTTCGTGAAGACGATGTCACCATGGGCCACGAAGCAACCGTGTCCCGCGTCAGCGAAGAGCAGCTGTTCTACCTGATGTCCCGCGGCCTGGCCGAGGACGAGGCGATGGCCATGATCGTGCGCGGCTTCATCGAGCCGATCGCCCGTGAGCTGCCGATGGAATACGCACTTGAGCTGAACCGCTTGATCGAACTGCAGATGGAAGGGTCCGTAGGTTAATGACTGAGATCACTGAGAAGGCACGTATCGGTGCTCCGGCCATCGACGGATTCACCGAAGAGGGCGAAAACCTCTCCCCGGCCAACGCCGCGGCGGGTCCGCTGGCGGGCGCCAGCGCCAAGAGCCACAGCCATGGCGGCGGCGTCGGGGTTCCGGACAGCTCCCGTGCCGGCCGCCTGACCTCCTACAACGCGGACGACTTCGGTCCGCTGACCGGGCGCGAGGAAGACTGGCGGTTCACCCCGCTCAAGCGACTGCGCGGCCTGCAGAGCGACGCGCTGGTCGGAACCGCCCCGGCGGTCACCGTCAGCGGGCCGGAAGGCACCGAGCTTCCCGCCGGCGTCGTCGTTGAAACCGTTGGCCGCGACGATGCTCGCATCGGCGTTGCCGGCATTCCCGAGGACCGCGTTTCGGCAGCCGCCTGGGAGGCCTTCAAGGAGGCCACCGTGGTGACCATCCCGGCCGAGGCGCAGCTGGACACCGGGGTCGCCGTCGTGATTGAGGGCACCAGCACCGAACTGTCCGCCCAGCACCTGGTCATCGTGGCCGAGAAGTTCTCCAAGGCCGTCGTCGTGCTGGACCACAAGGGCAGCGCAACCGTCTCCCAGAACGTGGAAATCGACGTGCAGGACGGCGCGGACCTCACCGTTGTCTCGGTGCAGGAATGGGCCGATGATGCCGTTCACGCCTCCTCGCAGCAAACCCGCGTGGGCCGCGACGCGAAGTTCAAGCACGTGACCGTCAGCCTCGGCGGCGATCTGGTCCGCGTGACGCCGTCCACCCGCTTCACCGCCACCGGCGGCGACGTGGAAATGTTCGGCCTCTACTTCGCCGACGCCGGACAGCACCTTGAGCACCGGCTGTTCGTGGATCACGCGGTGGCCAACTGCAAGTCCCGCGTGCTGTACAAGGGAGCCCTGCAGGGTAAGAACGCGCACACCGTCTGGGTGGGCGACGTGCTGATCCGCAAGGAAGCCGAAGGCACCGACAGCTATGAAGCCAACCGGAACCTGGTGCTGACCGACGGAGCGCGCGCCGATTCGGTGCCGAACCTCGAGATCGAAACCGGATTGATCGCGGGTGCCGGCCACGCCAGCACCACCGGCCGCTTCGACGACGAGCACCTGTTCTACCTGATGGCACGCGGCATCCCCGAGGACGTCGCCCGCCGCCTGGTGGTCCGCGGTTTCCTCCATGAGATCATCCAGCAGATCCGGGTTCCCGCCCTAGAAGAGCGCCTCAACGCATCGCTGGAACGCGAACTCGCGGCGGGCAACCTCTAATGAGCGAAACTCCGCGCGGCGAACTGGTATGCAAGGCCTCCGACGTACACGTCAATCAGGCAGTGCGCATCCTGGTCGATGACTATCCGGTAGCCATCGTCAGGGACTCCGAAGGCGAACTGCATGCCATCGGGGACACCTGTTCGCACGCGGACGTCTCACTCTCCGAAGGCGACGTCGAAGGCAGCACGATCGAATGCTGGGGCCACGGCTCCCAGTTCGACCTGCGCACCGGCGAGCCGCTGAGCCTGCCGGCGTTCGAACCCGTCCCGGTCTTCGCGCTGACGCTCGACGGCGACAGCGTCTACGTGGACGTCACCAACGTCCTCAACGGGGCGCCTGCTCCGGACCTCAACTAAAAACTTCAACACGCGAACTTACGCCCGCCCCCACCGGGCGCAAAGGAGAAAGCAGACAAATGTCTACTCTTGAAATCAAGGACCTGCACGTCAGCATCGAGACTGAGCAGGGCAGCAAGGAGATCCTCAAGGGCGTGTCCCTGACGATCAACACCGGCGAAATCCACGCCATCATGGGCCCGAACGGCTCCGGCAAGTCCACCCTGGCTTCCACCATCGCCGGGCACCCCCGCTACACCGTGGACTCCGGCTCCATCACCCTTGACGGCGAAGACGTGCTGTCCATGAGCGTGGACGAGCGTGCCCGCGCCGGACTGTTCCTGGCCATGCAGTACCCGGTTGAGGTACCCGGCGTGACCATGACCAACTTCCTGCGCACCGCCAAGACCGCCCTCGATGGCGAGGCCCCGAGCCTGCGTCACTGGACCAAGGACGTCAAGGAAGCGATGAGCCAGCTGCGCATCGACGCCGACTTCGCCCAGCGCAACGTCAACGAAGGCTTCTCCGGCGGCGAGAAGAAGCGCGTGGAGATCCTGCAGCTTGAACTGTTCAAGCCCAAGTTCGCCATCATGGACGAGACCGACTCCGGTCTCGACGTAGACGCGCTCAAGGTGGTCTCCGAAGGCCACAACCGGGTGCACGCCGAAGGCGCCATGGGCACCCTGCTGATCACCCACTACACGCGGATCCTGCGCTACATTAAGCCCAACTTCGTGCACGTCTTCGTCGACGGCCACATCGCCGAAGAGGGCGGCCCCGAACTGGCCGACCGGCTGGAAGAAGAGGGCTACGACCGCTACCTGACCGCAGCAAAGGCCTAATTATGACTGAAGTCAATGCCCCGCAGACGTCTTTGGAGGACGTCGAAGAAGCGCTCAAGGACGTCATCGACCCTGAGCTGGGCGTCAACATCGTGGACCTCGGCCTGTTGTACGGGCTGAAGTACGCCGAGGACGGCGCCCTGCTGATCGACATGACGCTGACCACCGCCGCCTGCCCGCTCACCGACGTTCTCGAAGAGCAAACCGGCAAGGCGCTGGACGGCGTTGTCGACGAGTGGCGCCTCAACTGGGTCTGGATGCCGCCGTGGGGTCCGGAACGGATCACCGACGACGGCCGAGACCAGATGCGCGCGCTGGGCTTCAACATCTGACCACTGTGTGAATTGACGACGGCGGACCGGTCACCTTCGGGTGGCCGGTCCGCCTCTGTCTGCGCTCCGGTAGCAGCGTTAGGATCGGCATATGGGAGTATCCACGGTGGGGAAGGCGCGGGAGCGCGGGCGCTATGACGAGGTCCATGTTGCCGCGGCCTTCCACGGGCTGACGGCACTGCTGGCCGTGGTCGGCATCGCCCTCGGAATCACGGCTGTGCCGGCAGCGCCCGGGTACGCCGCCGCGGCGGCGCACTCCTGGTGGAACTTTGCCAGCGCGCCCGGGGTCCAGGCGGCACTGCTGGTCTTCGTGGTGAGCCTGACCCTGCTGATGGACTCGACCATGGCCGGCGGACGGCTCTGGCGGGCGGCCCGGACGGCCACGCTGGCAGCCATGCTGCTGGTCTTCCTGGCCCAGTTCACCCCGTTCCGCGGACTGCCCGACACTGCGGAAATGACTGTAGCGGGGGTGATGGCGGACCGGCTCCTGCTCTATGCGCTGCCGGTGGTGGTGGTAACCGGCTGGCTGATCTTTGGTCCCCGTCCCCGCATCAGTACCGGCGCAGTGACCCTCGGTCTGGTCTTCCCGGGTTTCTGGCTGCTGTGGACGGGCCTCAGAGGAGCCGTCACCGGCTGGTTACCCTATGCCATCGGCCCGGTACCGCCCGCGGGGCAGCTGCTGATGATGGGCATTGGCCTGATCCTGCTGTGGCTGGGAGCCACCATGGTTTTCCTGTTGCTGGACTCAACCATGGGACGTGAGCCCGACGGCTATCTTCCGGGCTTCGGACCGGCTGACTCCGCCGCGGGAAAGCGCTCGGACGGATTGCCGTTCGCGGAAGGCACCCATGAGTCCGATCCATTGGACCCGCGGGACCTCTAGCCTCTGGCGTCAGGCGGGTCGGTCGAGGTCCGCCGCGGAGAACGTATCGCAGCGTCCGGCATCGCCGGTCTGGTAGCCCTGCAGGAACCAACGCTGGCGCTGCTCGCTGGAGCCGTGCGTCCAAGTGTGCGGGTTGACCTGCCCGGTGGCAGACTGCTGGATGCGGTCGTCGCCCACGGCGCTGGCGGCGGAAAGAGCGTCCCGCAGGTCTTGCTCCGTTAGCGGTTGCATGAACGGTTCCCCGGTCCGCTCGTCGATCTGCTCGGTCGCATTCGCTGCCCAGACACCGGCATAGCAATCTGCCTGAAGTTCCACCCGTACCGCACCGGATTCCGGGCCCTGCGGATCCTGCCGGGAGTAATCGATGGCCCCGGTCAGGTTCTGGATATGGTGTCCGAACTCATGCGCCACCACATACTCCTCCGCCAACGGTCCGCCGCTTGCGCCAAACCGGCTGGTCAGCTCGGCGAAGAAAGAGGTGTCGAAGTATGCGGTCTGGTCTCTCGGGCAGTAAAACGGGCCCACGGCGCTGCTCGCCCTGCCGCAGCCGGTGCTGACACCGCCGTCGAACAGGACGGTCTGCGGGACGGGGTACTGCATGTTGTAGCGCGGGAGGTAGCCGGCCCAGAAATCGTTGAGACTGTTGACGGTTCCCACGATGCGGCAATCGGTGCGTTCGTTGGCGTCGGCGCCCGTGAGGCATTCCTCCTGCAGGCCCGGGCCGCCTAGTTGCTGCTGTTCCTGACCGCTGCCGCCCAGCCCGAATCCCTCCAACACGTCTGCAGGCACGCCGAGCAGGCTGGCAATAAGCACTAACAGGCCGCCGCCGCCAATGGCGATCTTGCCGCCCAGGCCGCCTCGACGGTCCTGCACCTGGGACGTATCCAGCCGGGAGCCGCGGGAAAAACTCATGAGCCAAGGATAACGGCCAGGACACGGGCAGGTAGGTCCCTGCCGACGCTGCGGGCCGGGAGCGTGCCGCCTGCCGGGAGCGGACTGGTGGGTGCGGGTTGCCGATGCCGGTAGACTGGAAAGGTTGATTTCCGCCCCCCGTCCCCCATGGACGTGCCCGGGCATCCCATCCCACACCCTGCCCCTATGGAAAGGCCTCCACTGTGATTACCGTCAACGATCTTGAGCTGCGTGCTGGAGCCCGTCTGCTCATGGAGGCGGTGTCCTTCCGTGTGGACAAGGGCGACAAAGTGGGGCTGGTGGGCCGGAATGGCGCCGGCAAGACCACGCTTACCCGGGTTCTGGCCGGTGAAGGCCTGCCTGCCTCCGGTACCGTGGTGCGCAACGGTGAGATCGGCTACCTGCCACAAGATCCCCGGACGCCTGACATGGAGCAGCTGGCCCGAGACCGGATCCTCTCGGTCCGCGGACTGGACGTGGTGACCCGCAAGCTCCGTGAAGCGCAGTCGGACATGGCCAGCAGCGACGCCGATGTGCAGGCCAAGGCGATGCGCCGCTATGACCGGTTGGAGGCCGAGTTCATCTCCGGCGGCGGCTACGCGGCCGAGGCCGAAGCAGCGGCCATTTCCTCCAACCTGGCCCTGCCGGAGCGAATCCTGAACCAGCCGCTGAGGACATTGTCAGGTGGCCAGCGCCGCCGCGTGGAGCTGGCACGGATCCTGTATTCCGGTGCGGAAACCATGCTGCTTGACGAGCCAACCAACCACCTTGACGCCGATTCGATCACCTGGCTGCGCGAGTTCCTGAAAAACCATCAGGGTGGACTGATCGTGATCAGCCACGACACCGGCTTGCTGGAGGCGACCGTCAACAAGGTTTTCCACCTGGATGCCAACCGCACCACCATTGACATCTACAACATGAACTGGAAGCGCTACCTGCTGCAGCGCGAAACCGATGAACGCGCGCGCAAGCGCGAACGGGCCAACGCGGAAAAGAAGGCCCAGGTCCTGATGGACCAGGCGAACAAGATGCGGGCCAAGGCCACCAAGGCAGTTGCGGCGCAAAACATGGCCAAGCGTGCCGAACGCCTGCTCAGCGGCCTGGATGAGGTCCGGGCGCAGGACAAGGTGGCGGCGCTGCGTTTCCCCGACCCGGCACCGTGCGGCAAGACTCCGCTCACTGCCGAAGGCTTGAGCAAGTCCTATGGTTCGCTGGAGATCTTTACCGACGTCGACCTGGCCATCGACAGGGGCTCCCGCGTGGTGATCCTGGGACTGAACGGCGCGGGCAAAACCACCTTGCTGCGCATGCTGGCCGGTGTGGACACCCCGGACACCGGCGACGTGCTGCCCGGCCACGGCCTGAAGATCGGCTACTACGCCCAGGAACATGACACCTTGGATGTGGAGCGGACCGTGCTGGAGAACATGCGCACGGCAGCCCCGGACCTGCAGGACGCCGAAGTGCGGAACATTCTCGGTTCCTTCCTGTTCTCCGGCGACGACGTCAACAAGCCGGCAGGAGTGCTCTCCGGCGGCGAGAAGACCAGGCTGGCCCTGGCCACGATCGTGGCGTCATCGGCGAATGTGCTGCTGCTGGACGAGCCCACCAACAACCTGGACCCGGCCAGCCGCGCGGAAATCCTCGGCGCACTGCGCAACTACAGCGGCGCCGTCGTCATGGTCAGCCACGATGAAGGCGCGGTCGAGGCACTCAACCCGGAACGCGTGGTGCTGCTGCCGGACGGTGTGGAAGACCTCTGGAACGAGGACTACCTGGACCTGGTCACCCTGGCCTGAGTCTTGGCGCGGCGCCGAACCGCAATTGCACGGCGCTTAGACACCTCCCTCGTTCCTCGGTCGGCGATGCGCGCCTTAGCAATTCCGGTTCAGGCCGTGCAGTAGCTAGTCGTCGCGGCTGAGCAGGGAACCGTCGGTCCGGAAACCCTGGGCGTCCAGCAGCGCGTCTTCCTCTTCTTCGGAGGTGGGCCGATTGCGGTGGCGCTTCGGGGCAGCGGCGGCACGCGGGGCCGGATTGGCCTGGTGGTAGCCGCTGAGCGCCTCTTCTTCCTCGGTCAACCGGCCATGGTGTGCGTGTTGCCGTGCGGCGTAGCCGTAGCCGACGAACAGGAGTACGCCGAAGGCATACCACTGCATGGAGTACGACAGGTGTGGGCCTTCATCGATGGCGGGCTTGGGGATCTGCACCGGTCGATCGGCGGCAGCGGGGGACTCCGACGCCATCAAGCCGTAACTGCCGGTGTAAACGGGGTAGTCCAGCTGGGCCGCATAGGTGTCCAGCTGGATGGACGCGAGCTGTCCGTTGGGGGCACCACGGCTGACCGTCCCTTCGCCCGGCTTGACACGTGCGACGACGGTGACCTTGCCTTGGGGAGCGGCGGGGATGGTGTCCGGATGGCCGGCCTGGTTATTTCCGATCGGCAACCAGCCGCGGTTGATGATCACGGCTGGCCCGTCATTGAGGCGGAGCGGGATGAGCACTTCGTAACCCGGCCGACCGTTCAGTGGCCGGTTCCGCACAATCCGCTGGCCCGCGGTGTCGTACTCGCCGTAGAGGACCACCGGGGTCCATTCCACCGAATCATCGGCAGTGGCAAAAATCTTAGGAACCTTGCTGAACGGCACCGGATCGGCGTCGTAATGGGTCTCCACAGCGGTGATGGTGGCGCGCGCCTGGTCCCGGCGGTCCATTTGCCAGTTGCCCAGCATCACGCAGACCGCGGCAAGCAGGGCAACGATCAGCAGCCAGCCCAGCCACTTGCCGCTGAGCAGGAATCGATAGGACATTCAGGCACCGCTTTCCGGCGTAGCTGGTTCTTCCATGGGAAGCGTTTCCTTCCACAGGCTTCGCTGTACCAAGTAGTCCTGCAGCCACTCGCGGTGCCCGTCGCAGGCGAGCCAGATCTTGCGGCGCTCGGGCGTATGGATTCTCGGATTGTTCCACAGCAGCTGCCATTGGGCGTCCCCGCGGCAACCCTTCCGCGAGCAGATCGGTGTTTCGGCGGCCGCTGGGCCACCAAGCTGACCTAGGAGGTTCATGCAGCAGTCTTCCGTCGGCGTCGCTTGACCACAGGGCTCAGGCTTCCCATAAACGCCGCCGACTGGTCATGTTCGTCTTGCTCCGTGGGACGGTCCTGCTCTGCGGGACCGGGCGGCGGTTGGCTGGGCGTCGAGCCTGCTCCCGCCGATGCTTCTGGTTGGTCCGCGTCGGGGGCCGCGTCTGCAGGGCCGTGCCGTTCTTGCGCGGAGGTTGTGGGGCCCTGGCCAGTGGCCGGGGGCTGCGCGGCGTCGTCGATTACCACCCCGGTCAGGAAGTCGCCGTCCTCGGTTCCTCCGCCCTTGGCACTGGGGGCTTCCAGCTCCGGCATCGGTGCCTGGTCCAGCAGGGCAGTGCTGTGCGTCAGGTGCGACTTGTCGCTCCCGCCATTGGCGATGATCACGGCTATCCATGGCAGGAAGACGGCGCCGGCCACGAAGAACCAGCGGAACCAGCTGTCGATGAAGAAGAAGAGCAGCAAACAGGCCAAGCGGATGCCCATGGCGAGCGTGTATTTGACCATGCGCCGGTGCATCTCATCGGTGTGGCTTTCGGGAACGTCCGTAATGCTCAGGACTTCCGGTTTCTCGTCAGGCTGCTTGCTCATCACACTCCATCAGGGCTGTATCAATTCTCCCACGATGGCCGGAATGTCTAAAGCCGACGCAACGAGTCCCCTGCCGCAGGAGCTGCGGGCTAGGATTCCTTAGGAAAACAGCAGCTTCATGGAGGTAAGTGTGAGCAATGAACAGCAGACCGGCCGCAGCGTGCTGGTCACCGGCGGTAACCGGGGCATTGGCTTGGCCATTGCCCGGGCCTTCGAAGCGAACGGTGACAAGGTAGCGATTACCTACCGCAGCGGTGACGTGCCCGAAGGACTTCTGGGTGTGAAGGCCGATGTCACGGACGCCGGATCTGTGGATGCCGCGTTCACCGAGGTCGAGGCTGCCCACGGCCCGGTGGAGGTGCTGGTGGCCAACGCCGGCGTCACACGGGACATGTTGCTGCTGCGGATGAGCGAAGAAGACTTCACCAGCGTGGTGGACACCAACCTGTCCGGAGCGTTCAGGGTGATCAAGCGTGCCTCCAAGGGGATGATCCGGCTGCGCAAGGGCCGCGTGGTGCTGATCTCCTCGGTGGTCGGGCTCTACGGCTCGCCCGGCCAGATCAACTATGCCGCGTCCAAGGCCGGCCTGGTTGGCATTGCCCGTTCGCTGACCCGCGAACTGGGATCCCGAAACATCACCGCCAACGTGGTGGCTCCGGGATTCGTCAACACGGAGATGACCGCCGTGCTGCCGGAGGACACGCAGAAGAGCTACCTGTCTTCCATCCCGGCGGGTCGCTTCGCCGAACCCGAAGAGGTGGCGAAGGTGGTCCGCTGGATTGCCAGCGACGAAGCTGCCTACATCTCCGGCGCGGTGATCCCGGTGGACGGCGGACTGGGCATGGGCCACTAAGTCGCCCGGCAGGTGGGCGGCCCGCCTTTTGTGGGCTTTCTACAACGGATAAGGCTTCGGGGGCTGGCAAGATGGAACCCGAAGCCTTATCCGGTTAAGCGTTTCCTACAACCGTGCGGCCGGAACACCACAGATACTTACCAAAAACCTTAAGGAGTAGCCATGGGCGCACTGGATGGCAAAGCAGCAATCGTTACGGGTTCATCCCGCGGCATCGGCGCCGAGGTGGCCAAGTTACTTGCCGCCGAGGGCGCAGCGGTAGTGGTCAACTACCGCCAGAAGGCACCGAGGGCCAACAAGGTCGTGGCGCAGATCGAGGAAGCGGGCGGCCGCGCCGTCGCCGTTGCTGCCGACCTCACTGCGGAAGAGGGTGCGCAGGCACTGGTGGACGCCGCCCAGCAGAACTTCGGCGGCCTGGACCTGCTGGTGCTCAACGCCTCCGGCGGCATGGAGACGAGCATGGGCGAGGACTACGCGCTCCGCCTGAACCGCGATGCACAGGTGAACATGCTCAAGGCGGCGGCCGAGGTGATGCCGGCGGGCTCCCGGGTGGTCTTCGTGACCAGCCATCAGGCAC
This sequence comes from Arthrobacter sp. B0316-1-20, assembly GCF_059091865.1. NCBI lineage: Bacteria > Bacillati > Actinomycetota > Actinomycetes > Micrococcales > Micrococcaceae > Arthrobacter > Arthrobacter sp. B0316-1-20. The sequence continues at coordinate 472,589 of NZ_JBNHHC010000002.1, read as the reverse complement.
ACTTCATCCGCACCGTGCCGACCATGCCGGAATACGAGCCGGTGGCGTTGAGCAAGCGCGCCGGCGAGGACGCGCTGCGCGACCTGCTGCCGGAACTGGATGCCCAGGGCATCTCGCTGGTCGTGGTCTCCGGCGACATGATCGAAGGCACCGTCACGGCCACCCTGCTGGACCGCGCACGCCCTGGTGCCCTCGAAGCCCGCCGCGCGGAGGCCGGGAAGCTTTACTCGGTGGAAGAGTTCGGCGCAGAGGTTGCGAAGATGGCTAACGCCGACGTCCCCTCGGGGCACACCGAATACGTGGGCGGGGCCGAGTCCTTCCAGCAGTCCCAGGGCTAGGTGCAGGATGGCAGCAGCTGACGGACACGGTTGAGGGGCCGGCGCGCTCCCGCGCCGCCCCTGGGCACAGTGCCCTGGACGCCGTGCCCTGGACGCCCTGCCCCTGAACGCAGTGACGCATCAGTACCGGGCATACCGGGGCAAAATCCCGGAAACTGTCGGTGGCGGGTGCTACGTTGGCCGCATCCTTGGAACTTCAGGAGGGTGAGCGAAGATGGAAAAGACACATTCCCGCGGCGTCGGGATTGACTTCATGGAACCGAATGCCTGCGGACGTTGTGATGCCTGCGACGAACTGCCCGCGCCGGCTATTTGTGAGGACTGCTCCTACGACGAGAACGGCAACCTTGTCCGGCTCGTGGAATGGCCCTGCCCGACCGCGGCGGCCTCGCTGGCGGCATAAGGGACTCCTTTGCCCCTGGCGCCCCGGACGTCTGCGTCCGGGCGCTAACCGCCAATCAGGTTGCGCGCCGCCTCCGTGATGTGCCGCGCAGAGATTCCCGCGGCGTCCAACAGCTCCTCCGGTGCCCCGGAGGTTGGCAGTCCTTGCACGGCCAGGCGGACCAGTTTCAGTTCCGGGACCTGGGCCTGCGTCAGCGCGTCGGCGACGGCTGACCCGAGCCCGCCCTCGGGATAGTGGTCCTCGACCGTGATGATCCGCCCGCCAGTGGCCCGGCACGCGGCCAGCAAGGTTTCCTGGTCGATCGGCTTGATCGAATATAGGTCAATGACCCGGGCGGCGATGCCTTCACCGGCGAGTTGGGCAGCGGCGGCGAGGCATTCGTGCACGGTGACCCCGGCACCGACGAGGGTGACCGCGTCGTCGTCGGTGGCTCCGTGCACCTTGGCGCCGCCCAGCGGGAATTCCTCGCCCGCCTCGTAGAGCACGGGGTAGTCGCCGCGGGTGGCACGCAGATAGCAGATGCCAGGCGTGTCCGCCATGGTCTGGACCAGCCGTGCGGTTGAGGGCGCATCCGCCGGGTAGAGAACGGTCGAGGTGTGGATCGCGCGCATCGCGGCGAGGTCCTCGAGCGCCATCTGGGATGGCCCGTCCTGGCCGATCTCAACGCCTGCATGGGTGCCAACCAGACGGATGTCCACCTCGGAAACGCCGGCCATCCGGATGAAGTCGTAACCGCGGGAGACCAGAAACGCGGCAAAACTGGCGGCGAACGCCACATATCCGCGCACAGAGAGCCCTGCCGCCGCAGCCACCATTTGCTGTTCGGAGATGAACATCTCGAAGAAGCGGTCCGGGGCGGCCTTGCTGAATTCACCGGCCTTGGTGGAATTGCCCACTTCACCGTCCAACATCACCACCTCGGGCCGTGCGGCCAGCGCAGAGGCCGCATCGCCGAAGGCGGTCCTGGTCGCGACGGAGTCGCCCACGGTGTAGGTGGGAAGTTTGACGGCGGCCGACGGGTTGGCCTTGATGGCAGGTACGCCTGATTCCGGGGTATGGCTGGTGACCCGTATCTGGGTTGGCCCGCCCAGCGCCTTGATGGCAGGTTCCGCAATGTCCTCCGGCAGTGCCTTTCCATGCCAGCCGTTCTTGTCCTCCACCTCGGGAACGCCCTTGCCCTTGATCGTCCGCGCCAAGATGACGCTGGGCTGGTCCGTGGTGGCGCGGGCGGTGGCGAAGGCGTCGTTGATCGCGTTCAAGTCGTGACCGTCGATCGGAAGCGGCTGCGCACCGAAGGCCCTGACCCGCTCTGCGTACCGCTCGAGATCCCATCCCAGCTCGGTCGGCCCGTTCTGGCCCAGCCGGTTCACATCGACAATCGCGGTCAGATTGCCCAGCCGGTAGTAGGCCGCCTTGTCCAGCGCCTCCCACATGGACCCTTCGGCCAGCTCGCTGTCACCGCACAGCACCCACGCCTGATAGGGCAGCCGGTCCAGGTACTTGCCGGCCAGGGCAATGCCGACGGCGTCGGGCAGTCCCTGCCCCAGGGATCCGGTCGCCACGTCCACCCACGGCAGGGCAGGTGTGGGATGTCCCTGCAGCCTGCCGCCAAACTGCCGGTAGGTATCGAGCAGCTCGGCTTCGTCGACCACTCCGGCAGCCCGGAAGATGGCATACAGCAGCGGCGAGGCATGCCCCTTGGAGAAGACCAGATGGTCGTTCGCGGGCAGCTCGGGGCGCTGCCAGTCATAGCGCAGATGGTTCACCAACAGCACAGCCATGAGGTCGGCCGCCGAGAGGGAGGAGGTGGCGTGGCCGGATCCGGCCCGGGTAGTGACGCGGATTGAATCGACCCGCAGCTGCGCAGCCAGCGCGCGGCAGGTCTCCGCCAGGCTCTGATCCCAGGTGGTGGTGGATGTGGAGTCGGTGCTCATCACTGACTCTCCTTCACGGAAGGTTCAGGGAATCCCGGGCCCCGTTGCCCTCATCGGCAGCACTGTCCGGGGGATGTTCAACCCGACCCTACTCCCGTACGTGGTCCGGCGACAGGGCCACGTGGGCATCCATGATCGGCAGGCCTGCGGCTGCCCGCTGGTTGGGCGTCAGACTCCGGCGAAGTAGCGCGCCACATCCAAGTAGGGGATGTTGATGGCGGCATCGGCCGCCTCGCGGACGGCCGGCTTGGCATTGAAGGCGACCCCAAGGCCAGCGGCGGCCAGCATATCCAAATCGTTGGCGCCGTCGCCGATAGCAATGGTCTGGGCCAGGTCGATGTTTTCCGCCGCGGCCCATTCGCGCAATGAAGCTTCCTTGGCTGCCCGGTCCACCACATCGCCGTCAACCGTGCCGGTCAGCATGTCGGCGTCGGTACCCAGCAGATTGGCCCGGTAGTACGTCAGTTTAAGTTCCTCGGCCAGCGGGTCCAGGATCTGGCTGAAGCCACCGGAGACCACGGCCACCGCGTGGCCGGAGGCCAGGAAGGCCTCCACCACTTCCTTGGCACCGTGCGTCAACAGCAGCGAAGCGCGCACCCGCTCGATCACGCCCAGCGGAAGATCCTTCAGCGTGGCCACGCGGGCGTGCAGGCTCTCGGCAAAGTCCAGCTCGCCGCGCATCGCCGCTTCGGTCACGGCGGCAACCTCGTCCCGTTTGCCGGCATGCTCCGCCAGCAGTTCGATCACTTCCTGCTGGATGAGCGTGGAGTCCACATCCATCAGCAGCAGCTTGCGCTCCGGCCCGGCCAGCGACGCGTCCATCACGGCAGTGCCCAGCTGATCGGTGAGCAGGGGAGCCACCGCCGCCCGCAAAGCCGTGACGCCGTCGGAGGCACCGCCGTCGTACTCCACGATCAGCACGGTGACTTGGAAGCGGTCGTTGGCCGCGTTCTCCAGTTCCACGATGTTTCCGCCGGCTCCGGTGACCGCGGACTGCACGGCTGCAAGATAGGCATCGGGCAGTTCCCGGCCGTAAGAGACAACGCGGAGGAGCGAGGGCATGGTGATTCCGTTCTGCGCAAAGCTGGAGGGGATGGCCGGATCCATCATGGCAGGTCCGGCATCGCGTTTGGCGATTACTACGCGTTTTAGCCTACTGTCTACTGATATGAGCGATGTACTTGAGTTTGCCGGGGTCACTGTTGTCCGCGGGCGGAAAACCCTGCTGGACGGCGTCGACTGGCAGGTCAAGGAGGGGGAGCGCTGGGTCGTGCTGGGCCCCAACGGGGCGGGCAAGACCACCCTGCTGCAGATCGCCGGCGCGCGCCTGCACCCCACCCGCGGGATGGCCGGCATCCTGGACGAGACCATGGGCAAGGTGGACGTGTTCGAGCTCCGGCCCCGGATCGGCCTGGCCTCGACCGCACTGGCCAACCAGATCCCGGAACACGAGCGGGTGCTCAACGTGGTGGTGACTGCCTCTTATGGTGTGACCGGCCGCTGGCGCGAACAGTACGACAAGATGGACGAGCGCCGCGCGTTCCGTCTGCTGGACGCGTGGGGGATGTCCACCTTCATGAACCGCACCTTCGCCACGCTCAGCGAAGGCGAACGCAAGCGCGTGCAGATTGCCCGCGCGCTGATGTCCGACCCGGAACTGCTGCTGCTGGACGAGCCGGGCGCCGGCCTTGACCTGGCCGGCCGCGAGGACCTCGTGGAGCGGCTGAGCGAGCTGGCCCAAGATGAGGACGCGCCGGCGCTGGTGCTGGTCACCCACCACCTGGAGGAAGTGCCGCCGGGCTTTACGCATGCCATGCTGCTGCGCGAGGGCGGTGTGGTGGCCCAAGGCCCCATCGACGAGGTGCTCACCGAAGACAACCTGAGCACCGCTTTTGACATGCCGCTCAGCCTGAAGCACGACGGCGGCCGCTACACTGCCGTAGCCAAGCGCGCCTAGGCGGTCCCTGCCCCGATGGATGTGCTCAACGCTGCCCTGATCGGGCTGGCCGGGTTGTGGGCCGGCACCATCAACAGCATCGTCGGATCCGGCACGCTGGTCACCTTCCCCGTCCTGGTGGCGCTGGGCTATGCGCCGGTGACGGCGACCATCTCCAACGCGATTGGCTTGATCGCGGGCAACGTGGGCGGGGTCTACGGCTACCGCCGGGAACTGGCCGGGCTGCGCCGCACGGTCGCCATCCTGCTGCCGGCGTCGCTGCTGGGCGGGATCACCGGCGCGTGGCTGCTGCTGCACCTGCCGGAGGAAGTGTTCGGCATCGCCGCGCCGTTCCTGATCGTGGTGGCGCTGTTCTTCGTGGTGTTCCAACCGAAGCTGCAGGCTTGGGTGCGGGAACGGCAGGCAGCACAGGCGCGCACCCGCCCGCGGCCCTGGCTGTTGCTGGGCCTGGTGTACTTCGCCGGAGTCTACGGCGGCTATTTCGTGGCCGCCCAGGGCGTGCTGCTGGTCGGCATCCTCGGCGTCTTCCTGCACGGCACGCTGCAGCAGGCCAACGCCATGAAGAACGTGCTGGTCCTCGGCGTGAACATCATTGCGGCGATTTCCTACATGCTGTTCGCCTTCGACCGGATCGAGTGGCCGGTGGTGCTGGTGATCGCCATCAGTTCGCTCATCGGCGCGCTAATCGGATCCGCCGTGGGACGCCGGTTGAAACCGGTGGTGCTGCGCGGCGTGATTGTGACGCTGGGGCTGGTGGCGCTGGTCGTGCTGGTCAGGAACCTCTTCGCATGAACTTGGTCCGGCTGGATTCCGCCGACGACCCGCGGGTGGCTGACTACACCCAGTTAACCGACACCGCGCTGCGCCGCCGCCGGGAACCTGCCGAAGGGATGTACATCGCCGAAAGCTCCAAGGTGCTGCGCCGGGCCATTGCCGCCGGCCACATCCCGCGGTCCTTCTTCCTGACCGAGAAGTGGCTGGACGACCTGCGCGATGTGATCGCGCGCTTCCCGGAGGTTCCGGTGTTCGTCGGCGCGCCGGAGGTGCTGGAGGCGATCACCGGATTCCATCTGCACCGCGGAGCCATGGCCGCCATGCACCGGCCTGCGCCGCGGTCCGCGCAGGACGTGCTGGCCGGCGCCCGCCGGGTGGCAGTCTTGGAGGACATCGTGGACCACACCAACGTCGGCGCGATCTTCCGGTCCGCCGCCGCCATGGGCATGGACGCCGTGCTGCTCAGCCCGCAGTGCGCCGACCCGTTGTACCGGCGCAGCATTAGGGTCTCCATGGGCACCGTTTTCCAGATCCCCTGGGCCAGGCTCGAGGAATGGCCGGCAGGACTGGCCGTGCTGAGCAGCGAGGGATTTACGACGGCGGCGCTGGAACTTGCCGAGAACGCCATCACCTTGGACGAGCTGGAACGGCGCACCTTTGACAAGCTGGCCCTGGTGCTGGGCACCGAGGGTGCCGGCGTGCAGCCGCAAACGCTGGCACGCGTAAACCTGACCGTGATGATTCCGATGCGGGCCGGGGTCGATTCGCTCAATGTTGCCGCGGCCAGCGCCGTTGCTTTCTGGGCCTGCCGGCAGGACTAGGCTTCGGATCCCCCGTCACGCGGAAGCTACGTGTCGCTTCGACGCGGGCCCGGCGGATGCGGTAGAGTGGTGTGCTGGCCCTGATGGGGCTGCCCTCTTTCCATCCTTCTAGCCGCTGGCAAAATCCAGGGGCGTGTAGAAAAGGTACAACTATGAAGTCTGATATCCATCCGGCATACGCCCCGGTTGTTTTCCGCGACCTGGCCTCCGGCGTTTCCTTCCTGACCAAGTCCACCGCTACGTCCAAGAAGACGGTGGAGTGGGAAGACGGCAACAGCTACCCGCTGATCGAGGTTGAAATCTCCTCGGAGTCCCACCCGTTCTACACCGGCAAGCAGCGCATCATGGACAGCGCCGGCCGTGTGGAGCGCTTCAACGCACGCTTCAAGGGCTTCGGCGGCAAGAAGTAACTCTTCGCCCCCAGCCTTTCAGCAGAGCCTGCACCGCTTGGTGCGGGCTCTGCTGCTTAATACGGCCGTTAGGCAGAGCCCGCGGGCGGACGGCCGTTAGGCAGAGCCCGCGGGTGGGAGAGTCAGCCCGTGCATCCCTGGCTAAGCCGGTACTGCCGCTACGCTGCTGGCATGGCAAGCCCAGGCAGCAGTAGCACGGTCCCGTCGACGCGGCCTCGGGGGAGCGGTTCAGGAAGCCGGGCTTTCGCCGTGCTGAGCATGCTGCCCTTGTTGACGCTCCTGGCGACCGGCTGTGCCGCTGACCCACAGCAACTGCCTGATTCGATCACCTGCACCGCGCAGTACCGTCCGAACGTCGGCAGCAGCGCTGGAGAGGAGACCGCGCAACTCGTCCTGCCGCGGGTCGACGGTCCGACAGCCACCCGACAGGAACTGTCGACGGGCACATTCCGGCTGTCCGGAAGCTACATCGGGGATGCCCCCGACGGTCGGGCAGTCTCGCTATCCATCCGTAACGCCGAGGGCAAAATGATAGCCAGCGTGCTGTACCAACTGGCGGACGGGGAGTCCCTGGCATCCCGGTTCAGCGGTGGCCATGGGTTTACCGGGCTGCACTACATTCGGGACGGCGAAGCGGAATTGCAGCTGTACTGCACGGCGGGGGAGTAGGCGTCAGGGCCTCTCGCCGGTCCTGTCTCCCAATGCCGTCTTCCGAACCTGATCGGTGCGCCGACGCACGGCAGACGCCCAGACCCAGGTCACCCTCCGGTTCCCGGCATCCGTCCACGCGACCTCAACCGCGCGCGACGTCCAGCCGAATGCTTCACCCTGGACCAGTTCGGCCGACCCCGGGAAGCGGATCCACGCCCACACCGGTACCCCGGGCACCACGCGGGTCACCTGGCAATGCTCAAGATCCAGCTCCTCCGGCGTCAGCGACACCGGCTCCGCACGTCTGGCATAACGGGCAGCGATCTTCGCCAGTGCGTCCCGGTCCATCTGTTAAATGTAGAACGCATGTTCGAAATAAGCGACGCGCTGAACGGAAGATCTCCGGGTCTTTGCCCCGCCCAATGAGTCCACGGATCGCCTTGTATCGAGGGCTCGTGAATGCCAGGCTGCCGGCGGGCTTTGCGCCCGCCGGTACAGTTGGCCTTGGCCCATGCTGTGGAAAGGATGCGGATCTTCAAGCACCCATTTGAGGTCTCAACTAAGGGTTGAGTTACGGGACAGGCGCAGTGGGAATTACCTGCAGTCCCGCCCTATGCGATGAGGGCTACCGCCAAGACCATCGGTAGCGAGACCACCGACGCGATGGATGTAACCATCGTCAATGTCTTGAAGGTCCCCTGAGTCGACAGCCCGAGCAGCGACTTGAACATCCAGAAAAAATTGCTGTTGACCTGAAGCGCGAACATCGCACCCGAGGCGATGGCTAGGCCGATGACGAGCGGCGAGATGTTGATTGACCCGAGTACCGGACCGATGATCCCGGCGGCCGCGATGGCCGCTACCGATACCGATCCGATCGCCAAGTGCAGCACAGCGGCGATGACCCAGGCGAGCAGGATGCTCAGGATCACAGGCGCCGCTGCATCGGCAGTGAAGAGGTCGGCCAGGATCTTGTCCAGCCCGGTCTCCCCGATGACTGCGCCCAGGGACCCGCCGATGCCGGTGATGAGCAGGATTTCGCCGGTGGTGTGGAAGCCCTCACCCATGGCCGTGTCTGTACCCTTCGAACCCAAGGTGCGCCGGCACAGCGCGTAGGCACCGAGGAGGCCGACAAAGAGCGCTAAGTTGGCGTCACCGAGGAAGGTGATGAAGTCGTTGGAGAACCCGAACAGCTCCGCGAATGCACCGAAGGCAATCATGAGCAGCGGCACAAGAATGGGCAGCAGGCAGACGAACAGCGGGGGAGTTCTGGTGTCCTCTTCTACTAGTTCGGTGGTCTCCAGTTCGACCATTGCCTCATCGACCTCTTCGTCCCTGTCCGATTTCCAGTAGCGGCCGCGCAGGAGCCAGCGGAAGATCAACGTTGTTAGGATCGCGGTCAGCGGCCCGAGCACGAGGCCGTAGATCAGCCAAAGGCCTAATTGGATATCCAGCAGGCCCGCGATGGAGACGGCGGCCAGGCCCGGGATCACGAAGACGTAGCCGGCGAAGATCCCGGTCCCCAGCGCACCGGCCATGTGGGGCAAGCCTGTCCGGCCAATAAGTGGCCCGCTTGAGCGGGCAACCGGAGAGGCCAGCACGACCTGCACGTCCACGTAGATCGAGGGGAAGATCGTCGACATCGCAGCGGTCAGCGCGTACGGGAGCCGGCGTGCGCCGACACCGTTGACGAGCATCGTCACCATCTTCCCGAAGGCGCCGATCGCATGGAGCATCGCTCCAATGAGCACCCCGAAGCCGATAAGCAGGCCAACCTCGCCCATAATTTCGCCGAAGCCGGTGGCGATCGCCACGATGGTCGCCGTGAAACCGACACCGGTTGCGAGGCCAAGGTAGAGCGCGCCGATGATCAGCGAGATCACCGGGTCGACCTTGGCCTTGATGATGAGCACGATGATGACGACGATGGCTATGGCGGTATGAATGACGATCATGGCCTGCTCCTGCCTTTATGGAGTGGCAACGTCATTTAGTGCCGTAGCCACATCGACCCCCGCTCTGGTACGGCGCCGCCGCCGCAGCCGTCGACGATGAGCTTGGCGTCGGTATGAGTACGGGCACCGCAGGTCCCGGCAAAGATGCCCACCGGTTCTCAACGGGAACTCATTGATGCACCTCAATCCCGGGACCAAGTCCATAGTGGCAGGCCGGCCGTGTCAAGGCTCCGAAGGAAGTTATCCAGTTCCAAGGAGAAAACGCCTACCCGGGACTCCTGCGCGGAGTCAAGAAGGCGGCGCATATCCAGAACGCGCCGATGGACTCTTTGGGGGGGGAGGCCAGGAGGCGGAACCTAGCTGCTGCCGTGCGTACTGCCTGTAGTGCCGGCGGATATCACCGGTCCGTCTTGACAATCAACACGTCGCAGGGCGCATTGCGGGCCACGCTGTTCGCGACGCTGCCCAGCACACGGCCGAGGCCATTAAATCCGACGTTGCCCACAACCAGCAGCCCGGCCCCCACACGCGCCGCTTCCTCGACCAATGCCTCCTGCGGCTTCCCGCGAACGGCGACGGGGCGGATGCTCAGGTCGGGATGTTCCTCGCGCAGTTTGGACGCGACCAGTTCCGCCATTTTTTGCGCTTGCTTGGTGTCGTCAAGTATCCAGGTGTCATTGCCGATCTTGATGACCTCGGTATTTTCCTTGACATGGGCGCTGAGCACGGCGAGTTCGGCGTTGAGGCCCTCAGCGATGGCTGCCGCCCGCGAAGCCGCTTTGAACGCAGTGTTGCTGCCGTCGACTCCCACCATGACGATTTCTGACATTGTTGTTTCCTCCTCATTGCTTTGCTCTCGGCCACGGGCTGGCCCTGTCCAAAGGTAAATGTTTCGACGACGGCGGGTACCTTCTTGTCCCTGTCGACAACAGTAGATGTGGAAGTGGAAGTGGTTCCTACACATAGAAGCCACCGGTCCTGGGACCTCGAGCTCACCCATCGCCGCGGGTTGTAGCATTGAGTCCGAGCCCAGGGCCCTCGGGTAACCCCCACATTTCATAGGCCCGTCCCAGATGTGACGCAACCGCTACTATCGGCATTCCGAAAGCATGTCTGTGGCAAGCGGAAGTCTGATCAAACGACCGTTTACGGGGCAGACGCTCGGCGCCGCCAACCGCTGCGCCCGGCAGTGACCCGTCTGAACCCGCTCCCGCGACTGCGCCCCGAAACTCTCCGTCCAAGAGCCGACGTGTGCTGCGTAACAAATTTCAATGCTGCACCAAGAGTTAGACTACTTAGGCTTGGCTAACCTAAGCTCTTTGGGGGTTCCAACATCCCCTCCATGTCTGCAGAAAGAAGCTCCCCCTATGAAGCTCCGCAAGAACGCTCTGGTCGGCATCGCAGTAGCTGCGACCGCCGTCTTCGGCCTCGCAGCCTGTGGTTCGAACGCCGACACCGATTCCGCCGCGTCCGGCTCCGCCGCCGCAGGCGAAGGCATCACGGTTTACAACGCCCAGCATGAGAGCCTGACCAAGGAATGGGTCGACGCCTTTACCGCGGAGACCGGCATCAAGGTCACTGTTCGCCAGGGCTCGGACACCGAAATGTCCAACCAAATCATCCAGGAAGGCGACGCCTCGCCGGCCGATGTGTTCCTGACGGAGAACTCTCCCGCAATGACGCAGGTTGAGAACGCCGGCCTCTTCGCCGATGTCGACCAGGCCACCATCGACCAGGTCCCCGCGGAATTCCGTCCTTCCACCGGCAAGTGGACCGGCATCGCCGCCCGTTCCACGGTTCTGGTGTACGACAAGAACAAGATCAGCGAAGACAAACTGCCCAAGTCGATGCTGGACCTGGCCAACCCTGAGTGGAAGGGCAAGTGGGCTGCCTCGCCGACCGGCGCCGACTTCCAGGCCATCGTCTCCGCCCTGCTTGAACTCAAGGGTGAAGCCGCCACCGATGCATGGTTGGCCGGCATGAAGGAAAACTACAAGGCCTACAAGGGCAACAGCACCGCCATGAAGGCAGTCAATGCCGGTGAAGTCGACGCGGCGCTGATCTACCACTATTACTACTACGGGGATCAGGCCAAGACCGGCGAGAACTCCAACAACGTCACGCCGTACTACTTCAAGAACCAGGATCCGGGTGCCTTCATCTCGGTGTCCGGCGGCGGCGTGCTGAAGTCCTCCAAGAAGGCAGAAGACGCCCAGGCCTTCCTGAAGTTCATCACCGGTAAGCAGGGCCAGGAAATCCTGAAAAACGGCACCTCATTCGAATACGCCGTCGGCTCGCAGGTGGACTCCAACAAGGCTCTGGTTCCGATCAAGGACCTCGAGGCCCCTGCGGTGGACCCGGCCAAGCTGAACTCCACCCAGGTCACGGATCTGATGACCAAGGCAGGATTACTGTAGTTCTGTGACAACTGATCTATCGGCTCCCAGTACGCTTCGTACGGGAACCACGACGGCGGGTGAGGGCAAGCGCCTTCGCCCGCCTTTCGGCGTCTCCACGGTGTCCGTGCTGGCGGTCCTCATCGCGCTGTTTTCGCTCGTCCCGTTGGGTTACGTCGCCTACATGACGGTGGCAACCGGCTGGGACACCGCCGTCGAGCTCATCTTCCGTCCGCGCGTCGGCGAACTGCTGCTGAACACCGTCATGCTCACCGTCTTCACGGTCCCGCTGTGCCTGATCCTTGGCGCGGGCGGAGCCTGGCTGGTGGAGCGCACCACGCTGCGGGGGCACCGCTGGTGGGCGGTTGCGCTGGCCGCGCCACTGGCCATTCCGGCGTTCGTCAACAGCTACTCGTGGGTCTCGGCCGTTCCGTCCCTAGGGGGAATCTGGTCCGGCGTGCTCATCGCCACCTTGTCCTACTTCCCGTTGGTGTACATACCGGCGGCGGCAGCTTTGGGCCGTCTGGATCCGGCCATCGAGCAATCCGCGGCGTCACTCGGTCTGGGGCCGTGGGCTGTCTTTTTCCGCGTGGTACTCCCGCAGCTCCGCATCGCGCTCAGCGGCGGTGCTCTGCTGGTTTCCCTGCACCTCTTGGCGGAGTACGGCGCCTTCGCGATGATCCGCTTCGATACCTTCACGACGGCGATCATGGTCCAGTTCCAATCGACGTTCAACGGCACCGCCGGCAACATGCTGGCCAGTGTGCTGGTGTTCCTGTGCCTCATTCTGCTGCTGGCTGAGGTGAAGAGCCGGGGCAACGCGCGCTACGCCCGAATCGGCTCGGGCGCGCCGGCCAAGGCGACCCGGTTGGCCCTTCGCCACTACCAATTGCCCTCGCAGCTCGCGCTGGCCGCTGTCACGGTGCTGGCCTTCGGACTGCCCGTCTGGTTCGTGTTGCGGTGGATCATCGCGGGCGGATCGGAGGTCTGGGCTGCGGACGAATTCCTGCCCGCGCTGCTGCAGACGCTGATGTACGGCGCCGTCGGGGCTGCCGTCACCACGGTGGTGGCCTTCCCCATGGCGTATTTGGCGGTGCGGCGACCCAGCGGGTTCAGCAAGTTCCTGGAACTTTCCAACTACGTGACCAGCTCGCTTCCGGGCATCGTCGTGGGCCTGGCATTCGTCACGGTTAGCATCCGGGCGGTCCCGGGGATTTATCAAACGGCGGGTGTGCTGGTCGCCGCCTATGTGCTTCTCTTTCTTCCCCGGGCGCTGGTGAACCTCCGCTCGGGGCTGGCACAGGCACCCAAGGAACTTGACGAAGCAGCGCAGTCCCTCGGCAAGGCGCCGCTGACGTCTTTCGTGCGAGTGACGCTGCGGCTCACCGCACCGGCTGCTGCCGGGGGCGCCGCTCTGGTATTCCTTGCCATCGTCAACGAACTGACGGCCACGCTGCTCCTTTCGCCGAACGGGACCCGGACTCTTGCCACGGAGTTCTGGAGCAAGAGCAGCGAGATCGACTACACCGGCGCGGCACCCTACGCGCTGCTGATGATCCTGCTCTCAGCACCGATGACCTACCTGCTCTTCCAACAGTCCAAGAAAGTGGCCGGACAGTGACCGAACAATCCCCTTCCCGGCTCCCGGCACCGCGTGTAGCGGCCTCCGTGGCGCCAACCACGAACACGCATCTGGAGATCTCCGACGTCACCAAAAACTTCGGCTCCCAGTCGGTGCTCAAGGGCGTCGATCTTTCTGTAGCCAAAGGCGGAACCACGGCGATCGTGGGTCCTTCGGGGTCAGGCAAGACCACGCTGCTGCGGCTGATTGCCGGCTTTGAACATCCGGACACCGGCTGCATCAGTCTCAGCGGCTCACCGGTTGCCGGGGACGGTGTCTGGATTCCCGCACACAAGCGGCATGTCGGTTACGTCGCGCAGGACGGGGCGCTCTTTCCGCATCTGACCGTGGGACAGAACATCGCTTTCGGTCTCAACGCCGGAAAAAAGCTCGACGGCGGCCGACGGGCCGTGGACGCAAGGGTCAAGGAACTGCTCGAGATGGTGTCCCTGGACGCCGCGATGGCGAAACGGCGACCACACCAATTGTCCGGCGGCCAGCAACAGCGCGTTGCCTTGGCGCGCGCACTGGCCCGGAAGCCCGAACTGATGCTTTTGGATGAGCCGTTCTCGGCACTGGACGCCGGACTCCGGGTGGCCACCCGCCGCGCCGTCGCCAAGGTGCTCAGTGAAGCCGGCGTAACCACCATCTTGGTGACCCACGACCAAGCCGAAGCGCTCTCCTTTGCGGATCAGGTGGCGATCATGCGCGGCGGGAGGCTGGCGCAGATCGGCAACCCCTTCGTGGTCTACACGCGGCCGGCCGACCGCGCCACGGCCGAGTTCCTGGGCGACGCGGTGATCCTGGATGCATGGATGGAGGGTTCCCTGGCCACCTGCTCGCTGGGCGGAGTCCCGGTCCGCCGGCCGCCGGCGCAGGGCAAGGTCCAGCTCATGCTCCGCCCGGAGCAGATCCGCATCGCGCCGGACGGCCCTATCCGAGGCGTCGTCGTGGACACCGATTACTTCGGTCCGGAAACCACTGTCCGGATTAAGCTGGCCGAGAGTAATGCGGCCCATCGCGCCGCGTCCGGCAACGGGCACCGGTACCCGGGCGGCGGCGAGGTGATCACCATCCGGCACTGGAACGCTTCCATCACCAAGCCTGGGACAGAGCTCTGCCTGCGGGTGGTCGGCGAAGGCGTGGCCTTCCCGCAGGACGGTCCGTGACGGGTGGCACTTCCCGTGCATCCGCAGATCGAACAGTGCAGGTCCTGGACAGCAGACCGGATTGGTCGTGCCGATACGATGGGGCATGGCAAAGAATGAGCAGCGGAGACGACTGCTCGCCGACGCAGGCTTGGCCGTTCTCGCTCGCGACGGTGCGCGCGGATTAACGCACCGCGCGGTCGACGAAGCAGCAGGCGTCCCGGTCGGGACCGCCTCGAATTATTTCCGCAGCCGCGATGGCTTGATCGCCGGCCTCGTCCACCGCATGGGCGAGCGGCTGGTTCCCGATCCGAAGGACCTCGAACGCCTCGCGGCCGCACCGCCAAGCCGCGAGCTGTTCGCCGACTACCTGCGCGCAATGCTGCGCCGGCTTACTGCGGAACGGGAGGTCACGCTCGCGCTGTTCGAGCTCCGGCTGGAAGGCTCCCGCCGCCCAGCCGTTGCAGCAGTTTTGGCGGAATGGCGCAAGGCAGCCTTCGAGGGCGACGTCGCGCTCCACGCCGCGGCCGGGCTTCCCGGCGGTCGTCGGGAGGTCGCGCTCTTTTACTATGCGGTGGAAGGCTTTCTGCTCGACCGCCTCACCACTGAGCTGGACCCTGACTCGTCCACCGACGATGTCATCGACGCCCTCGTTGCCGGGCTGCTGGGCAGCGATGATCGGTCGCGGTGACGTGATAGCGCGCAGTCTGCCGACTACAGTGGGCACACAGCGAGGAGATGGCGAATGGACAATGAACCGATACCGGCCGAGGCCGGCGACCCCGGCCCTTTCTACCACGGTACGAAAGCTGATTTGGCGCCGGGCGACCTGCTGGAGCCGGGCTTCAGCTCGAACTATGGGGAGCGGACGAAGGCGAACTTCGTCTACCTCACCGCCACCTTGGACGCTGCGACGTGGGGAGCCGAACTCGGAGTAGGGGAGGGCCCGGGAAGAATCTACCGGGTGGAACCCACCGGCCCGTTTGAAAACGACCCGAACCTGACAGACCAGCGCTTCCCGGGCAACCCCACACGGTCCTACCGCACCAGGGAACCGCTGCGCATCATCGAAGAGGTCATCGGGTGGGAACCGCATCCGCCCGAGGCACTGCAGAACATGCGAAACCATCTCGAAGAACTCAAGCGGCAAGGCGTCGAAGCCATCAACGAGTGATCCTCCACCCGATCCTCCACGCAACCCGAACCCGACCGGCGCGCTGGTGAGGCCCGCCACCAAAGCTGCGCATCGACGTCGTGCTTTGCTAGTTTTGGAATCAAGACCTCATTCTTAGGTCTCCGGACGACGGTTCAGTACCCGGTGCGCGACAAGACTGGCCAGAGGATTTCAATCGTGGAATGGGTCATTCTCATCCTGTCCGGTGTCCTGGAAGCTGTGTGGGCCACGGCACTGGGCGCATCCAAGAACTTCCGCCGGCTGTGGCCGTCCATCGTTTTTGTGGTGGCCATGGCGTTGAGCATGGCCGGCCTGGCCTACGCCATGACCGCCATCCCGGTGGGAACCGCCTATGCGGTGTGGGTTGGCATCGGTGCAGTGCTGACGGCCGCCGTGGCCATGGTCATCGGGGCCGAGAAAGCCTCCCTGATCCGGGTCCTTCTGCTGTTGGGCATCATCGGTTGCGTGGTCGGCCTCAAGGCGATCGGCTAACGGGGGGCTCACCATGCATTGGATTGTTTTGTTGGTCAGCGCCGTTTTGGAAGCAGTGTGGGCCACTGCGTTGAGCCTGTCGGAGGGCTTTAGCCAGCCGCTGCCTACGGTCGTGTTCTTCGTGGCCGTGACCCTGAGCATGTTGGGTTTGGGCTATGCCATGCGCGGTATCTCCCTGGGTACCGCCTACGCTGTCTGGACCGGAACGGGGGCGGCGCTCACCGTAGGCTACTCCATGCTATTTGGCGGAGAGCCGGCGAGTGTGCTCAAGCTGCTGTTCGTTGCGGGCATCATCGGCTGCGTCATCGGGCTCAAGCTGGTTGACGGCCAGAGCGACAAGAAGGGCGCCAAGAAGGCATGAAACAGCGCCGGCAGGTAATGGAGGTTGGGGGGAGTCTCTCCACTACCCGCCGGCGCTTGGACCGGGCACGTCCGGCCCCTCTTTTTCACTCGCACCGTGATGAGGTGTCTTTGACACTACCGGAAGCGTCTGGGCACAGCCCCGGCAACAGCTGGGAGAATGCTGGGTAGGTTGTCGAGCGGGCAGCGCGAGCGGAGGCCCGACGCCGGCAGGGCCAACGTCCGGTGGGGCCCGGCGCCGTGATAAGACTGTGGTGGCCTTCAACCACCGCCAGCCGAACCGACGGCGGCAACCTGGCCGACCTGAGCAAGGAGAGCGTGAATGTCCGACCATCGCCACGGAGAGTACAAGGTCCAGGGCGGCAAGCTTGTTGTTGTCGATTTTGACGTGATGGACCACAAGATCGTCCATCCGTCGGTCAGCGGGGACTTCTTCCTGGAACCCGACGAAGCCCTGGCCGACATCAACACGGCGCTGGACGGCATGAGCACTGAAAGCAGCCACGCCCACTATGCTGCAGCCATCACTGCGGCGTTGCGGCCCGACGCCCAGATGTTTGGCTTTTCCGCAGATGCCATTGCCGTTGCCGTGCGCCGGGCCCTGAACAAGGCCACCGGGTGGCTGGACCACAAGTGGCAGGTTATTCCGCCCACTCCGCTGCCCACGCACATGCATGTGGCGATGGACGAGGTGCTGACCCGCCAAGTGGGCGCCGGGAAACGGCCGCCGACGCTGCGGTTCTGGGAGTGGGAGACGCCCTCGGTGGTGATCGGCAGCTTCCAGTCGGTGCGGAACGAGGTGGATCCGGATGGAGCCGAACGCCACGGCATCACCGTGGTGCGCCGAATCAGCGGCGGCGGGGCGATGTTCATGGAGCGGGGGAACGCCATCACCTACTCGCTGTACCTCCCGCAGACCCTGGTGGACGGGCAGAGCTTTGAAGCCTCCTACGCGTACCTCGATGCATGGGTCATGGCTTCGCTGGAAAAGGTGGGCATCAAGGCGTTCTACCAGCCGCTCAACGACATTGCGACGCCGGAGGGCAAGATCGGCGGCGCTGCACAGAAGCGGTTGGCCAATGGCGGAATGCTCCATCATGTGACGATGTCCTACGACATCGACGCGGACAAGATGACCGACGTGCTGCGGATCGGCAAGGAGAAAATTTCCGACAAGGGCATTACCAGCGCCAAGAAGCGCGTTGATCCGCTGCGGCGGCAGACCGGCCTGAGCCGGGAAGAGATCATCGACGTGATGATCCGGACGTTCAAGGACCGCTATGCCGCCGCTGACAGCGGCTTCTCCGACGAGGAGCTGGCCATGGCCCGCGAACTCGTGGACACCAAGTTCAGCAAGGACGAGTGGCTGCACCGCGTGCCATAGCGGGCGGCCGGTGGCGGGTGGCCGTTGGCCCTGCCCGTCTTCGGCCGGTAGTGCCCGCCCATCTGCGTGGTTATCGCGCCTTCTTGGCCAGAAGTGCGTGCGCCACAGTGGGGGAAGCGACTGATTGAACGCATGCATAACCCAGGGCCGGTGCATCGAGATCCTCGAAGAGCCGCTCGCCGCCGCCCAGCAGGACCGGAACGATGGCCAGATGCAATTCGTCCACCAGACCGGCGCGCAGGTACTGATTGACCGTGGCCGCTCCGCCGCCGAGCCGGACGTCCTGCCCGTTGGCAGCGGCGGTGGCTTGCCGCAGCGCGGATTCGATCCCGTCGTCGACGAAATGGAAGACGGTCCCGCCGGCCATGCTGATCGGCGGTTGTGCGTGGTGGGTCAGCACGAAGACCGGGTGGTGGAAGGGTGGGTCATCGCCCCACCAGCCCTTCCACTCCGAGGACTCCTGGTCGCGGCGAGCCGGTGCGAACATGTTCCGACCCATGATGGTGGCTCCGATCCCGCGCTCGCCGGCGAGCAGAAAGTCGTTGTCAGGGCCTGTTGAACCGCCGCTTTCACCGATCATCCGTTTGCCGGCCTCGGTCTGGAACATCCACTCGTGCAGCTGTTCGCCGCCCACACCCAACGGGTTTTCCAGGGACTGGTGGCGACCGGCGGCATAGCCGTCCAGGGAAACAGCAAAATTGTGGACACGCAGCTTGGGCATTGATCCTCCTGCCACCAAAGCCCGGAAAACCAAGCCAGACCGGGTCCTGCGGAAGTTGTCAGTGTAGTGCAACGCAGGGGTGCGGGGAACTGACCGGCCTTCAGCCGGCGGTTTAGCTCGGGCCCTCCGTGGTGCTGCCCACCTGCTGGGCGCGGAGGGCGCGGATCAAGTGGTCGCGCTGTTCGATGACGATGCGGCGCAGCGCGGCCGGTGCATCGCGGTTGCCGTCCAGCCAGGCGTCGGTGCGGACGACTGCGGGGTGCTCGGCAGGTGCCTGGCCTTCGGCCAGATCCTGTCCGCCGGGGTAGAGCCCGCGGACCAGTCGGGCCGCGATCTCAATGCTCTTGGACGACCAGATCCGGACGAGTTCCGCGAAGTAGGGGTCCACGTACTCGTCGAGCAGGTCAGGTGGCCCCTGGCAGAACCCGTCGATCGTGGCGTCCAGGAGCTGGTTGGATAGCGAATCGGTATGCACGGCCGTGCGCCACGCTTCCGCCTTCACCTCGGGTACCGGCCGGGCCGTCAAAGCAGCCAAGTGGCCTGCTCGTGCGGCAACGGTGCGGTCACCTTCCAGGGCCGCATCGAGTTCAGCCACGCCAGCGTGGCCGGTGGCGGCCAGCGCCTGCCAGAACCGCCACCGCAGATCCGTGTCCACGGCGAGGCCGGCAACAGCCAGGTTGCCCAGCACTAGATCGCGCAGGAACGGGGCCT
The DNA here is from genome assembly GCF_059091865.1 of Arthrobacter sp. B0316-1-20. NCBI lineage: Bacteria > Bacillati > Actinomycetota > Actinomycetes > Micrococcales > Micrococcaceae > Arthrobacter > Arthrobacter sp. B0316-1-20. Next base: position 453,339 of record NZ_JBNHHC010000002.1, on the reverse strand, counting down.
GGCTATCCTCAGTACGGGCCACCGCGGCCAGCGATCTTGCCCAGGTCAGTTGCTGGTCGCTGCCCGGATCCGCAGATTCGACCTGCCGCCGTGCAGCAGCGACGAACGCTGTCGCCAGTGCCGGGCGGCGGGCTGCCGGTGCGTACCGGTCCATGGCTGTTTTGGCGCAGTCCAAAACCACCTGCAGCACACTGTTCTCGGTTTCGGCGGGGGCGAACCGCTGCACGGCCTCCACATACTCTGCGGCCGGGAGCAGCCCGTCGCGCGTCATGTTCCAGAGGCTGGACCAGCAGAGCGCGCGGGCCAGCGGATCGATCAGTTGGTCCAGCGAAGACAGCACCGTCTGCAGTGAGCGCTGGTCGAACACCACCTTGGCGTAGGTCAGGTCGTCGTCGTTGATCAGCAGCAGTGCGGGCAGTTCCCGGCCGAGCAGTTCCGGAAGGTCCGTGCGCGGACCGGCCACGTCCAGTTCCAGTTGGTCGGTGCGGAGCATCCGGCCGGACGGATCGGGGTTGTAGAACCCCAGCCGCAGGCGGTGCGGGCGGTGCGCCGCTTCGTCCGTCACCGGATCCACCGCGTCCTGGACGATGGCCGCAGCGGTGATCGCCGCGCCGTCGTGCTTAAGATCCAGTGCCAGGGTGGAGATGCCGGCAGTCTGCAGCCACTGGTGCGCCCAGTGCTCCATGTCCCGGCCGGAGGCCGCGCTCAGGGCGGTGAGGAAGTCGGCCAGCGAGGTGTTGCCGTAGGCGTGCTCGCGGAAATAGCGGCGCGAGGCACCGATGAACGAGTCGAAGCCGGCATAGGCCACCAGCTGTTTGAGCACCGAGGCGCCCTTGGCGTAGGTGATGCCGTCGAAGTTCTGTTTGGCGGCTTCCAGGTCGCGGATGTCGGCGACGATGGGGTGGGTGGTGGGCAATTGGTCCTGCACATACGCCCAGCCCTTGCGCCGGTTGGCGAAGGTGATCCACGCGTTGCTCCACCGCGTGGCCTCGGCCGAGGCGAGAGCACCCATGTAGTCGGCGAACGATTCCTTCAGCCAGAGGTCGTCCCACCACTTCATGGTGACCAGGTCACCGAACCACATGTGCGCCATCTCGTGCAGGATGGTGTTGGCCCGTGCCTGGTATTGCGCATCAGTGGCACGGGAGGAGAAAACGTAGGCCTCGGTGAAGGTGACCAGGCCGGGATTCTCCATCGCGCCGAGGTTGTACTCGGGGACGAAGGCCTGCTCGTACTTGCCGAACGGGTACGGGTAGTCGAAGAGGACGTGGAAGAAATCGAGCCCGGCCTTGGTGACGGCGAAGATCTGCTCCGGGTCGAAGGAGCCGGCCAGCGAGGCACGGCAGTAGGCGCCCAGCGGCACCTGCAGTTCACCGCCGTCGGGCAGCGTGCGCTGCCAGTTGTCCGTGGCCACATGGTACGGGCCGGCCAGCACGGTGGTGATGTAGGTGGAGATGCGTTGGGTCGGGTGGAAGCGGCGGACCGAGTGCCCGGGCGTGGAAGCCAGCGGCTCGGTCGAGGCCACCGCGGCGTTCGAGGCGACGGTCCAGCCGTCGGGCGCGGCGATATGGAAGGAGAAAGAGGCCTTCAGATCGGGCTGTTCGAAGTTGGCGAAGACCCGCCGGGCGTCGGCCGGCTCGTACTGGGTGTAGAGGTAGGTTTTCCCGTCAGCAGGGTCAACGAATCGATGCAGGCCTTCGCCACTGTTGCTGTACAGTGCGGTGCCCGTGATGGTGGCCTGGTTCTGAGCTTCCAGCCCGGGCAGCAGAATGCGCGAGCCGTCCACCACCTCGGCCGGATCCAGCGCAAGCCCGTTGAGCAGCACGGAGTGGACGCCGCCGTGGATGAAGTCCGCGAACACGGTTGAGCCCGGCTCACTGCAGCTGAAGGTGATGACGGTTTTGGAGATGAAGCCCGGTGCGTCCTGGTCCTCGGCGCCGCGCAGGTCCAGCGAGACCTCATAGCTTTCCACCCGCAGGATGGCGGGTCGGGCCGCCGCTTCGTCGCGGCTGAGGTTCTGGTTTGTCATCCGGCCCATTTAACCATGCGGGGCCCGGCTGGGGGAGGTGCCCCGTGGGCCAGCCCCCGGTCGGGACAACCGCGCCGTGCGAGTGCTCGCGCGGTGGAGCGCGTCAGCCGGCGGCCATGGCCAGCCAGGCTGCGCCGAGCCCCAGCCCGGCGATCAGCAGCCAGGACAGCAGCGCGGTGGAGATCGCCGGCAGCGAGGAACGGAGCAGTTCCCGGAACCGGACGGCCGACCCCAGCCCGAACAGGGCAGCGGCCAGCAAGATCTCCTGCACGAGGGCCGTGCCGTCCAGCACAGACTGCGGCAGCCATCCCATACTGCGCAGCAGCACCAACGCCAGGAAACCGAGGATGAACAGCGGCACCACCGGGGGTTGTTTACCTGCCGAACCGACGTCCTCGGTGTGGGGCGCTTTGGTCGTATGGCGCCGGTGTACCGCGACGGCGGCCGCCAGCGGCGCGAGCATCACCACGCGCGCCAGTTTCACGACGACGGCGATGGTCAGCGCCGCGGTGCCTGCGCTTTGCGCCGTGGCCACAACCTGTCCTACGTCGTGCACTGACGCTCCGGTCCAGAAGCCGAAGACTTCCGCCGGCATGCCGGTGACGGCCATGACAGCCGGCAGCACCCCGATGGCCAGCGTGCCACACAGCGTGACCAGGGCGACGGGCATCAGGCTGTCCTGACCGCGGCTGCCGCGCGCGGCGGCGACGGCGCCGATCGCCGAAGCCCCGCAAATGGCGAATCCGGCGGCCAACAACACCGGTTGGTCCCCGGGCAGGCGGTGCCATCGCGCCAGCAGGTAGGTTCCGGCAAACGCGAGCAGCAGCACCAAGACCACCAGCAGCAGCGCGAACCAGCCCAGCTCTGCCAGATCCGACAGCGCCAGCCGGGCCCCGAGCAGCACAATCCCGGCGCGCATCAGCGTCCGGCCGCAGAAGGCAAGACCGGGCCGCCCCGCGCCACCGGTCCACCCGGCTGACGGCGGGACATTGGCTGCCAGAATTCCCAGCACGACGGCGAAGCTCATCACCGGGACTGCCGGCACCAGCGAGTGCAGGCCGAAGGACACGAGGACGGCCGTCGCCGCCAGCAAAAGTCCCGGCCCTGCACGGCGCATCCACCGTTCGATACGGGACCCGGAGACAGCTGGCTGCTTCGGGGGAGGCGTCGGTGCTTGAGCGGTTTCCGGCGGCTGTTTCGGGGTCACAAGGCTTACGTTTTGTGGATCCGCTTACAAGCCTGCAGGCTTGTGTGTAGATTCGGCTTCGGTCGGCACCGTGAGCAGCACGCGTTCGTCTTTGCTCAATACCGTCAAGCCGGAATCCGTCACCGTGAAGCCGCGGGCGCGGTCCAACTCCGGATCAACGCCGATGGTGGCCCCGGCCGGGATGTGCACGTTTTTGTCCACGATGGCTCTCCGTACTACGGCGCCTTCGCCCACGGTCACATTGTCCATCAGCACACTGCCGCGGACCTGGGCGCCCTCGGCGACGAAGACGTCGGTGGACAGCACGGATTCGCTGACCTCGGCCCCCGAAACCACCACGCCCTGCGACAAAAGGGAGTCGTGGGCAGTGCCGGCAGCGCCGCTGATCCCGCGGACCAGCTTGGCCGGGGGCGAGACCGACTGCCGCGTGTAAATCGGCCACTGCAGGTTGTACAGGTTGAAGGCAGGCAGCGGACTGATCAGGTCCATGTGTGCCTCGTAGTAGGAATCAAGCGTGCCGACGTCGCGCCAGTACTGCTGGTCGGCCCCGGTGGCGCCGGGAATGGCGTTGGCGGTGAAATCGTAGACCGCCGCCTCGCCGCGTTCCACGAAGTAGGGGATGATGTCGCCGCCCATGTCGTGGTCGGTGTCCAGCCGCTCGGCGTCGGCCTCCAACGCCCGCAGCAGGGCATCGGTGTTGAAGACGTAGTTTCCCATCGACGCCAGGAAACTGTGCGGATCATCGGCCAGCCCGGGAGTGGTCGCGGGCTTCTCGACGAAGGCACGGATCTTGGTGGGTGTATCGGGTTCCGACTCGATCACACCGAACTGGTTGGCCAGCGAGAGCGGTTGGCGTACCGCGGCCACGCTGGCGGCCGCGCCGGAAGCGATGTGATCTTCCACCATCTGGGAGAAGTCCATCCGGTAGACGTGGTCGGCGCCAACCACGACGACAATGTCCGGCTTGGCATCGTGGATCAGGTTCAGGGACTGGTAGATCGCGTTGGCGCTGCCCAGGAACCAGCTCTTGCCGCGCCGTTGCTGGGCCGGGACCGAGGCCACGTAGTTGCCCAGCTGCGCGGCCATCCGCCAGGTCTCCGAAATGTGCCGGTCCAGGCTGTGCGATTTGTACTGGGTCAGCACCACGATCTGCCGGTAGCCGGAATTCACCAGGTTGGACAGCGCAAAGTCGATCAAACGGTAGCTGCCGGCAAACGGCACCGCCGGTTTCGCCCGATCCGCAGTGAGCGGCATGAGCCGCTTTCCCTCGCCGCCGGCGAGTACAACGGCCAGGACCTTTTTCTGTGGCATGATTTTCCCCCTTCGCAGTCGCCACGGCCCTTTCCAGGCCGAAACGTGACATCCCCCTTTCACCTCACACTAGAGGAAGCCTCGCGCGTGCACTACGTTAGGTTGCGTGCGCGTAGACATTGTGACAAAAGAATTCCCACCGGAGATCTACGGCGGGGCCGGTGTGCATGTGGCCGAACTCAGCCGGGTGCTGGCCGGACGGCTGGACCTGCACGTGCATGCCTTCGGGGCTGAGCGGCCGTCCGACTTCCATGGCGCCACCGTGCGAAGTTATGCGGTTCCTGCCGGGCTGAAGGAATCCAACCCGGCCGTGCAGACGCTCGGCGTCGACCTGCAGATGCTGGATGGCTTCGCGGGCGCGGAACTGATCCATTCCCACACCTGGTATGCCAATATGGCCGGGCATCTGGGCTCGCTGCTGCACCATGTCCCGCACGTCCTGAGCGCCCATTCACTCGAACCGTTGCGCCCGTGGAAGGCGGAGCAGTTGGGCGGCGGCTACCGGCTCTCCTCCTGGGTGGAGCGCACCGCCTACGAAGCAGCGGCCGCCGTCATCGCGGTGTCGGCCGGGATGCGCAAGGACATCCTGCGCTGCTACCCGGACGTGGATCCCGGCCGGGTGCACGTGGTCCACAACGGCGTGGATGTAGAGCAGTGGAAACCGGATCTCAACGACGACGCCGTGCGTGCCTTGGGCATCGACCCGGGCCGGCCCAGCGTGGTCTTCGTGGGGCGGATCACCCGGCAAAAGGGCGTGCCGTACCTGCTGCGCGCCGCTGCACTGCTGCCGCCGGAAGTGCAGTTGGTGCTCTGCGCCGGCGCCGCCGACACCCCCGAACTGGCGGCCAAGGTCAACGCGCTGATCGCCGGCCTGCGCGAAACCCGCAACGGCGTCGTGGTGATCGAACGGATGCTCCCGCGCGCTGGACTGATCCAGGTGCTCAGCCATGCGACCGTCTTCGCCTGCCCGTCCATCTACGAGCCGTTGGGCATCGTCAACCTGGAGGCGATGGCCTGCGGAGCGCCGGTAGTGGCCAGCGCCACCGGCGGCATCCCGGAGGTGGTCGACGACGGTGTCACCGGCACGTTGGTTCCGTTGGCACAGATGGACGACGGGACCGGAACCCCGCTGGACGAGGAACAGTTCGTGCGTGACTTCGCCGCGGCTTTGAGCCAGACCCTGGCCGACCCGGCCACAGCGCGCCAACAGGGCGAGGCCGGCCGCCGGCGCGCCGAGGAGCACTTCTCCTGGGACTCGATCGCCGACAAGACCCTGGACGTCTACCGCAGCGTACTGGGCTGAGGAAAGCTGCGCACGAACCGCCGCTGCCACGGTGTTTCGACGGCGCCAGGCCGGTAACGCGCCCTGACGTACTCGACGGCTTCGGCCCGCGGGACGCCGTCGAGGATGGCCATGCAGGCCAAAGCAGTGCCGGTCCGCCCGCGGCCGCCGAAACAGGCCACCTCCACCCGCTCATCCAGTGCCCGCAGCCATGCCTCGCGGAACGCTGCTGCGGCGTCGTGGAAATCATCCGGCAGCCGAAGGTCGCGCCAGTGCACCCAGCGTTGTTCCCATTCGGTGGGCAACGGCCGCCCGTGCTTGAGGTAGAGGGCGAACTCCGGCGGGGGGCCCGCCGGCATCGGCTTGAGCAAAGCCCGTCCGCGCACCAGCCGGCCCGACGGCAGCCGCAGCACGCCTGGAAGTGCGGGATCCCACGGCGTTCCCATGGCAAAACTTTAGTCCTCCACCGACGCATTAGGGAGCCGGGCCATGGGGGAGAATAACGTCTCCGCCGCGGTATTAAGAAGCCGTTAAGACTGCGTGCGGCCGGCCCCATCGCGTTTACCGTGACAACGGGTCCTAGAAAGTGGACCGTGTTGAAAGGCGTTCGATGACCACCTTGAGTTTGCCTCCGTTCGATCCGTCAGCCCCACGGGCTCCGATGGGGGTGCGGCTGCGCGGGTGGATGCTGCACGACCTGCCGGCCACCGGGGTGAAGTTGGGACCGCATGGGACTGTGGATCCGCAGGAACACGGTCACGCGTGGGCAAAGGTGATGTGTCTGACCGGCGTGGACTACTTTTCCACGCTGGGCTACCAGCCGGCTATTGCTGCGCTGGCAGCCGGCGCCGTCTCTCCGCTGGCTACCATGCTGGTGGTCCTCGTCACCCTGTGCGGCGCGCTGCCGGTTTACCGCCGGGTGGCGGAGGAAAGCCCGCACGGTTCCGGTTCCATTGCCATGCTGGAACGGCTGTTGCCGCGCTGGCGGGGAAAGCTGCTGGTGCTGGCGCTGTTGGGGTTCGTGGCCACGGACTTCATGATCACCATGACGTTGTCCGCCGCGGACGCCACCGCCCACCTGATCGAGAATCCCTTGCTGCCGCATTGGCTCGCCGGCCAGAACGTGGCGATCACGCTGGTTCTGCTGGGCGCTTTGACCGCGGTGTTTCTCCGCGGGTTCCGGGAAGCCATCGGAGTTGCCGTCGTCGTGGTCGCCGCCTATCTGGCGCTGAACGCAGTGCTGGTGGCCGTATGCCTGGTTGACGTGCTGACTCATCCTCTGGTGATAGGGGATTGGTGGCAGGTGCTGACCACGTCGCACGGCAATCCGCTGCTGATCGCCGCCGTCGTTGTGCTGGTATTCCCCAAGCTTGCCTTGGGCCTGTCCGGTTTCGAGACCGGGGTCGCCGTCATGCCGCAGATTCGCGGAAACGGCCGGGGCGCCCAAGAGCAGCTGGCGGGCAGGATCCGCGGGACCCAGCGGCTGCTGACCACGGCGGCGCTGATCATGAGCGGGTTCCTGATCTCCAGCAGCTTTGTCACCATCCTGCTGATTCCGGCGCAGGAATTCCAGCCCGGGGGAGCAGCAAACGGGCGGGCATTGGCGTACCTGGCGCACGAGCTGATGGGCCCGGTCTTTGGGTCGCTGTACGACGCCAGCACCATCACCATCCTGTGGTTCGCGGGGGCCTCGGCGATGGCCGGGCTGCTCAACGTGGTGCCTCGGTACCTGCCGCGCTATGGCATGGCGCCTGGCTGGACGAAAGCCTCCCGCCCGCTGGTGCTGGTGTTCTGCGCCATCGCTTTCCTGGTTACGGTGGTCTTTGACGCCGACGTCGATGCTCAGGGCGGCGCCTATGCCACCGGTGTGCTGGTCCTGATAACGTCCGCAGCCGCGGCTGTCACGCTCTCGGCACGGTCGCGAGGTCAGCGGCGGCTCGCCTGGGGTTTCGGGACCGTCACGGTGGCTTTCGTCTACACCACGGCAGCCAACATCGTTGAACGGCCCGAAGGTATCCGCATCGCGTCGCTGTTCATTTTGGGTATCGTTGTCATCTCGTTCATCTCGCGGACCAAACGCTCGTTCGAGCTGCACGCAACGCACGTCCATTTCGACGAGCGTGCGGTAGAGCTGATCGCGCAGTCCGACACCGGGCCGCTCTTGTTCATCGCGCATGAACCCAAACGGCTGGACGCGGAGGCCTACCGCAAAAAGCTGGCGGCCGCCCGCGTGGTCAATAACCTGCCGGCCGACGAGGTGCCCCTGTTCCTGGAAGTCGTGGTGGATGACTCATCCGACTTCGAGACAGAATTGGAGGTTCACGGGGTGAGCCGCCACGGGTACGACATTCTTGAAGTCCATGGCCCCGTGGTGCCCAACACCATCGCCTCGGTGCTGCTGCACATCCGCGACATCACCGGGCTGATGCCGCACGTCTACTTCCGCTGGACGGAGGGCAACCCGATCAACAACCTGCTGCGTTTCCTGGTCTTCGGCGAAGGCGAAATCGCCCCGGTCACGCGGGAAATCCTGCGGGAAGCCGAACCGGATGTGACCAACCGGCCCTGGGTGCACGTTGGCTAACCGTGGTGCACATTGGCTAACCGTGGTTTGGGAACCGCTGCGGCCACACCGGCCGGGCCGGTTCAGGGATCGAATCGGTAACCGATCCCGGGCTCGGTGATCAGATGCTTCGGCCGGGACGGGTCAGCTTCCAGCTTCCGGCGCAACTGGGCGATGTAGACGCGCAAATACTGGGTCTCCTTCACATACTCCGGTCCCCACACATGCTCCAGCACCTGCCGATGGGGCACCAGCCTGCCGGGTTGGCGGGTCAGCACCTCAAGGATCTTCCATTCCGTCGGCGTGAGTTTGACTGCGGTGCCCTGCTTCTCCGCCCGGCGGGCAGCGAAATTGAGCGCGAAGCCGGCGGCCTTCACGATGTCGTCCTGGCTGCCGGCCTGGCCGCGGCGCAGCAGCGCCCGCAAGCGGGCGAGCAGTTCGTCCAGTCCAAACGGTTTCGTCACATAGTCATCGGCCCCCGCATCCAGGGCGCTGACCTTTTGGGCGGAGGAATGGCGCGCTGACAGCACCAGAATCGGGGTCTGCGCGCCCGACCGGACACGGCGTATGATCTCGATTCCGTCCATGTCCGGCAGCCCCAGATCGAGCACCAGGGCGTCGACCGGCCCTTCGGCCAACGTTGCCAGCGCGCTGCTTCCGGTCGGCGCGGCAACGACGGCGTATCCATTGGCCCGCAGCGTGAGCTGCAGCGCCCGCAGCAGGCGGCGCTCGTCTTCTACGACCAGGATGGTGGTCACCGGTCTTCCTGCCGGATGCCCTGGACGGTGGATGGTGCACGGGGGCCGGCCAGGGGAAGGCGCAATACCATCGTCAGCCCACCGCCAGGGGTGCGTTCGGGAATCAGCGTTCCGCCCATCGCTTCCGTCAATCCCCGGGCGACCGCGAGGCCCAGCCCGATGCCGGCGCCTTCCCCCGAGTCGGTCATCCGCTGGAAGGGTTTGAACATTTCTTCCAGATCCTGCGGCAGCGGACCGGTCCCGGCGTCGACAATCCGCAACTCACCATGTTCCCGGCTTGCAGGGGGTTCCCCTGCCTGCAGCGTGATGACCGAGGGGTGAGCATGCCGGGCCGCGTTTTCGACCAAGTTCGCAATCACCCGCTCCAGCAGCCCGGGGTCGGCTTCCACCGGAGCGCAATCGTCGGCAATCTGGAAGGTCACCGACCCGGGCGGCACTCCGCGCAGGGCTCCCGGAAGTACGTCTTCCCAGTGGACCGGCCCGGGCAAGGGCCCGACGGATCCGCTGCTGATGCGGGACATGTCCAACAGGTTCTCCACCAGCGACCCCAATTGGTCGGCGTAGGCATCGGTAGTCTGCAGGAGCTCGCGCTGCTCTTCCGAACTGAACGAACCCCCCTGATGCAGCAGGCTGCTGATCGAGAATTTGATGCCGGCCAGCGGAGTGCGCAGGTCATGGCTGACCGCCTGAAGGATTGAACCGCGCATCATGTTGTCCTGGGCCAGGCGCTCGTTTTCGAGCCGGCTGATCATTAACTGCTGGCGGGCGCGCAAGGCTGTGGCCTGGGCGGCAAAGGCCTTAAGCAGCTGACTCTCAGCCGTCGGCAGGTGCGGACCCAGCATGGCCATCACGGTGTTGTCGTCCACTCGTTCGACGGTGTCGGCAGCGTCCGGAGACCCCATCTGCTGCCCCACACCGGCGAGCAGCACCCAACCGGAATGATCACCGGTGTCCATTCCGCTGCCCGTAGGCCGCACGAACAAGGCCGCCGCTTCGGCGTGGAACACCTGCCGGGCCTGTTCCAACAAGCTCCGCAGGGGGTCTTCGGTGGCGATCGCCACCCGGGTCAGCTCATTCAGCGCGGCAGCCTCGGCGCCCGCCCGGCGTGCCCGTGCGGCCCGACGGGCAGAGACATCCACCACCCAGGCCACGGCCGCGGTGACAACGACAAAACACAACAAGGCCACGGCCATGGCGGTGTCATGGATCAGCAGCTGACCGGTGGGCTCGGTCATGAAGTAGTTCAAGAGCAGGCTGCTCCATAGAGCGGCCACAAGGGCGGGCCAGATCCCGCCCACCAGTGCCGCGCCAACTGCTCCGGTGAGCTGGACCAGCGACGCGGTGGTCAGATTGGCATGCCAAACCTGCAGCAGCAGGAACTGCAAGCCGGCCGGCAGCACAACGGCCAGCAGCAGACCGGCCGTTACCCTCTGGATGCTCAGCGACCGGGGAGACGGCCAGCCAGGCATCCCCGCCTGCACCTTCGACATTTCCTAGTCATACCACTGCCCTGGCCCGCAACGCCCGGTTTTCGGCCGAAGCGCAGCGTCCGCGGCGCCGTCCTCGTGCTGGCGCGAAGCGGCGCCCGGGCGGATCAGCGCAGGAGGATGTCCACCGGGCGGGCGAGCGAACGGCCGCGCTCGAGGACGCCGGAGCGGTTGGCGGATTCGTCGCGCAGGACTTCGGTGACGGAGCCGAGGAAACGTGCCAGGTCCACCTTGTCCTCCGGAGCCGCCAAGAGCAGCTGGAAACCGAACTCATGCAGCGCGTTGATGCTGGCCTCGGCGAAGGCCAGCGACGACTTCACGAACGCCTCGTCCATCATGACCGTGCCGAAGGTGCTGAAGCCCTGACCGGCAATCCCGAGCTGGTAGGCCAGCGCCGAGGCCATGATGAACGCGGTGAAGCGCTGGCCCTCGCCGCCGGACATCAGGCTGGCCTGCAGGTTGGTGTAGGCCCGGCCGTCAGCCAGCAGGTTGGTGCAGGTGATGTCCACGTGCGACCGCACGTCGAGGACCTCGGCACGCCAGCGGCGGTCGTCCTCCGAGGCCAGCCGCTCCACGATGCGGTCCAAGGCGAGGTAGCGGGCGTCCATGTCATCGCCGGTCTGCCGCCGTCCCATCACCGGCAGCGCGTTCTTCAGGTCGGTGCGGAACTTGTGCGAAGCGTCCGGTACGGCGTTGGCAATTTCGATTTGCAGGTGGCTGTCCGCGTGATAGTTGACCCGGCGCAGGATCTGGTTCAGCGGCTGCAGCCGGGACGCTATGCTCCGGCGTTCTTCATCCAGCAGCTGGAGCAGGTCGCTGAAACGTTCGTAGGTGCGGTTGTTGAAGTACTCGCGGAACTCCGCCTCCCGCTGCGGCAGGCCTTCGCCCACAATGTCGTGGTAGCGGGCCTCGTAATCGGCGGCGGCGTCCAGCGAGGTGCCGTGGTCGGACCCCCACTGCCGGGTGTAGGCCTCGAAGATCTTGACCAACTGGGCGCCGGCCTCCAGTTTGGCCCGTTCCAGCGTGCCGCGGGAGGTCAGCAGCTCGCGCTCGACTTTGGTGCAGACATCACTGAGGAACTCCAGATCGGTCACTTCGCCATGCGGGGCGAACAGGGAGTCGAGCGCCGACGCCAGTTCCTCAGTCAGCTCGCCGTCCGATTCGCCGCCCCCGGCCAGGCCCTCGCGGCGGTGGCGCGCGGCTTCCAGCCCGGCGGACAAGCGGGCGGCTTCGCCCTTGAGAACCCCGATCTTCTCCGTCGCAGCCGTGAGGTCCAGTTCGGCCGTTTCCAGTTCAAACCGCAGCTGTTCCAGGTCCGTGTTGGCGTCCCGGGCCTGCTCCAACCGTTCAACCGCTGCAGCCACCGCGGCGGCGTGCGCGTCGGTGGAGATTTCCTCCCAGCTCCGGGTGTCGGCGGCGACGGCCTTGGCCGCCGCCAGCCGCCGGCCCAGATCCTGCTGTTCCCGGGCGCGTTCGGCAGATTCTGAATCGGCCGTGCCGTAGGTGTCCCGCAGCTCCAGCAGCCGGGTGGCGAGTGCGGCGATCTTGTCCTGGTTGTCGAAGCCCAGCAGGTGGTCGGAAGCCCCGGTGTGCCGGTCGTCCTTCTCGGTAGTGCTGCTGCTGCGCTTGACCGCGCCGCCCAGCGTGACGCCGCGGGGGACCGAGGCCAATTGCTCGGGCTCCTCGACGCAGACGTAGTCGTAATGCGCCGTGATCTTGCGCCGGACCCACTGGCCCATCGCGGTGTCCTTGGTGACCAGCTTGGTGACCAGGTCGTCCGGGTCGGCCTCGGCCTTGCCGTCCAGCGGTGCACTGACATCGATAATCCGCAGGAAACCGCGGATATTGTGCTCGTTCAGGTACCGGGTGACGGCATTCATCCGCTCGCCCGGGACCAGCAGCGCGGAGGCCAGAGAGCGCAGTGCGCGTTCGGCTGCCGGCCGCCAGCGGGTCTCGGCGGGGTCAAGGTCGATCAGCTCGCCGGCAAAGGGCAGTTCCTCTTCCGCGATGCCGGTAGCGGCGCAGATCTGTTGTCGACGTTCCAGGCTTTCCGGGCGGATGTTGCTGGTGCGGCGGCGGAAGGACTCGATTTCCTGCTCCAACGCCCGGATCTGTCCCTTGAGGCTCCACGCTTCGCCCTGGGCATCGTTGCTGCGTTCGCGGACGGCTTCGGCTTCGGTGAGCAGCTCCTTGACCAGCACCGCGGCGCGACTGCGCGCTGCTGCCAGTCCACCGGGGCTGAAATCGGCGTCAAGGCCCGCGGCCTCCGCATCAGCCCGGAAGGCATCTTCCACCGACTGGCGGGCGCGCAACTCGGACTGGGCCGCAGCCAGCTCCCGCTCCAAGGTTGCGACGGCGGCGCCTCCCTCGCTGCCGTACCGTGCGGTCAGTTGTGCAGCCTTCTCCTTGAGCCCGGCGCGTGCCGCTTCGGTGTCTGCCAGCTCCTGCGCCGCAGTGGCGGCTTCCGCGCCCAACAGGTCGATCTGCCGGTCCTGGCACTCCAATGCCAGGCGGCGACGGTAGATCGGCAGGGCGACGTCGGCCGAGAGGATGTTGTGATCCAGCTGCGCCTGCGCCTGGCGCAGCTGTTGGTGCAGCCGGGGCACGGGAGCCAGCAGGTCCCGTTGCTGCCGGACACGTTCCAGCTGCCGCCGGATGCTGCGCAGGTGGCTGAAGTCCTGCACTGCCTCTTCGGCAGCGGCCAGCGTGCGCGGCGTATCCAGCACGTGGTTGCGGAAGAAATCGTTGACGGTGCCGCCCAGGCCCTTGCCGGTCTGCAGCGTGCGCAGCAGCCCGAACGCTTTTTCCTGGTCGATGCCCAGTGCCTGCCGGAAACGTTCCGCGAAGGCCTTGTGTGAATCGAAGACCTGGCTGCCCGGCAGCAGCGCCTCCAGGGAGGTCTTGCTGAACCGGCCCTTCATGCCGGACTCCAGACGGGGGATGTCCAGCGGCTTGTCGTGGAGGACGTAGAAGCGGCCCACGTTGTGTTCTGTGCCGTTGGCCGGGAGGTCCAGCATCACCGCCAGGCTGGTGGTCTGGCCCAGGACATTATCGAAGGTCAGGCAGACCGCCGACCAGATGGCTCCGGGACGCTGGTAGAAGGTTGCGGTTTGAGAATCGTCGCCGTCGGCGGGCGTGGCACCCAGCCGCCCGCGCATGTAGCTGAAAGCGGTACGCCGTTCCTCGGACGCATGGCCGGCGCTGGTCTGCGCGGCCTCGTTCATTTTTGGCCGGGCGTCCAGTACTTGGAGCATGCCGTCGAAGATGGTGGATTTGCCGACGCCGGAGCCACCGGTCAACAGCGTGCCGGCGCGGTCCACCCGGATGGTGTGGGCGCCGTCGAAGGTGCCCCAATTGACCAGCTGCACGGATGTGAGCCGGTGCTGGCCGGGGTTGAGCAGCCCGTCCATCGGCAGGATCGTCTCAATGCTCATGCTCAGGCCTCTCCGCCGTCGAAAGCCAACTGGTCCGCCTCCGGTTCGCTGCCGGCTGGGAGGTCGGCGCCGGCCAGCGAATCAATCACCGCAGGGATGTCGCCGATGTTTTCGAACGGCAAGGCGAGCGGCAGCGCCGGCGAAATAACCCAGACATCCTGAAGCTCGGTTGCCTGCAGCAGCCGGCGCTCGTTGGCCAGCTTGCGGATCGAGGCGTCGGCCAGATCCTCCACGTGCTTGGCATCGCGCTGCTCCGGATCCACGTAGTCCTGAAGCACATCGATGACGTCGGCGCGGCTGATCAGCGGCTCGCTTCCGGTGCCGGCGTGCCGGTCCTGGATGAGGCGCATGCGCAGCAGCAGCAGCGTCTCTTCCCTGGTCATATCCCGCTGCCGTTGCAGGGCGGTGGTGTGCGGCTCGGCCATCGGGACCGGGCGCAGCATCGCGACCTTGCGGTCTTCGTCGATGACCAGTTGCAGGAACAGCTCGCTGAGCCGGGAAGCGAGGATCCGCCGGTGTTCCACCACGGTGTCGTAGACCCGGTCGGTGGAGCCTGCGTCCAGGTAAGGGCCGCGCAGCAGCCTGATGAGGGCTTGGCGCAGCTTCAGCGGCAGCGTGCCGGTATCGCCGTCGAACAATTCGGGCCCGTCCCGGACCTCGTCCCGGGCAGGCGCTGCGTCAGGCTCCGCCGGTTCGTCAGGCTCCGCCGCGCCGTCACGCTCCACCCGGTCCGTAAACCGTGCTTGGTCGTCACGCTCCGCCCGGTCGTCACGCTCCGCCCGGTCGTCACGCTCCGCCGCTGTTTCCAGCGGGACGTCGCGGGACGGACCATCGGCGGGGGCAACGCGGACCTCGGTCAATTCGTTCATGAATCTGCAGCTTTCGTGAAGGTGACGGCAGGCAGCACTGCGGTGCGTTCGCTGCCGTCGATCTGGATCAAGGTCACGGCGTCGGTTTCCTGCGGGTCCAGCGTGCCACCGGAATTCAAGGCACGCTGCAGCAGCCAACGCAGGCTGTTCAGGTGCCGGTGTTGCGGTTCCAACTGGGCATAGACCGCGGACAACGGAACGGGACCGCCGGCCCCTACTGCGGTGCGCACGGCGTGGGAGAGAACCGCTGCGTCCGCTTGCGGCGTGCGGACCGCACGGTGGATGTCCGCTTCGGTGAACGCCGGCGGCGCCGGCAGCTTGGCAGGTGCCTGGTGGTTTTGCAGATCATAGAGCCGGACCATGCTCACCGACTCAAAGCCGGAGCCGAAGAGCTCGGGCGCGGGGATCACGGCTCGGCGGCCCGGCAGGCTGTGCCGGGATTTGAGGATGGCGGCCTCGGCAGCACGGATTGCCTGCCGCAGCTGGATCGATTCCCGGACATCGTCCGACTGCACAAAGGTGTGCATGCTTTCCGAGAGCCGCCCGTAGATGCGGTGGATCTCCGCCGATTGCGCCCGCAGCTGGGGCATCAGCCGCTGCAGCGCCCGCCGGTCCTCGGCCTCCAGCGCGTCGGCGAAGTCCCGCTCGAGCACCGCGGCGATGGCCTGCCGGAAGCGCTGCTGCTGCTCCTCGTCGTTCAGGAAGGCCGTGAAGCTCTCGTACGTCCGGCCTTCGCTGGTACCGCGCAGCCGCTTGTCTGCCTCGAGAACCTCGCCCATGGTGATGCCCTTGGTGGCGTTCGACTCCACGATCTCGGCGCGCAGCGTGTGCAGCATCAGCTCCAGGCCGTCGCGCATCCGCTTGAAATCGGCCGGCAGGCCGGCAGCCAGCGCCAAGACGTCGCGGGCCGCCTCGACGGCCGTGGCGTCGGGCAACGGCGCGGGTGCGTCGCCGGCTTCCAGCGCGCGGATCTTTTCCTGCCGCTCGGCGATTTCGGCCTGCAGCACGGCAATCCGGGCCTCGGGATCAGGATCGGTCTCGTGGGCCAGCGCTTCAACGCGGGTGAGCAGCGTGGCCAGGCGGGAGCTGTTCAGCGACGAGGAGGTCCCGGTCAAGCCATCCAGGTACTCTAGGAACCGCACTGTGGTTTCGGTGGGTTCGTAGACGAATCGGCCGTCCTCGCGCAGCCGGGACAGGTAGCGCCGGGCCACCCAGTCATCGGCATATTGGCGGGCCGACCAGTCGGTGCGCAGTTCCGCCCCGGCCCGGCGCAGCTCAGCCAGGAACGAGTCGGTGCTGCGGTGAAACTCTTCCAGCGGCAGCTGCGGCCGGGAACTGGTGAAAGCAGTCCTGAACAGCGCCGGCACCCATGGGCTGGCGGAAGCGAGCTTAAGGCCGGGCGTGGCAGCCAGTGCCTGCAGCTCCTGCCAGCGGGCAAGGGCATTCTGGGTGAAGGACATGGAGGTGCTTTCCGCCCGCGGAAGGGAGTAGCGGGCCCAGAGAATCTTAGCTGGTTTGGCTCCAGTCACGACGGCGGGGCTCCGCCAAGGCGAGCCGTGTCGCCTGGCAGAGCCCCGCCGTCGTTGTCCTAGCCCTTGGCTTCCGGTTTCTGCCGTTTCTGGGCGAGCTTGTCCTGGGCCCTGCGTCGGGCGATCAGTACCTTCTCGTCCACCGGGGCCTCGCCGCTGGCGCGCCGGGAGCGGGCATAGGCCATGGCTTCGTCCTGGCGTTCCTGTTCCGCGCCGCTGGCAATCTTCGCGCGCAGGTGCTCCGGGCCATAGCCGAAGGCATCCACCAGGTCGCGGGCGTGTGGGCGCAGCCGGGACAGCAGCCGGTTGATGTAGGTACCGAGGATGCGGGCGCGTTGTGCCGACAGCCGGCCGTACATCAGGTACCAGCCCAGGTTCTTCTCCACCAGCGACAGCCCGAACAGGTCCCGCAGCCAGGTCAGCACCTGCCGGGTGCCGTGATCGTCGATCTGGCCGAGTGCGGCGGTGAAGGCTTCCCACTGCAGCAGTTCGGCGTGCGCGCGGGCCGCCTCGATCAGCTCGTGCTGGTGTTCGTTGAACAGCGCCGCGGCCTCCTTTTGCGGAAGCCTGGTGGCGTTGCGCAACGCGCCGCCGATGCCCGCCACCATGGTGGAGACCCGGTCGGTGAGCAGCTGGCGCTGGGTTTCCGGATCCTTGAGGTAGTTGGCGCTCTTGCGCTCCGATCCGCTGTCCGCGACGGTCTGGGCCACCTGCCGCAGGCCGGTGCGGTGCAGGGTGGCGTCGGCTGCCTGGTGTGCCACCCAGCGGGCCATCACGCCGAAGTCGGCATGGCGGAATTCCTTGGCGTAGTCGGCCAGCAGGCGCTTGGCGACCAGCTGCAGCAGCACCGTGTTGTCGCCTTCGAAGGTGGCGTAGATGTCCAGGTCCGCGCGCAGTGCGGCGAACCGGTTTTCGGCCAGGAAGCCGGCGCCGCCGGTCGCCTCGCGGCACTCCTGCAGCGTGTCCAGGGCGTGCCAGGTGCTGAGCGACTTCAGCGCCGCCGCCAAAGTTTCCAGATCCTGCCGGTCTTCGTCGGTGTCATGGGCGCCGGAGAAGACGTCGTCGAACTTCTGCAGCAGTTGTTCATGTGCGAACGATGCCGCGTAGGTGGAGGCCAGCCGGGGCAACAGCCGGCGCTGGTGGCGCTGGTAGTCCAGCAGCACCTCTTCGGTGATGTCCGAGGAGGCGTTGAACTGCCGTCGTTCGGTGCCATAACGGACAGCGATGGCCAGTGCCACCTTGCTGGCGGCCACCGCGGCGCCGTCGAGCGAGACCCGACCCTGTACCAAGGTTCCCAGCATGGTGAAGAAGCGGCGGCCCGGACTGGCGATGGGGGAGGAGTAGGTGCCGTCTGCTGCCACGTCGCCGTACCGGTTCAGCAAGTTGGTGCGCGGAATGCGGACCTGATCGAAGTGCAGCCGGCCGTTGTCGATGCCGTTGAGGCCGCCCTTGTAGCCGTCGTCCTCGCCGCCGATGCCGGGCAGGAAGTTGCGCTGCCCGTCGCGGATGGGCACGTAGAACGCGTGCACGCCATGGTCCACGCCACGGGTGACCAGGTGGGCGAACACGACGGCGGCCAGACCGTCATTGGCGGCGTTGCCCAGGTAGTCCTTCCAGGCGGCGCGGAACGGGGTGTGGATGACGAATTCCTGCGTCTCCGGGTCATACGTGGCGGTGGTGCCGATGCTGGCCACGTCTGATCCGTGGCCGGTCTCGGTCATGGCGAAAGCGCCGGGGGTTTTCAGGCTCATGATGTCCGGCAGCCACCTGTTGTGGTGTTCCGCGGTGCCCAGATGCAGCACGGCGGCTCCGAACAGGCCCCACTGGACCCCGGCCTTGATTTGCAGCGACGGGTCGGCGGTGACCAGTTCCTCGAAACCGGCAATGTTGCCGCCGTGATTGTCCTCGCCGCCCAGCCGCGTGGGGAACGCCCGGTGCACGGTCCCGGCGTCCACCAGATACTTCAACTGGCCCACCACCCGCTCGCGGTGCTCCTCCATGGGCAGGCCGTCGATCCGGTGGATCTCCGGACGGCCGGCGAGCTCGCGGGCCGCCTTGCGGATGTCGGCCCAGCGGCCCAGCAAGACCTCGCCGAGACCTGCCACGTCAACGCTGGCGCCGCGGTCTTCAACCGGCTCCGGGGTTTCGGCAGTGGGGGTATACGTCATCGGTTGTTCCTTCTGTCGTCACGAATAGGTCGGATGGTCAGCTGCGGCTGCCGCGGTGCCGTCGGCAGCATGGCCGGCTCAGCCGGGAGCGCTGCGGGCCTTGTCGGGCGGCCCGGACGCTGCCTCCGGCTCCGTACGGAGGGGAGCGACGCCGCGGAGCAGCCAGTCGGTGAGCAAGGTAGTCATGAGCTCCCGGCTTGGTTTGGTGCCGTTGTCGGGCGCGGCCAACCAGCGTTCGCCGGCGGCACGCACCATGCCGATGGCGGCCCGCGGCCAATAGAAGGCCGCGGCCAGTTCCGCGGCGTTGTCCGCGGAGGCGCTCAGATGGCCGCGCAGCGGGGCTTCGATCATCGCCGTAACGTTGGCGAAGAAATCATGAAGTACCGCGGAACTGCCGGGCTCCGGGGCGGCGTCGGTCGGCGCCGGCCCGCCGCGCAGCAGCTGCGGAACCGATGGATCGAAGGGCGCGCCGCGGGTGACGAATGCGTAGACGTGCGGCGAGGATTCGGCCATCTGCAGGTAGACCGAAACCATGGCGTGCAGGCCTGCCTGCGGCGTGGTGGCGCTGGCGGCGGCCTCCTGGAGCCGGGCTTGCATCCGGCCCACGACCACTTCGCCCATGGCCTGCTGCAGCCCGGCTTTGTCGCCAAAGTACCGGTAGAAAACCGGCTTCGAGGTCCCGGCCGCCGCCGCGATGTCCTCCATTGAAGCGTCAGGGCCCAGCCGGTGCACGGCATGGCGGGCGGCACGGATCAGTTCCCGGCGGCGTTCGGTCCGGTGCCGGTCCCAGCGGGCGGAGCGGCCGTCGGGCCCCGGCGAAGCCGCAGGGC
The DNA here is from genome assembly GCF_059091865.1 of Arthrobacter sp. B0316-1-20. Taxonomy (NCBI): domain Bacteria; kingdom Bacillati; phylum Actinomycetota; class Actinomycetes; order Micrococcales; family Micrococcaceae; genus Arthrobacter; species Arthrobacter sp. B0316-1-20. Next base: position 433,872 of record NZ_JBNHHC010000002.1, on the reverse strand, counting down.
GGACTGTGGCGCTATTCACGTTACCCAGCGTATCAGGTACGCTAGGTTACGGTAACTGACATCGTTCCCACCTGTACCCGATTCACGAGGAGAGCCTTCATGGCCGCTTCACCTGACGCCACCGGCACCCGCCCCGCCACCGTTCTGCGCAAGGCCGTCGTCATCGGCGGCAACCGCATCCCGTTTGCCCGGGCCAACGGGGCCTACACCCAGGCAAGCAACCAAGACATGCTCACTGCCGCCTTGGACGGGCTGGTGGCTCGCTTCGGACTGCAGGATGAACGGATCGGCGAGGTGGCCGCCGGCGCCGTTTTGAAGCACTCGCGCGATTTCAACCTCACCCGCGAAGCGGTCATTGGATCCGCGCTGTCGCCGGAAACGCCCGCCCACGATCTGCAGCAGGCCTGCGCTACCGGCTTGGAAACAGTGATCGGCCTGGCCAATAAGATCAAGCTGGGGCAGATCGATTCCGCCATCGCCGGCGGTGTCGATTCCGCCTCGGATGCGCCGATTGCGGTCAGCGAGGGTCTCCGGGCGGTGCTGCTGGAACTGCACCGCGCCAAATCCGTGCAGCAGAAACTCACCGCCTTGGCCAAGCTCCGCCCCAAGGACCTGGCCCCGAACGCGCCGGGTACGGCCGAGCCGCGGACCGGGCTCTCGATGGGGGAGCACCAGGCGCTGACCACGGCGGCGTGGAACGTGACCCGCGAGGCGCAGGACGAACTGGCGCTGGCCAGCCACCGCAACCTTGCGGCCGCCTATGAGCGCGGGTTCTTCGACGACCTGATGACGCCTTACCGCGGTTTGGCCAAGGACTCCAACCTGCGGGCCGACACCACGCTGGAGAAGCTGGCCAAGCTGCAGCCGGTCTTCGGCAGGAACCTGGGCGCCGAGGCGACGATGACCGCCGGCAATTCCACGCCGCTAACGGACGGCGCCTCAGCGGTGCTGATCGGTTCGGAGGAGTATGCCCGCAGCAATGACCTTCCGGTGCAGGCCGAAGTAGTCGACGCCGAAGCCGCAGCAGTGGATTTTGTGCACGGCAAGGAAGGCCTGCTGATGGCGCCTGCCTATGCCGTGCCACGGCTGTTGGCCCGGCAGGGCCTGACCTTTGCCGACTTCGATTTCTTCGAGATCCACGAAGCTTTTGCCGGCACAGTGCTGTGCCACCTGGCGGCCTGGGAAAGCGAGGAGTTCTGCCGCAATAAGCTGGGCTTGCAGAAGCCGCTGGGCCCCATCGACCGGACCCGGCTGAACGTCAACGGCTCGTCACTGGCCACCGGACACCCTTTCGCCGCTACCGGCGGCCGGGTGGTCGCCACCCTCGCCAAGATGCTGCGCCAGAAGGCCGACGCCGAGTCCCGAACCACCCGTGGCCTGATCTCTGTGTGCGCCGCCGGCGGCATGGGCGTTGTGGCCATTCTGGAGGCAAACTGATGGCTGACCGCTACCTGGACTTGGTCAACGCGGGGCCGGTGAAGAGCCTGGCCCAGAAGCTGGGGCTGCCCCAGCCTGCCGTGCTGCGGCGTTACCGGCCGGGCGCGCCGCTGCTGCCCGGGCCCGTCCTGGTGCTGGGCTCCGGGACCGGCGCCGACGTCCTGGCTAAGGAGCTGCTCGGCTGGGACCTGGATGTCCGCCGGCACGTGGCGCCGAAGGAACGGCTCGGCGGCATGGTGCTGGTGCTCGACGAACTTGCGTCGCCGGAAGAACTTTCGGCCCCGATGCTCACCGCCGGGGCCAGCCTGCGGGATCTGGCTGCGGGCGGACGGATCGTCACGATTTCCCGGCTGGCTGCCGGCACCGGGGAGCCTGCCCGGGCGGCCGCCCGCCAGGCGGTGGACGGGGCCTTGCGGTCGCTGGCCCATGAGCTGCGCGGCGGTGCCACCGGCAACGGGATCCTGCTGGGCGAGGGCGTGGATGCCGGCGCGCCGGCCGTCCTCGGTGCGCTGCGCTTCCTGCTCTCCGGTCGGAGCGCCTACGTCAACGGGCAGTTCCTTCTGGTTGGCTCCGGCGTGGCCTCGCTGCCGGCGGCCCCGGACCATCCGCTGGCAGGCAAGGTCGCCGTCGTTACCGGTGCCGCCCGGGGCATTGGCGCAGCCATCGCCGAGATCCTGCACCGCGACGGCGCCCGGATCATCGCCGTCGATGTCCCGGCGGCCGGGGAACAGCTGGCCCGGATCGCCAACCAGGTGGGCGCCACGGCCCTGCAACTGGACATCACCGCGCCGGACGCCGGCGCGAAGATCGCCGCCCATGCCGCGGAGCGGAACCACGGGCTGGACATTGTGGTGCACAATGCCGGCATCACCAGGGACAAGCTGCTCGCCAACATGGACCAGGCGAAATGGGACTCGGTGATGGCGGTCAACCTCACCTCGCAGCTGCGGATGAACGAGCAACTGTTGGCCTCAGGCGTCCTCCGCGAAGCACCGCGGGTGGTGTCGCTGGCCTCCACCAGCGGGATTGCCGGCAACCGCGGTCAGACCAACTACGCCGCCTCCAAGGCGGGCATCATTGGCATGGTCCGCGCGTCGGCGGCCGCCTTTGCCGACGCCGGTGGCAGCATCAACGCCGTCGCCCCCGGCTTCATCGAGACGGACATGACAGCTCGGATGCCGTTCGTCACCCGCGAGGTGGCCCGCAGGCTGTCCTCGCTGCAGCAGGGCGGCCGGCCGCTGGATGTCGCCGAAGCGGTCTCCTTCCTGGCCAGTGACGCCGCGGGCGGGATCAATGGCCAGACGCTGCGGGTCTGCGGCCAGAGCATGGTCGGCGCATGAGTGAGGTCATTCTCGGGGAGATGCCCACGCTCTCGCGGCTCTACCTGACGGCGGCCTCCACCGCTGCGCGGCACAAGCTGGGCGTCGGCCAGCAGACCGAACAACTCCCGGCGGTGCGGCACACCGTTGACGGTGTGCACATCGCCCCGGAACGGGTCAGCGGCTTCCAGCAAGTGATGCACGGCACCGTCCGCGATACCTTGCCCTCAGTGTTCCTGCACTCGGTGGCCTTTCCCGTAGCGATGAGCGTGATGACGCGGCAGGACTTCCCGCTCCCGCTGCTGGGCATGGTGCATCTGGCCAACCGGGTGAACCACCTGCGGCCGGTCCACTTCGCCGAACCGCTGACCGTGACGGCCTGGGCAGAAGGCCTGCGCGGCCACCATGCAGGCACCCAGGTGGAACTTCATACCCGGATCGATTCCGGGGGCGAAACGGTGTGGGAAGGCGTATCGGACTATCTGGCCAAGGCGGTCTACCTGCCCGGACTGGACAAGGCCTTCAGGCCGGAGCGCAGCGATTTCATCCCGCCGCAGCCGACGGCGCGCTGGCGCCTCGGTCCCGAAGCCGGCCGCGAGTACGCCGCTGTTTCCGGCGACTTCAACCCCATTCACCTGAGCGCAGTATCGGCCAAGATGCTGGGACTCAAGCGGTCCATCGCGCACGGCATGTACCTGGCGTCCCGGGTACTGACCAGCGTGGATGCCGCGGCCAGCGAACCCTTTCGCTGGCGTATTGATTTCGCTGCTCCGGTCTTCCTTCCCGCCACGGTGGCGGTACGGATCCATGACACGGAACGGGACGGATCGTGGCAGGCATCCGACTTCACCGGCTGGGGCGAGCGCAGCCACCGGCTGCACTTCACGGGCAGCGTCAACACGCTCGCGGGATAGCCCGGCACCCCCGCCGTCACCGGGTCAGGTGGCAGCCGCCTTGCGTTCGAGCACTTCGCGTGCGCGGTCGTTCTTGGCCAAGGCGGCTGCGGCGGCGAACTCGGCCCGCGCCTCGTCCGACCGACCGAGCCTGGCCAGCAGCTCGGCGCGGACGCTGGGCAGCAGATGCGATCCGCGCAGCGCCCCGGAGGAGACCAGGTCATCCACGATGCCCAGCGCCGTGGCGGGCCCGGTCGCCATGGAAACGGCCACGGCCCGGTTGAGCTCGACCACCGGGCTGGGCGCAATCCGGCCGAGCGCCTCATAGAGCAGCACGATCTGCGCCCAGTCGGTTCGTTCGACGCTGGGCGCCACCGCATGACACTCGGCAATGCCGGCCTGCAGCGCGTAACTGCCGCGGCCGCGGCCCAGCCTGTCCGCCCGGGCCAGCGCCGCGCGGCCGCGTCCTATCTGTGCGCGGTCCCAGCGGGTGCGGTCCTGATCCGCCAGCAGGACGGGTGTCCCGTCCGCCCGGGTGCGGGCGCCGAACCGGGAGGCCTGGAGTTCCATCAAGGCGACCAGCGCGTGCGCCTCGGCTTCCCGCGGCACCAGCGACACCAGGACCCGGCCGATCCGCAGGGCTTCGGCGGCCAGATCCGGACGGATCCAGCGTTCCCCGGTGGTGGCCGCATAACCTTCGGTGAACATCAGGTAGATGACCCGGAGGACACCGCCCATCCTCGGCCTCCACTCATGCGGTTCCGGCACCTCGAAGGGCACCTTCGCCGCGGCCAGCGTCTTCTTGGCCCGGACAATGCGTTGCTGGACGGTGGCCACCGGGAGCACGAAGAGCCTGGCGATTTCCTCGGTGGACAGGCCGCCTACAATCCGCAAGGTCAGCGACACCTGGGCCTCCCGCGAGAGCACCGGATGGCAGGCGGTGAAGACCAGCCGGAGCATGTCGTCCGGCACCGGTTCCCAGTCGGCGGCGTCTTTATCCTGCAGCCCGCGGGCCAGCGTCTGGTACCGGTCGTCCAGGCGTTCGGCCCGTCGCCACGCGTCGATCGCCTTGCGCTTGGCCACGGCCGTCAGCCAGGCGGCAGGATTCTGCGGCAGACCCGCGACCGGCCATTGGAGCAGGGCATCGGCGACGGCTTCCTGGGCCACGTCCTCGGCAAACCCAACATCCCCCGTGGCGCGGGCCAGAGCAGCGACAATCCTGGCACCTTCGATCCTCCAAACGGCATCGATCCGGCGCCTGATGGCCGCTGCCTGGTCCGCGTCCGTCCCCGACATGACTAACCTCCCGGCGGCGAAAGCTAGGCGTTCTCCGCGCGCAGCTTCGCCTCTTGTTCGCGCCAGCCTTCTTCCTTTTGGATGTACTCGTTGTCGGAATACTCCGCGAAGTCGGCGGCCTCGGTGACGCGCCGCACCTCAAGCTTGGAACCAGGCCCCAGCGGGCAGCGGCTGGCCCACTCGGCAGCTTCTTCCCTGGACGCCACCTGGACGATCCAGAAACCGTTGAACAGCTCATGGGTTTCGCCGTAGGGGCCGTCGGTGACGATCGGCGGATCTTCGGAGAAGTCGACGACGAAGGCGGTCCCGTCCGACAGGTCCGCCAAGCCATCTCCTCCGAGCATGACGCCGGCGTTGATCATGGACTCGTTGTAGGCACCCATTTTGTTGATCATTTCTTCAAACGGCATGGCCTTGGAAGCTTCAAGGGCTTCGTCGGTGGACCGCATGATGAACATGTACTTCACGGCTATCTCCTTCGGTGAACGAGGACGCGGTGTGCGCCTTCTACTATGCCGTCGAACGGTGAACCTGGATATCGACACAGCCGGAAAACTTTTTCGCGGCACCGTGCAAGCCTTCCTTCCGGCCGCGACCACCACCCTTATGCTGGCCCTATGACCACCGATGCTCAGCTTGCCGACCGCGCCCGGACGCTCGATGCCGCAGACCCGCTGGCCGAATACCGCAGCCGTTTCGTGGGCCACGACGACGACTCTGTCACCGCCTACCTGGACGGCAATTCCTTGGGCCGGCCGCTGGCCGCCAGCCTGGACCGGGTTCCGGACGTCATGCTGCAGCAATGGGGCGGCCGGCTGATCCGGGCTTGGGACGAGGGCTGGCTGGCGCTGCCCGAGCGGATCGGCGACGAACTGGGCCGGGTGGTGCTGGGCGCCGCTCCGGGCCAGTGCGTGGTGGCGGACTCCACCACCGTGCTGCTCTACAAGCTGGCCCGTGCCGCGATTGCGGCCCGCCCCGGCCGGCGGCGCATCCTGGTGGACCGGGACAATTTTCCGTCCGACCGCTTCATCGTGGAAGGCATTGCCGCCGAATGCGGCTTGGAGTTGGATTGGCTCGAACCGCCGCACGGAGGGGGAGTCACCGCGGAAGCTGTGCGCGCCGCCGTCGGGCCGGACACGGCGCTGGTCTTGCTTAGCCATGTGGCGTACCGCTCCGGCTACATTGCGGATATTGCCGCCATCACCACCGCGGCGCACGACGCCGGTGCGTTGGTTTTGTGGGATCTGTGCCATTCCGCCGGGGTGCTGCCCGTGGAACTGGATGCGTGGGGCGTGGACCTGGCCGCGGGCTGCAGCTACAAGTACCTGAACGGCGGCCCGGGTGCGCCGGCCTGGGCCTACGTGCGGACAGAACACCAGCACTTCCAGCAGCCGATCCAGGGCTGGCTGGGCAGTAGCGAACCCTTCGAGATGGGCCAGGGCTACCAACCCGCCGGCGGCATCCGCCGGTTCACGTCCGGGACTCCACCGATCCTCGGGATGACCGCGATCCAGGACATGATCGCGCTGATCGACGAGGCCGGCCTGGCTGCCGTCCGGGACAAGTCCGTCGCCCTGACCGAATTCGCCATCGAAGCGGTGCAGGCCACGCTGGCGGATTTCGGCGTCGTCATCGCCTCGCCGCTGGATCCGGCAGAACGGGGTGGACACGTCACGATAGACCATCCGGCTTTCAAGCACGTCATGGGGCGGCTCTGGGAACAGGGCGTGATCCCCGACTTCCGCGAACCCGACGGGATCCGGCTGGGCCTCTCGCCGCTGTCCACCAGCTTCGCGGAAGTCTGGCGCGGCATCGCGGCCATCCGCGCGGAGCTGGAACGGGCCTAACCGGCCCTACGGACCATCCTGATTTCGTTCAGGCCTTCCCAGTGGCCGGTCAGGGGTTCGCGGCCTCCGTCTGCCGTGAAGCCGTGTTTGCGGTAGAACGCTTGCGCACGCGGGTTGTCCTCGAGGACCCACAGCAGCGCCGGCTTGTTGCCGATCGCGGCTTCCAGCAGCCGCAGGCCCAGCCCGGTGCCGTGGGCCTGCTCCAGCACGTAAAGCATTTGCAGTTCGTACGGCACGCCGGCGTTGCCGTCGTCGTCCTGGGCGGGGCCGGCGCCTGCACAGCCGACGATCCGGCCGGAAGCATCCTCGGCGATCCACAGCTCCGCTCCCGCGGCCAGACCGCGCGCCCACCAATCGATCTGCTGCTTCCGCCTGGCGGCTTCGGCGGCAAAGAAGGAGGCGGGGCGGTGTGTGCCGTAGGATTCCCGCCACGCAGCCAGCTTCATGTCCAGGGTTGCGGGAACATCTTCGCGAATGGCGCGGCGGACGCAGTAAGTTGGCACCTATGCATCTTAGCGGCGCCCGCCCGGGGGCTCGTCAGCGGCGGAAGTGGTCGACCGCCAACTGATAGCTGTGTGCCGTCAGCGCAGCGGTCTGCTCCCAGCCGAAGGACGAGGCATGCACGGCGGCATTGTCGCCCAGCCGCCGGCGGAACTCCGGATAGTCGTGCAGTTCGCGCAACGCACCGGCCCAGCGGGCAGGATCGTGGCCATCCACCAGCAGGCCGGTGAGCCCGTGGCTGACCGCCACCGGCAGTCCGCCCACATTGGTGGCAACCACCGGTGTGCCGCAGGCCTGCGCCTCCAACGCTACGAGTCCGAACGATTCGCTGAAGGAGGGAACCGCCACCACATCGGCGCTGCGGAAGGTGGCTGCCAGTTCGGCCGGCTCAACCGGCGGCGAGAGCGCCACGATGTCGTCCAGCCCCAGCTGCCGGGCCAGGGCCGGCAGGTCCAGCTCGGCGGCTCCGCTGGCCTCGCCGATGATGGATATCCGCAGCCGGAGGTCCGGCCGCTGCCGGCGAAGTTCCGCCGCCGCGGCCAGCAGCACCTGCGGTCCTTTGAGCGCTTGGATACGGCCGGCGAAGACCAGGTGGAAGGTATCCGACGCCAGTCCGGCTGCCACCCGGTCATCCTGCCGGCCCTCGGGACGAAAGGTGCGCAGGTCCACGCCGGGCGGGATCACGTCCACCGTCCCTTCGTCCGCGCCGTAGAGGTCGACCAGTTCGCAGGCCTCATTCAGCGTGTTGGCGATCAGCCGGCCCGCCCCGGAGGCAATGGCCTGTTCGCCGCGGACCCGGAATTCCGGCTCGGGTGCCTCGCCAGGCTGCAGATGAAGGTTCTTGACCAGCCCCATGGTGTGCATCGAATGCACCAGCGGAATCTGCCAGTCCTGCTGCAGGCGTAATCCCACCGCACCGGAGAGCCAATAGTGCGAGTGCAGCACGTCATACCTGGCCCCATCCCGCTGGGTGAACTGCCGCAGCGAAGCCTCCAGCGCGACCAGCCGCTGCGGCACCGCTTCTTTGGCCACGACGTCGGCCGGCGCCCCCTCCAGATGGATCACGCGCACGCCCGCCCGGGGATGCTCCACCGGTTCTTGGCCGTCATGTTGCGAGCGGGTAAAAACGTCGACGGCGGTACCCAACGCTGCCTGTTCCCTCGCCAGCGCACGGACGTAGACGTTCATACCGCCGGCATCGCCTCCGCCGGGCCGGGCCAGCGGCGAGGTATGCAGCGACAGCACGGCGATGCGGTCCGCGCCGACCATGCTCCACCTCCGTGCCGTGTGCCCGGCCGGTACCTCTCCAGCCGTGGAAAACCGACGTGGTGCCGATTTTGTCTAGCAGCAACTTTAGCCTTTCGGACCCGTGGCAGCCGCTCGATGACAAGTCGGTGCATCTCGATGACACGTCAGTGCATGGTGAAGCGGTTGGCGACCGCGTCGTGCGCCCGGGGTATGTGGTTGAGCGCACCGAATAACTGGTTGCGGGCGGCGAGCAACGCCGGTGGCAGCGGCCGTCCCAAGGCCATGTTCAGATGCGCTTGCCAGATGGCGGTGGTCGCGGCCCGACGCCGGTCCGCCTCGAACTGCCGCAGCGCCCGCGCCGTCGGCTCGCCGCGCAGGGCTGTGCCGATGATCGGAGCCAGAGCCGCCGCATCCAGCCAGCCCAGGTTCATGCCCTGCCCGCCGATCGGGCTGATTTGATGTGCCGCATCGCCGATCAGCGCGAGCCGGCCAGCGACTAGGCGGCGCGGCATCCTGGAACTGACCGAGAAGGCGCTGAGCATGGAGCAGCTGTCCGGTTCCGGTCCGGTGCCGGTGCGCCGCGCGATCAGGGAGGCCAGGCCAGTGGCGGTGGGATGGCTGACCACAGCGGGCATCCTGGCCACCCAGCGCCGGGTGCCATGGGGGAGCGGAAAGGACTCGACGATTCCGCCGGCCTCCAGATAGAGCACGGCGGTGCTGCCGTCTGAGCCGGTGTCGGCGAAATCCCCCATCAGGTAGGCGTCCGGGTACGTCCGCGTGCGTACGGCCACTCCGCGTTGCCGGCGCAGGGCCGAATATGCGCCGTCGGCTGCGACCACCAGCCTGGCGCGGACCGTGGTCGTATCCGGGGCCGCTGCAAGCCCCGGATCCTGGGCTGCCCACCCCGGCCCGGTTCCGCTGCGCGCCCCGGATCCTGGCCCCGCGCCCAGCCGGCAGGACAGCGTGACGGTTGCCCCGTCGTCGTCCGCGCAGCGCACGTGCACGCCGCGCTGCAGGGCGCCCGGACGCAGCGCTTCCAACTGTTCCTCCAGCAGCCGTTCGGTGATCACTTGTGGCACGGCCAGCACGTAGGGGTGCCGGCCGCGTACCGCCTCGAAGGACAGCGATGCGACCTCGCGGCCGCGGCTGCGGGCGGTGCCCCGGCGGATGCGGACCCCTGCCGCGAGCAGCGCGTGGCCCACGCCCGCGTCGTCGAGCACGGCCAAGGCCGGCGGATGGATCCCGATGGCGCGGGAGTGGCTGCTGCGCGCCGTTCGCTGCTCCAGCACAGCCACGTCCAGTCCGCGTCGGGCAAGGAGGATGGCCATCAGCAGTCCCACCGGCCCGCCGCCCACGACGGCAACATCGTGCAACGTCTCCTCGGCCGGACGGACACCGGGCCGGCGCCGCGGGGACAGCAGCTCAGTCATCGGCCCCTCGGACCAGCAGCTGGCGGAACCGTGAATCCCGCAGCACCTGCCAGTCCGCCGGCACTACTGAGCGCAGTTCGCCGGGCGTGTAGCTGCGGCGGATGGAGGTCAGGCCGTCGCGGCGGATGAAAGACCGGTGGAAGAACGGCAGTGTCCCGGCGGCGAACAGCAGATAGGCGGGGCGGCTGCGGATGATGTCGCTGTGCACTGCGAGGGAACCTGCCAACTGCCGGGAGTCCTCCAGCAGTCCTGCCAGTTCCGCGGCGGTCAGGTGGTGCAGCAGGTGGTTGGATACCACCGCGTCGAAACGCAGCCCTTCGGCCACCAGCTCCGAACTGAAGGCCTGGCGGAACTCCAGCCCCGGCAGTTGGGGCCGCGACAGCGCGAAGTCGTGCGCGCGTGGATCGGGATCGATGGCGGTGATCCGCAAACCCAGGCGGTCGCGGGCCGCCCAGCGCGTGAGCATCCGCGGCACGTCGCCGCCGCCGGAGCCAATATCCAGCAAGGTGGGACGCTCGACCGCGGCCAGGCGCGGCCGGAGCAGCCGTCGGTAGATGCCGTGCCAGCCCGAGACCGCCCAGTTGATCAGCGGAAATTGGGCATAGGTGCGTCTGAGCATCGCAGGATCGCAGTCCGGTTTGTCCATTTCCTCCACGGCGTCCGTGGCGCGGGAGGCGAGGAAGGGTGATGTGCTGTGCGTCGAAGGCTGCCGGGGCACGGCGGTCCGCTCCGGCTATACCGCGGCTGCAGCGGCGGCCTTGTGGGCCTGCATCGTCGAGGCCGGGACTGTCTTGGTAAACAGTCCGGTCTCCACCGTCAGCCCCGGGCCGAAGGCCATGGAGCAGATCCTTTCCTCGGCGGCGCCGGCCGGCTGTTCCAAGATGTGCTTGAGCACGAACATCACTGTGGCGCTGGACATGTTCCCGTACCGCCGCAGCGTTTCGCGGGCCGGCACCAACTGTTCCTCGGTCAGCGCCAGCTTGGCCTCCACCTTGTCCAGGATGCTCCGGCCGCCCGGGTGGATCGCCCAGTGCTCGATGTCGCGGTAGGGTTTGGCCGCCAGCGCCGGTTCACGGGCCAGCAGTGGCTTCAGCGCGCCGACGATGTGTTCGTCGATGATGTGCGGAACATAGGTGCCGAGGACCATTTCGAAGCCTTCGTCGCCGATGTTCCAGGCCATTGACTCTTCGCCCACCGGGGTGAGGATGGTTTCAAAGTGGTCCAGCCGGATGCCCGGACCGGTCTGCTCCAGATCGCGTGCGGTGATGACCGCGGCGGCTGCACCGTCAGCGAACAGCGAGGAGCCAACAATGGTGTCCGGGTCGTTGGACGTTCGCACGTGCAGCGTGCACAGTTCGGCGCTCACCACCATGACAACGGCTTGCGGATCGGCGTCGCAGAACGACTTGGCTGCGCGGAGCGCCGGGAAGGCCGCGTAGCAGCCCATGAAACCCAGGTGATAGCGCTGCACGGACGGATTGAGGCCGAGCGCCCGAACCACCTTGTAGTCCGGGCCGGGGTTGAAGAATCCGGTGCAGGAGACGGTGATCAGGTGCGTGATGTCCTCCGGACCGATCCCGTCGCAGGCGGCCAGCGCCTTGCCGGCGGCCTCGATGAAGAGCGGGGTTGCCTTTTCCGCGAAGATATCGTTGCGCACCTTGGTGCTGGGGGAGAGCAACTGCCGGGAGCCGGCGTCGAAGAACACCGGGTTCTCGGCCCGCTTTGCCGTGGTGAGTTCGTCGACGGCGGCATGCCGTGTGTCGATGCCGGACTGGTCGAACGACGTCGTTACCAGCCGCTGCCCCAGGCGCGTCAGCCCGGGCTGCGTGGCAAACACGTCACGCGCCTCGGACTGGATCAGGATCGTTTCCGGTACAGCGGTTTCCAAGGACCTCAGCGTGACCGTCATAGTCCATTCATAGGGCAGGAGGCCGGGGAACACAATGGACCGGACGCCCGGATTCCCGGCTGAACCGCATCACCGGCGTGCGCGTCTTACCGGATGAGGGCCCTGCCCGGAGGCTAAGGAGCGGAATCCGATGGACTACGAAGTCAATGCCCTGCCGCTGCATGTGCTCCTGGTCCACGCCACGGTGGTCTTCATTCCACTCGCCGCACTGTGCATTGTTCTCAGCCTGTTCTGGCCGGCGGTCCGGCGCCGGTTGGGCATCGTCACCCCGCTGATCGCGCTGTTGGCTTTGGTGCTGGTACCGATCTCCCAGCAGGCGGGGCATTGGTTGTTCCTGCGGATGGACCAGACGCCGCTGGCCGTGGAACACATGCGCCTGGGTGACATGATGCTGCCCTGGGTCATCGGCCTGTTTCTCGCCGCGTTGGGTCTGTGGCTCTGGTTCCGTTTTGGAACGACGACGGCAGCCTCCTGGCGGCGCAAGCTCGGCGTCGGGTACCGCATCCTCGCGGCGGTGATGGTCGTCGTCGTGCTGGCGGTGTGCGCCGGCGCCACGGTGGCGGTGGTGCTGACCGGCGAGTCAGGGTCGCGGGCGGTCTGGGAAGGTCGCTTCTCGGAACCGCCGCCGTTGCCTTAACTACGCCACCGGCTGTCTACCCGACGTGGGCGGGCTGTCTCGCTACCTGCCCAGACGATGGTACGAGGAAGCGAAGTGGATCAGCGGATCGGCGCTCTCCGTTCCGGAGGCGTCGCGGCCCATCGCCAGCACCTCGCCGACGATCAATAAATGGGTTGCGGCCGGATGCACGGCGGTGGTCTTCAGTTCGAACCACGCCGGTGCTCCGCCGATCACGGCAGCGCCGGTGGCCGGGCCGCGCCGGTACGGAACCTGGTTGAGCAGGCCTTCCACCGGATTGCCGGGGCTCGCCAGCCAGTTCGCGGTGCCTTGATGATGGGCCGCCAGCAGGCTCAGGGCCCACGTCCCGGAGCTCGCCACCGCGTCGCAGATCCGTGACTCCTCAAAGAGGCTGACCAGCATGGTGGGCGGGTCATAGGAGACGGAGAGATAACCGCTGACGGTTGCCGCGTAGTCCCGGTTCCGCCACCGCGTGGACGCCACCGCGACGCCCGAAGCAATATCCGCGCTCAGGCTGCGGTACAGGTCGATGTCCCGCTGGTCCGGCGCATCCGGCCGAAGCTGATGGCCCGCGAGCTCTCCGTCCAGTTCCATGCCGCCATCTTTGCACGCGGGCGCCGACGCGAACGGTTGGAGGGTTTGTAACGCCATGAACCGATGATAGAAAGTAAGCACCCTGATCATGACGAGCGGAGCAAACATGTCCCAGCGGCTGGTCGCAGACCTCATGGTGGAACGGCTCCAAGCGTGGCAGGTGCCCCGCATCTTCGGTTACAGCGGAGACGGCATCAACACCTTCATGGGCGCGCTGCGGCGGGCCGGCACCGTGGAATTCGTCCAAGCCAGGCATGAGGAAAACGCTGCCTTCATGGCAGTGGGCCACGCCAAGTACACGGGCGGCGTGGGTGTCGTCACCTCCACGCAGGGACCCGGGGCAGTGCACTTGCTCAACGGACTCTACGACGCCGCGTTGGACAGCGTCCCGGTGGTGGCGATTGTCGGACAGCAGGCGCGCACTGTGCTCGGTTCGGGGTACATGCAGGAAGTTGACCTGTCTACGCTCACCAAGGACGTCGCCCTCTTCCGGCAGCAAGTCAGCAGCGCGGAGCAGGTTCCGCTGGTCTTGGACCGGGCCTTTAAAGCGGCTCTGGCAGGCCGCGGCCCCGCCGTCGTGATCATTCCGCACGATATCCAGAAGCAGCCCGTTCCCGAGCTTGAGCACACGCACGGCGTCGTGGCTACCGCGCCAGTGTGGCGGCCAGGAAATGTGGTGCCGCGTCCTGAGGACCTGCGCGCTGCCGCCGACGTACTCAATGCCGGGGAACGGGTGGCCCTGCTGGTGGGGCAAGGGGCCCGCGACGCCGGCGAACTGGTGGTGGCAGTCGCAGAGAAACTCGGCGCCGGCATCACCACCAGCCTGCTGGGTAAACCGTATGTGGATGAGTCGCTGCCCTTCGCGGTCGGGACCATGGGCCACTTGGGCACCGGTGCCAGCGGCCACCTGCTGGGGAACTGCGACACCTTGCTGATTGTTGGCTCCAATGACCCGTGGACGGAGTTCTATCCGCCGCCCGGGGCTACACGGGCAGTACAGATCGACAACGATTCCGGGGCCATTGGCAACCGCTATCCGGTCGAAGCCGCACTCACCGGCGACTCGGCCACCACCCTGGAGGCGCTGCTGCCGTTGCTGCGGGACCGCGCGTCCACCGCGTGGCGGGAGCAGGTGGAAGGCTGGGTCCGGGAGTCGCGCGAGCTGACGCGAAAGCGGGCGATGACACCGGCGCGGCCGGTCAACCCGGAGCGGGTGGCTTTCGAGCTCAGCAAAAAGTTTCCGCGCGACGGCTGGCTCGCCGTCGATGTGGGCAGTTCTGTTTACTGGTATGCCCGGCAACTCCGACTCCCGCCCGGTACCCAGGCACATCTGTCCAGCACCCTGGCGAGCATGGGCTGTTCGCTGCCCTACGGCATAGCCGCCAAACTCGCGGCCCCGGAGCGGCCCCTCGTGGTGCTCAGTGGCGACGGGGCGATGCAGATGAGCGGTCTGGCGGAACTGATCACCGTCAGCCGGCTCTGGAAGCAGTGGCTGGACCCGCGTTTTGCCGTGTGCGTCTTGAACAACAGGGAACTGGCTGAAGTAACCTGGGAACAGCGCGAGATGGAGTCCGAACCGCGCTTCGCAGACAGCCAGGCGCTGCCTGATTTCGACTACGCGGGTTATGCACGCCTGCTGGGGCTGCAGGCGAAACGGGTCGAGGATCCCGAACAGCTCGCTGCAGCCTGGGACGAGGCGCTGGCAGCCGACCGGCCCTATCTGATCGAAGTGGTGGCCGATCCCGATGTGCCGCTGCTCCCGCCGTTCCCTGCCGGCCGCGACAAGGCCGAAACCATGGAGCAGGCGCTGGAGCAAGAGGGCCCGGCGGCCGATGGTGCCAAGCACCTCCTGCGGACCTACACCGAGCAGGAAGAGTCCGGCAACGGCCACCGGGCGCCGCAGGAAAGCTGACTCGACAGCACCGGCGGTGAACGAAAGACTCTTCAGATGAGTGAGGCGGCTGAGTTCATCGACTTCACCTTGCAGCGTGAGGCCACTGAGGAACGGGCGCGGGCGGAAAAGGATTCGGGCGCCGGCCTGCGCTACTACGGTGCGTCCGTCGGTGCGGTGCGGGGCACGGTTCGCGATGCGGGCCGGAAGTTCCGGCCTCTGTCACATGATCAGGTCACAGCGCTCAGTTCCAAATTGTGGAAACGACCGGTCTTCGAACTGCGGTTGGCTGCTGTTGTGCTGCTGCAATCGAATCAGCGGCTCTTGCGGAACTCCGACCTGACCCGGATTGAAGGTTTTCTGCGCGACGCACGCACCGCGGCGCTGGTGGATCCGCTCGCGGTCGACGTCGTGGGCCCGTTGATCAACGGGCTGACGGACCAGTCCCGTGCGCGGGCCGAGTCCATCCTGGATCGCTGGGCCCGGGAGCCGGACCCCTGGCTGCGTCGGGCCGCCATCCTTGCTCCGCTGAGGGCAGTGCGTGCTGCCGGCATTGACACCGAGGAGGTGGTGTGCCGGACACGGGCTGCAGCGGCGGGCGATCACAGTGACATCGTCCAGCAGGCTGTGGCCATGCTGTGCACCGAACTGTCGAACATCGACCAGGGGCAGGTGCCATCCCTCTAAGTTGCGCACCCGCCGCAGCCTGGCGGGGAGTGCGCGGACATAAAAAAGCCCCGGGATCCCGGGGCTTTCTTTGTGCGCAGGAAGGGACTCGAACCCTCACCCTCAATAAGAGGACTAGCACCTCAAGCTAGCGCGTCTACCATTCCGCCACCCGCGCAGGTGGACTTTTCGCTGGATGATCAGAGGCCCTCGGGCGCACTGATTCCGTCGAAAGCAGCGAGAAAAACTCTAACATGTTTTGCCGGAAGTGTTGAATCGGGCGCGCTGCCTGCCGGCGGCGTCGGCAACGCGCAGGGGGCCGGTGTGGACGTTGCAGAGGCGCAGTGCGGCGCTGCTGCTGCCTCTGACGCCGCTGCTGGATAGGCTGGGACAGACATCGACTTCGAGGGGAGCCTTCATGACCGTACCGAACCCGCACGATGAAGTGGTCCGAATCTGCCAGGAATTGATCCGAATCGACACCTCCAACTACGGCGGCAACGAGGGCCCGGGGGAGCGGCAGGCTGCCGAGTATACGGCGGGCCTGTTGGAAGAAGCCGGGCTGGCCACCGAAGTGTTCGAGTCCGCGCCGCGCCGCGCTTCCGTCGTTACGCGGATGGCCGGGTCAGACCCCTCGGCACCGGCTCTGGTGGTGCACGGCCACCTTGATGTGGTGCCGGCGCAGGCCGCCGACTGGCAAGTTGATCCGTTCAGCGGAGAGGAACGGGACGGACTGATCTGGGGCCGGGGAGCCGTCGACATGAAGGACATGGACGCGATGATCCTCTCGGTGGCGAGGCATATGTCCCGCAGCGGCATCCAGCCCCGCCGGGACATTATCTTCGCGTTCTTCGCCGATGAAGAGGCCGGCGGCACCTACGGTGCGCGCTGGGCGGTGGAGAACCGGCCGGAGCTTTTCGACGGCGCCACCGAGGCCATCTCGGAAGTGGGCGGCTTTTCGGCCACCATCGGCGGCCGGCGGGCCTACCTGCTGCAGACCGCGGAGAAGGGCATTGCCTGGCTCCGCCTCGCCGTCGCCGGCCGTGCGGGCCACGGTTCGCAGATCAATACCGACAATGCGGTCACGACGTTGGCCGCCGCCGTGGCGAGAATCGGATCACATCAGTGGCCCATCGAGTTGACGGATACCACCCGGCAGTTCTTGGACGGCGTCACCGAGCTGACCGGCGTCGAGTTTGATCCGGACAACCCCGAGATTCTGCTCAAAGAGCTGGGGACGGTGGCCCGCTTTGTGGGCGCCACCCTGCAGAACACCTCGAACCCCACCGTGCTCAAGGCCGGCTACAAAGAGAACGTGATTCCCGGCCTTGCCGAGGCACGGATCGACGCCAGGACGCTGCCCGGCCAGGAAGAGCTGGTGCTGGCCACCATCCGCGAACTCGCCGGTCCGGACGTGGAGGTGAGCTACGTGCACCAGGACAGGTCGCTGGAGGTACCGTTTGCCGGCAATCTGGTGGACGCCATGGTGGACTCGCTGACGTTCGAGGACCCGGACGCGGTGGTGCTTCCCTACACGCTCTCCGGCGGCACCGACAATAAGTCGTTGGCCCGGCTGGGCATTACCGGCTACGGCTTTGCACCGCTGCGCCTGCCGGAAGATCTGGACTTCACCGGCATGTTCCACGGGGTGGATGAACGGGTGCCGGTGGAATCGCTGAAGTTCGGCACCCGTGTGCTGCAGCGACTGCTCACCACCTACTGATTTTTACCTACTGATTTTTGTTTGTACGACGAAAGGACCACCGGCATGCCCGCCAGTGTTGAAGAACTGCTCCCGGACGCCCTGCTGGAAACCATGCGTGGACGGGCCGCAGGCTACGACGAGGCGAACAGCTTCTTCCACGAGGACTTCGCCGATCTGGTGGAGGCAGGCTACCTGAGAATGTTTGTGCCGGAAGAACAGGGCGGCCTGGGCTACTCGTTGGAGGAGGCGGTCAGGGCACAGATGCGGCTGGCCGGCGCGGCTCCGGCCACTGCGCTGGCAGTCAACATGCACTTGGTGTGGACCGGCGTTGCCCGCGTGCTGAAAGCCCGCGGCGATAACAGCCTGGACTACGTGCTGACCGAGGCCGGCAGGGGCGAAGTCTTCGGCTTCGGCGTTTCCGAAGCAGGCAACGATCAGGTCCTGTTCGACTCGCGGACGGTGGCGGCCCCGCGCGCAGACGGCGGCTATGAGTTCACCGGGACGAAGGTTTTCACCAGCCTCTCGCCGGCATGGACCCGGCTGGGGATCTTTGGCCGGGACGACTCCGGCGTGGAGCCGCAGCTGGTGTGGGCGTTCATCGACCGCGACAAGCCGGGCTACCGGATCAAGGACGACTGGAACACCTTGGGGATGCGCGCCAGCCAGTCCAACAGCACCGTACTGGAAGGCGCGGTTGCGGCGCCGGACCGGATCTTCCGGAAGCTGCCGGTAGGCCCCAACCCGGATGCGCTGATCTTCGGCATCTTCGCGTGCTTCGAAATCCTGCTCTCGTCCGTGTATGCGGGGATCGGCACCCGCGCCCTGGACCTGGCTGTGGAAGCCGTGCACCGCCGTCGTTCTTTGAAAACGGGCAAGAGCTACGCGCAGGATCCGGACATCCGCTGGCGGGTGGCCGCTGCCGCACTCGCGATGGACGGGCTGTACCCGCAGTTGGCGACCATCGCCCGCGACGTGGATACGTTAACCGACCACGGCTCGCTCTGGTTCGCCAAACTTGCCGGCATCAAAATCAGGGCCACCGAAACCGCCAAGGACGTGGTGGAGAAGGCCGTCCGCGTCTCCGGCGGCGGGGGATACTTCCGCGGCCGGGAGCTCGAGCGGCTGTACCGCGACGTGTTGGCCGGGCTGTACCATCCCTCGGACGACGAGTCGGCGCACAGCACCATTGCCACCGCCTGGCTGGGGCCGTTGGACGACTGACCCGGGCGGGTCCTGCAGTGCGGCGCACCGCCTGGCCGGGGTCAGGCGGTGCGTTCGAC
The DNA here is from genome assembly GCF_059091865.1 of Arthrobacter sp. B0316-1-20. Lineage (NCBI taxonomy): Bacteria > Bacillati > Actinomycetota > Actinomycetes > Micrococcales > Micrococcaceae > Arthrobacter > Arthrobacter sp. B0316-1-20. The sequence continues at coordinate 415,219 of NZ_JBNHHC010000002.1, read as the reverse complement.
CCTGAGCACTCTGCGGCGCAGCCAGTACTTGCGGCTGCCGCCCAGATACAGCCGGGTGCGCACCAAGTCCCACTTGCCGTACTCGGCGTGGTCGGTCAAGACCCGGCGTGCTTCCCCGATGGATTCGTCCTTATTGACGGTGAGGACCAGGTATTCGTACTGCCGGGCGTAGTCGCGTTCGCGGGTGACAGCGGCACCCAGAAATTGTTCTCTCATTGCCCTCCTGTTCTCTTCACTTATTCTCCACATTGCGGCTAACGTCTACACCATGAGCATTGATCCGCGTGTCGCACTCGAGTCACTGGTTTCCGCGCTGCAGGAACATCTGGCCGCCGCTTCGAGCCGCCGGGGTGAAGACGATCCTGCCGTGGAAGCTGCGTTCTCGTCCATTATGGAATCCTTCGAGACGTACGAGGACGCGCTCTACGATGCTTACGGCGAAGTGACGCCGCTGGTCATTTACGACGAGTCGGATGACGAAGACATGGACGACCCGGACGAGGTTGTGGATCCGTTCGACGACGATCTGGAAATCGAAGAAAAGTAGGCCGGATCGGCCCGGATCAGGTTGCCTGCACGAGCGCGCCCTCAGCGGGCGCCGGGACCAGCCCTGAACCGGCTCAGGGTGCGGAAATTTCGTCCAGCACGTGGGCGATCTCGGCAGGCAAGGCGTCCAGCGGAGCCTTGAGAATCTGGTCCAGTTGCGCCGGCGTCCGCGGTCCCACCACGGCGGTGCCCACGGCGGGCCGTTGCAGCACCCAGTTCAGCGCCAGGTCCAGCGGCTGGACGTCCAGGCCGCGGGCCGCCGTGGCCAGCGCATCCACGATCCTGGCCGGCCGGCCGGCCAGGTACGGTTCCACGAAATGCGCATGCTGTTCGGAGGCGGCGCGGGAATCGGCCGGCGTGCCGGTGCGGTATTTGCCGGTCAGGACGCCGCGTCCCAGCGGCGACCAGGCCATCAGCCCGGGGCCCAGCGCGGTGGCCGCCGGGATCACTTCATGTTCCGGCCGGCGCTGCAGCAGCGAGTACTCGTTCTGCACTGCGACCAGCGGTACCGGACTGACCGAGACCGCCCGGGCCAGCTGCCAGCCGGAATAGTTGGACACGCCCACATAGCGCGCACGGCCGGAGGAAACGGCATGTTCCAGCGCGGACAGGGTCTCGTCCAGCGGCGCCGAGGCATCGTCCCAGAGATGCACCAGCCAGAGGTCCAGGTAGTCGGTACCCAGCCGGGCCAGGCTGGCGTCCAGGCTGCGGAGCATGGCACCGCGGGAAGTGTCCACCTCGCGCCGGCCCTCGCTGCGGGTCACGCCGGCCTTGGAGACCACCAGCACTTCCTGCCGGGGGACCAGCTCGCCCAGGAACGCGCCAAGCATTGCTTCGCTGCGGCCCTCGGCGTAGGGCGCGGCGGTGTCCAGCAAGGTGCCGCCGGCGTCCAGATAGGCGCGCAGCATGGCACCGGCGCCCTCCTCGTCCGTCTCCTCGCCCCAGGTCATCGTTCCCAGCGACAGCTGCGGGACCTTCAGCCCGCTGTTACCCAAGCGCTTGTGCTCCATACAGCCAGCTTATGGCCTGCGGTGCCGTGCTCTTGGCAGCGGCCCGCCGACGCCGCGCCCGCGGTTCTGCCCGCCCGTGGCAGGCGGATCCGTCCTCATACCCCGGGCGGAACTTCACCCGCAGGGCTGTGTCTGGTTCCGTTTCCGGGGCCCGTGTGCCATAGGGTCGAGTGTGTGAATTGGCTAGAAGCAATCGTCTTGGGGCTCGTGCAGGGGCTGACAGAATTCCTCCCGATCTCGTCCAGCGCGCACCTGCGCATCGTGGGGGAACTCCTGCCGGGTGCCGCCGATCCGGGGGCCGCCTTCACCGCCATCACCCAGCTGGGCACGGAAACCGCCGTCGTCGTTTATTTCTGGCGCGACATCGTCAACATCATCAAGGCCTGGTTCGGCTCGCTGACCGGCAAGGTGCCGCGCAACGACCCGGACGCCCGGATGGGCTGGCTGGTCATCATCGGCTCGATCCCCATCGCCGTGCTCGGACTGCTGTTCCAAGATCACATTGAATCCACCTTCCGGAGCCTCTGGATTGTGGCCACCATGTTGATTGTCTTCGGCCTGTTCCTGGCCATCGCGGACTCCATCGGCAGCCAGACCCGCACACTGGACAAACTGACCTACAAGCACGGCATCCTGTACGGACTGGCGCAGGCGCTGGCCCTGATTCCGGGCGTCTCGCGTTCCGGCGGCACCATTACCGCCGGCCTGCTGATGGGCTATACACGCGGCGCGGCGGCCCGTTATTCTTTCCTGCTGGCCATTCCGGCGGTCTTCGCCTCCGGCTTGTACCAGTTGGCCAAGAGCTTTGGAGAACCGGGACCGTACGGCCTGGGCGAGACCGCGCTGGCCACGGTGGTCGCGTTCGGCGTGGGTTTCGTGATCATCGGCTGGTTCCTGAAGTACGTGTCCACCCGCAGCTACCGCCTGTTTGTTTGGTACCGGATCGGCCTCGGCACACTGTTATTCGTGCTGCTGGGCTTTGGGATCATCAACGCCTGACAAAGCGGGAATTTATCCGGCTCCTGCGTCCTTAAACGTTAGGAGCTTGAAATGTACGACGGCGGGACCGCCGCCTCTGCGCCCGGTCCACCTCATTGGAAGGAAACTCAAGAGTGCTTGGTTGGAATGCCCATGCCGTACCCGAAATCCCGGGCGGCAAAGACGAACTGACCATCCACGACACCTCGGTGGGGTCGCTGGTAGCGCTTGAGCCGTCTGCCACCGGAAGCCTGTACGTCTGCGGCATCACCCCGTACGACGCCACCCACATGGGCCATGCCGCGACCTACGTGGCGTTCGACCTGCTCAACCGCTACTGGCGCGATGCCGGCCGCACGGTGAATTACGTTCAGAACGTGACGGACATCGACGATCCGCTGCTGGAACGCGCCCACGCCACCGGCGTGGACTGGCAGATTCTGGCGAAGGACCAGACCGAGCTGTTCCGCACGGACATGGAAGAACTCAACGTGATCCCGCCCGAGCAGTACGTGGGTGCGGTGGAAGCCATCGAATGGATTGTGCCGGCCGTGGAGGACCTGTTGGCCCGCGGCCTGGCTTACCGGGTGCCCGGCGCCTACGGCGAGCCCGACGGCGATGTCTACTTCGACTCGGTGGCCGCCGCCGGCCCTGGCTGGCACAACGGTGCCACCTCCCGCTTGACCGAAGAGCAAATGCTGCCGCTGTTTGCCGAGCGCGGTGGAGACCCGGAGCGGCCGGGCAAGAAGCACCCGCTGGACGCGCTGCTGTGGCGCGTGGCCCGCGACGGCGAGCCCGAGTGGCCGGGTGCCTCGCTGGGCGATGGCCGGCCCGGCTGGCACATTGAGTGTTCGGTGATTGCCCGCAAATTCCTGCCGGAGACCTTCGACGTACAGGCCGGCGGCTCGGACCTGAGTTTCCCCCACCACGAAATGAGCGCCGGCCATGCCTACGCGCTGGCCGGCAAGCCGCTGGCGAAGCACTTCGTGCACGCCGGCATGGTGGGCCTCGACGGCGAAAAGATGAGCAAGTCCAAGGGCAACTTGGTGCTGGTTTCGGCGCTGCGCGAGGAAGGCGTGGAGCCTGCTGCCATCCGCACCGTCCTGTTGGGCCAGCATTACCGCAGCGACTGGTTCTGGACCGAGGAACTGCTTCAACAGGCTAACGCGCGGCTGGCTGCCTGGCGCGGCGCCGCCCAGTATGTACAGGCGGACCAGGTTCCCGAGCTCGCGCAGCAGGTCCGACGCGCGCTGTCCAACGACCTCAATGCCCCCGCTGCACTGGCCGAAGTCGACGGCTTCGCCGAGCACTCCCGCGCGCAGGCCAACGGGCAGCCGCAGGACGGCGCTGAACAGTTTGCCGCCCTGCTCGACGCGCTCCTGGGCATCCGGCTGTAAGCCAAGGGCCGCCGAGCCGGAGGCCGGAACAGCTAAGCCGCGCATCGCCGAGCGAGGTGTCTAAGCGGCGTGCTTTTCCGGCCTCAGGCCGACTAGCTACTCTTTGCGGCGCTTCTTGAGGTAGCGCTCGAATTCGCGGGCGATGGACTCGCCGGTGGCCTCCGGCAGCTCTGCCGTGTCCTTGGCCTCCTCAAGCTGCCGCACATAGGCGGCGACCTCGGGGTCCTCGGTGGCCAGTTCGTCGACGCCGCGCTCCCAGGCTTCGGCCTCTTCGCTGAGCACGGATACTTCCAGCGGCACCTGGAGGATGTCTTCCAGCCGGTGCAGCAGCGCGAGTTCCGCCTTGGGCGAGGGCGACTGGCCCACGTAGTGCGGCACCGCGGCCCAGACGGACATGGTCGGGATACCGGCAAGCGAGGCAACGTCGGCCAGCACACCGACGATTCCGGTGGGACCTTCGTACTGGCTGGATTCGGTGTTTAAGGCGCGCCGGACGTCGTCGTCGTCGCTGGTCACGGTCACGGGAATGGGCCGCGAGTGCGGGACGTCGGCCAGAAGCGCACCCACCAGGATGATGCAGTCCACTCCCAGCTCCTCGGCGTGCGCCAAAAGCTCAGCGGTGTAGGCACGCCAGCGGTAGGACGGCTCCACGCCGTGGACAAAGATGATGTCGATCGGGGCGTCGGGAACGCTGGTGCGGGTGAGCTTCGTCGTCGGCCATTTGATCCGGCGTTCGCCTGATCCGGTGCGGTGGACTACCGGTCTGGTGAACTGAAAATCGTAGTAAAGATCCGGGTCCACGGTGGCCACCTTGTGGCTGTCCCACAGCCGGCTGAGGTACTTGACCGCATCCGTGGCGGCCTCTCCGGCATCGTTCCAGCCTTCAAACGCAGCCAGCATCACGGTATAACGCCGCCCCGCCTCGCCGGGCTTGGCCTGCGGGAACAGCAGATGCAGGCCGTGCTTCTCGCCGGGTCCGTCCGTAGGCAGATCGCCACTGTCCTGAGTACTCACGGTTTCACCCTAATCCTCCGGACACGGCTTGTCAGTGAGCCCCTTTGCGATTCGCGCAAAGCATAGCGGCAGTATTCCGCTGCCCATGCCCGGCCGCGGCAGGGCCGGCGGGGCCCGTAGACTGGTGCCATGCCCGCACTTGACCCTTCCGCCGCTGCGTCCGGCGCACTCCAGCCAGGCCTGCAGGCGGTGTTCTGGGATATGGACGGAACGCTCGTCGATACCGAACCGTATTGGATCGAAGCCGAATCAGAACTTGTCGCCTCGTTTGGCGGTGTCTGGAGCGACGAACTGGGTTTGACGCTCGTGGGCAACGCGCTGGAGACATCGGCCGCGGTGCTGCAGCAGGCAGGCGTCGAGCTCAGCATTCGCGAGATCATCGACCGGCTGATCGACGCCGTGACCGAACGAGTCCGACAACGCATTCCGTGGAGGCCCGGGGCCCGGGAGTTGCTCGCGGAACTGGTTGAAGCGCGCATTCCCACCGTGCTGGTGACGATGAGTGAGACGAAGTTGGCCACCGAGGTGGTGCGTGCGCTGCCCAACGGCAGTTTCCGGTACCTGGTTACGGGCGACATGGTCAGCCAGGGCAAGCCGCACCCGGAGCCGTACCAGCGTGCCTTTGACTGGCTCAGCGACCAGGAGCCCGGCGCAGACAAGCGGTACGTAGTGGCGCTGGAAGACTCTGTTCCCGGAGTCGCATCGGCCGAAGCCGCCGGCCTCGTCACGGTGGCTATTCCGCATGTGGTGCCGGTTCCGCCGGCACCCGGGCGTCCGCAGTGGGACAGCCTGGCCGGTAAGGGCGTTATGGACGTGGAGCGGCTCCTGTTGCCTGCTTCCCAGGAAGCAGGAGTATGAGCACGCAGACACCGCGGCCGCCGGAGGAAAAGCAACGCAGCGAAGGGATTCCGCTGGGCCGGATGTTCGGCGTGCCGGTTCTGCTCGCCTGGTCCTGGTTTGTTATCGCCGCATTCATCGTGCTGATCTTCGGGCCCCAAGTTCAGCGCTTGATGCCGGAACTCGGCGTCGGCGCCTACGGGGTGGCCTTCGGCTATGCGCTACTGCTGCTGTTCTCCGTGCTGGTCCACGAGCTCGCCCACGCCCTGACCGCACGGGCCTTCCGTTGGCCAACGGCCAAGATCGTGCTCAACCTCTGGGGTGGCCACACCCAGTTCGATAACTTCAACGCGACGCCGGGCAAGTCCTTGATGGTGGCGTTGTCCGGACCGGTAGCCAACTTTGCACTGGCTGGCTTGGGTTCCCTGGTCCTGCCGCTGTTCCGCGGCGAGCCGATTCCGTTCCTGTTGACCGATATCTTTATTTTGGCGAACTTCCTGGTGGCGGTTTTCAATATCCTGCCCGGGCTGCCGTTGGACGGTGGGCGGCTGGTGGAGACCGCGGTCTGGAAACTGACCGGCAGCCAGGAAAAAGGCACCGTGGCGGCAGGCTGGGCCGGCCGCGTCATCGTTGTCCTCCTGGTGGTCGGCGTGATCGGCATCCCCTTGCTGCGGGGCGGAACACCCGACCTGCAAATGGTGGTGCTCATGGTGCTGGTCTGTGGGTTCCTGTGGATGGGTGCCAGCTCGGCCATCGAGCACGCCCGGATGCGGCTGCGCCTGCCGTCTGTCAGCGCCGGTCAGCTGAAACTTCCGGCGACGTCGCTGCCGGCCACCGCCATGGTCGCCCAGGTCCAGCAACTTCTGGAGCGCGAACCCGGGCTCAGCGTGGTGCTCACGGCCGCCACCGGCCAGCCCGAAGCAGTGGTGGACCGGGGTGCGCTGAGCCAGGTACCGCCCGCGGCCGCTCCACAGACCCCGGCCGCAGCCGTGTCCCGGGCGTTGGCACCGGGTGCCTATGTCCCGGAGGTGGCCGCCGGGCAGGAACTGGTGCAGTATCTGGCCCGGCTGGCCGGCAGCGAATACGCGGTGATCGACGACGGCGGCCGCGTCACCGGGGTGCTGCAGCAAAGCACCGTGGTCCGCGCCATTACAGGCAAATCGGGCCGGCTCTGACCTTCCCCTCGGCTCGCACCGGCAGCTGGCGCAGCCGGTCGGAATACAATCGACAAAATCGGGCGGCTGGTACTGCCGCGGCCCCGCAACAACAACCGGAAGTGATTCACGCATGAGCTCCTCCACCAGCCCGCACGGCGCCGACCAGCGACGCGGACCGCTCCGGCCCGGCGAACGGGTCCAGCTGACGGATGAAAAGGGCCGGATGAACACCATCACCCTCACACCAGGGGGTGCCTTCCATACGCACAAGGGGTTCCTGCCGCACGACGACGTCATCGGCCGTGAAGAAGGCACCGTGGTGGCCAACACCGTGGGCCACCGGTACCAGGCGCTGCGCCCGCTGCTGTCCGACTTCGTGCTGTCCATGCCGCGTGGTGCCGCCGTCGTTTATCCGAAGGACGCTGCGCAGATTGTCACCATGGCGGACATCTTCCCAGGTGCCCGGGTGGTGGAAGCCGGTGTCGGCTCCGGTGCACTGAGCATTTCCTTGCTGCGTGCCGTCGGCGACTCCGGACGGCTGCATTCGTTCGAACGCCGCGAAGAATTCGCCGACGTCGCCCGCGGCAATGTGGAAACGTTCTTCGGTGGACCGCACCCTGCGTGGCAGATCTCGCTGGGCGACTTCCAGGATGAAGTGGTCAAGGCCGAGGAACCCGGCAGCGTGGACCGCGTGGTGCTGGACATGTTGGCGCCGTGGGAATGCCTGGACGCCGTGGCCACCGTGCTGGCCCCGGGCGGAGTGTGGATCAATTATGTTGCCACCGTCACCCAGTTGTCCCGCACGGCCGAAGCCATCCGGGAGGACGGCCGGTTCACCGAGCCCGAAGGATGGGAATCCATGGTCCGGGGCTGGCATCTGGAGGGCCTGGCAGTGCGTCCGGACCACCGGATGGTGGCGCACACCGGGTTCCTGCTCACTGCCCGGCGATTGGCCAGCGGCGTAACCGGATTGACGCCCAAGCGCCGCCCGTCCAAGACCGAGTTCGCCGCCGAAGACGTTCAGGTGTGGACCGGCAATGAGGAGGACTGGAACGCCGAGGCGCTGGGGGAGCGGACCGTTTCAGACAAGCGGCTACGCCGGGTTGCCAAAGACGCCGCTTCAACGGTCCAGCGTGGCGCGTTCAAGGACGTCAACCCCGAGACCGACTAGCCGGGCAGATTTAGCCGGTCAGCGAGCGTTTAAAGCCTTTGGCCGGGCAGTGGTCGAGCTTGCGTGGCCGCACCCGGGAGCCGGGTGCGGCCACGCCGTCATGTGCACCATCCTCGCCGCACCGGACATCATCCTCAAAGTACCGGGCACCAACGCGGCCGCAGTTTCGTTATGCCGCGTAATGATCCGACAACACGCAACGGTCTCTTCCGTGACAGCCGTTGGAATTCCATGTCTCGATTCGGCGTTTCTTTTCGTAGACACGTGCAGGCGGCTCAGGGGCCCGTTAGGGTCTAGTGAAGGAACCGATTCAAGGAAGCGGGTCGCGGTGATGAAGGACAACCAGAACCAGAACAATGAACCGGCACCGGCTGAACAACAGGACGAACAGCGCGACGCTCTGACAGTTGCGCAGCGCCAAATCAACGTCCTGCGCGACAAACTGCGCCATTTGGACAAGCAACTCGCTGCAGCCACGCAGAACAATTCCCGTTTGGTCGCCACGCTTGAGGCCGCCAAAACGGAGATCGTGCGGCTCAAGTCTGCCCTTGAACGCGACGGCGAAACACCTTTCAGCTTTGCCACCATCACCGACGTCCACATGGCGCAGAAGCCGCGTCCGGGCATCAGCAACGCCGCGTTGGTGCAGGAGAGTGTGGACATTGTGCAGTCCGGCCGCAAGCTCCGCGTGGCGGTTAGCCCCTTGGTCGACATGGACCAGCTCGGGCCCGGGCAGGAAGTCCTGCTCAACGAATCGCTGACGGTCATCGCGGCGCTCGGCTTCGAGCGTTCCGGCGAGCTGGTCACGATCAAGGAAATGCTCGACGGCCACCGCATCCTCGTGGTGGGAAGGGCAGACGAAGAACGGGTGGTCAAACTGTCCGGCGCCCTGCTGTCCGAGCGGCTCCGTGTCGGCGATGCCGTCTCCATCGACGCCCGCAGCGGCTACGCGCTCGAGAAGATCCCGCGCAGCGAAGTGGAGAACCTGATCCTCGAAGAGGTGCCGGACATCTCGTACGAAGACATCGGCGGACTGGGGCCGCAGATTGACCAGATCCGCGACGCCGTCGAACTGCCTTTCCTGCATCCCGACCTGTACCGCGAGCACGGGCTGAAGGCGCCGAAGGGCATCCTGCTCTACGGTCCTCCCGGCTGCGGCAAAACGCTGATCGCCAAGGCCGTGGCCAACTCACTTGCCGCTAAGGCGATTGAACGCAACGGCACGGACACCCGCAGCTACTTCCTGAACATCAAGGGACCGGAGCTGCTGGACAAATATGTGGGCGAGACCGAGCGCCATATCCGGCTGATCTTCGCCCGGGCCCGCGAGAAGGCTTCCGACGGCAGCCCGGTGGTGGTGTTCTTCGATGAAATGGATTCGCTCTTCCGGACCCGCGGTACCGGTGTTTCCTCCGACGTCGAAACAACGATTGTGCCGCAACTGCTCTCCGAGATTGACGGCGTGGAAAAGCTGGAGAACGTGATCGTCATCGGCGCCTCCAACCGCGAGGACATGATCGACCCGGCCATCCTCCGCCCCGGACGGTTGGACGTGAAGATCAAAATCCATCGTCCCGATGCCGAGGCCGCCGCGGACATCTTCACCAAGTACCTCACCACCAACCTTCCCATCCACGCGGAAGATCTGGCCGAGCATGGCCAGGACCGCAAGGCCACGATCGAGGCGATGATCCAGCGCACGGTCGAGGAAATGTACTCCACGGACAAGTCGAATGAGTACCTGGAAGTCACCTATGCCAGCGGCGACACCGAGATGCTCTACTTCAAGGACTTCAATTCCGGCGCCGTCATCCAGAACGTCGTGGACCGGGCCAAGAAGAATGCCATCAAGGACCTGCTGACCAGCCGGCAGAAGGGCCTGCGGATCGAACATCTGATGCGTGCAGTGGTGGACGAGTTCCGTGAGCATGAAGACTTGCCGAACACCACGAACCCCGATGACTGGGCCCGGATTTCGGGCAAAAAGGGCGAACGCATCACCTACATCCGCACCATCGTGCAGGGCAAGGCCGGGCAGGAGGCCGGCAAGTCCATCGAAACGATGCCGAACACGGGGCAGTACCTGTGAGCGTCTACCGGGTGATGGGATCGGAGACGGAGTATGGCATCCATGCTCCGGGCGAACCGCTGGCCAACTCCACAGTGCTCTCCTCGCAGGTGATCAACGCCTACGCGGCAACCATGCGCAAGGGCCTGGGCAATCTGGCCGGCACCCGCTGGGACTATACCGACGAGGAGCCGCTGCACGATGCGCGAGGCTTCGACCTCTCGCGCGAGGCGGCCGACCCGTCGCAGTTGACAGACGTGCCGCCAATCTTGGATGCCGAACAGATCGCACTGGCCGGCGGGCGGGCGGCAGCCAACGACTTCTACACCGACGAGGCCTCCGGCGTGCTGATGAACATGGTGCTCAGCAACGGCGCCCGGCTCTACGTGGACCACGCGCACCCGGAATACTCCTCGCCCGAGGTGACCAACCCGTTGGACGCGGTGCGCTGGGACAAGGCCGGCGACGTCGTCGTGCTGTCCGCCTTGCGCAGGATCGCCGCGACGCCGGGGTTCTCCCCGGTGAACTTGTACAAGAACAACACGGACAACAAGTCGGTCTCCTACGGAGCGCATGAGAACTACTTGATGCCGCGCAGCCTGCCGTTCAACCAGATTGTGACCGGGCTGGTCCCGTTCTTCGTGTCCCGGCAGGTCGTGTGCGGGGCCGGTCGGGTGGGGCTGGGCACCAATGGCCGCACACCGGGGTATCAAATCAGCCAGCGCGCGGACTTCTTCGAGGCGGAGGTGGGGCTGGAGACAACCATCCGCCGGCCCATCATCAACACCCGCGACGAACCACACTCGGTGGCCGACAAGTACCGCCGGCTGCACGTGATCATTGGCGACGCGAACCTGAGCGAAGTCTCGATTTTCCTGAAGATGGGAACCACGGCCGTGGTGCTGTCCATGATTGAACATGGTGAAGCCCCGGACGTGCAGCTGGCAGACCCGGTGCAGGCGCTGCAGGCGGTCAGCCACGACCCGTCACTGCAGCAGAAAGTCGCGCTCAGCGACGGCAGCATGGTCACCGGCCTGGACCTGCAGGAAATCTATCTGCAGGCGGCTGTGGAGCATTGCACGCGGCACGGTACCGATAGCGGCCAGACGGCAGAGGTGCTCCAGCGCTGGGCCTCGGTGCTGGACATTTTGCGGCGCGACCCGCTGGAAGCCGCGAACCAGTTGGACTGGGTGGCCAAACTGAAGCTGCTGCAGGCCTACCGGGACCGGGACGGCCTGGAGTGGGGCGACCCGCGGCTGGGGCTGATCGACCTGCAGTACGCCGACGTCCGGCCGGAAAAAGGACTCCACCACCGGCTGGCCGCACGCGGCCGGATGCAGCGGCTGCTCTCCGACGAGCAGATCAACACCGCCGTGAACCAACCGCCGGAAGATACCCGGGCCTACTTCCGCGGAAAATGCATTCAACATTTCCCACAGGAGGTGGTCGGCGCAAGCTGGGATTCGGTGATTTTCGACCTTCCCGACCGGCGCCGGCTGCAGCGGATCCCGACCCGGGAACCGCTGCGGGGCAGCCGCGAGCTGACCGGCAAGCTTTTCGAGGAGGCCTCATCTGCGGAGGAATTTATTACGGCCTTGTTGGGGCCCAGCACCGAGCCCCACGTGGCAACATAAGCATGAGGACACAGTCGACCGTCACACCATAAGGAGGTCATCATGGCAACCCAGGACCGCAAGAACGTGGACTCCCGCCGCGAAGACGAAGCGTACGACGACGAGCCCACACCTGAGCCTGCCGCCGCACCTGCCGCACAGGCCGAGACCGAAGGCACCGATGATCTGCTGGACGAGATCGACGGTGTGCTGGAACAGAATGCGGAAGAATTCGTGCGCGGTTTCGTGCAGAAGGGCGGCCAGTAATTGATGAACATGCCGGCAGGCGGTCCGGGCTCTGTTTTCGCCCAGATTTCCCATTCAGCTACCGCGTCCTTCAGCGAGTATCTGGCACGCACGGCTCCGGACCTGCTGCCGGCTGCCCGCGGAGTCCAGCAACTGCCCGCTGGCGCCGCGGCGATAGTGCCCCATGCCACGACGATCGTCTCCATGACGTTCGCCGGCGGGGTGTTGATGGCCGGCGACCGCCGGGCAACGATGGGAAACATGATCGCCAGCCGGCACATCGAAAAGGTCTTTCCGGCCGATTCCTATTCGGTGCTGGGCATCGCCGGCACGGCCGGCATTGCCCTCGACATCACCCGGCTCTTCCAAGTGGAACTGGAGCATTACGAGAAGATCGAAGGCACGCTGCTGAGCCTTGAGGGCAAAGCGAACCGGCTGGGCGCGATGATCCGGTCCAATCTGCCGATGGCAATGCAGGGTCTGGCAGTCATTCCGTTGTTTGCCGGCTTCGATGCGGAGCGCCGGGTGGGCCGCCTGTTTTCCTACGACGTGACCGGCGGGCGCTACGAGGAGCAAGAGCACCACAGCGTCGGGTCGGGCTCGGTCTTCGCCCGCGGCGCGCTGAAGAAGCTCTGGCAGCCCAATCTTGAGGAGGCAGCTGCTGTTCGGGTTGCCATCGAAGCCCTGTACGACGCGGCCGACGACGACTCGGCCACCGGGGGCCCGGATGCCGTCCGGCAAGTATGGCCGGTCGTCTACACCGTCAACGCTGCCGGCGCGCGCCGCATCCCGGAGCGGGAACTCGCCGTGACGTCCGAAGCCGTGATCGCCGGGCGGGCCGTCGTCGGACGGGAGGCCTAGGCATGACCCAGCAGTTCTACGTATCGCCCGAGCAATTAATGAAGGACCGGGCGGACTTTGCCCGGAAAGGCATCGCCCGCGGCCGTTCGGTGGTGGTGCTCAGCTGCTTGGACGGGATCGCGCTGGTTGCCGAAAACCCCTCGCCGTCGCTGCACAAGATCGGCGAGATTTACGACCGCATCGCCTTCGCCGCCGTCGGCAAGTACAACGAGTTCGAGAGCCTGCGCCAAGCAGGCGTGCGCTACGCGGATGTGCGTGGCTACTCCTACGACCGGGAGGACGTGACCGGCCGCGGCCTGGCCAGCGTCTACGCACAAAGCCTGGGTGCGGTCTTTACCGCCGATACCAAGCCGTTTGAAGTGGAGCTTGCGGTCGCCGAAGTCGGCGATACACCGGCCGAGGACCGGCTGTTCCGACTCACGTTCGACGGATCCATCGCCGACGAACGCCGGTTCGTGGTGATGGGCGGCGATGCCGAAGCCGTTGGCGAGGCACTCCGCGGGGACTGGGCAGACGGCCGGGACTACGCCGGGGCGATACGGGCCGCGGTGGCCGCCTTGTCCGGCAGGACCGGCCAGCAGGATGCGGGACCGGCTAAAGAACTGCGTCCGGAGGGGCTGGAAGTTGCTGTGCTGGACCGCGACCCGCTGTCCAGCCGGGGGAGCCAGCGTGCCTTTCGCCGACTGGCGACCGCTGAACTGACCGAGATCTTGGGCGAGGGAATGGACGGCTAGTCATGGACCGACGGATCTTCGGGATCGAGACCGAGTTCGGCATTTCCTATTCGGCGCCAGACTCGCGCCCGCTCTCGCCCGAAGAGGTGGCCCGCTACCTCTTCCGCAGGGTGGTCACGTGGGGTAGGTCCTCCAACGTCTTCCTGACCAACGGGTCCCGGCTCTATCTGGACGTGGGCTCCCACCCTGAGTATGCCACCGCCGAATGCGACGACGTCGCCCAACTGGTGGCGCACGACCGGGCCGGCGAATTGATCCTCGAAGACCTGATGAACGAGGCCCAGGAACGCTTGGCCCGCGAGGGCTTCGGCGGGAGGGTCTATCTGTTCAAGAACAACACCGACTCTGCCGGGAACTCCTACGGCAGCCACGAGAACTACTTGATCCCGCGAAAACTCGAGTTCTCCCGGCTGGCCGACATCCTGATCCCGTTCCTGGTGACGCGGCAGATCCTGGTGGGCGCCGGCAAGGTGCTCAAGACCCAAAACGGCTCCATCTACGCGTTCTCGCAACGGGCCGACCACATCTGGGAGGGCGTCTCGTCGGCCACCACGCGTTCGCGCCCGATCATCAACACCCGGGACGAACCGCACGCAGATGCCGAGTACTACCGGCGGCTGCATGTCATCAACGGCGACTCCAATATGTCCGAAGCCACCACCATGCTCAAGGTCGGGTCTGTGGATCTACTGCTGCGGATGGTCGAAGCCGGACTGATCATGCGCGATCTGCGTCTGGAAAACCCGATCCGCAGCATCCGCGACATCTCCCACGACCTGACCGGACGCAAACCGCTGAAGCTGGCCAGCGGGCGGGAGATGTCTGCGCTGGCAATGCAGCAGGAATACTTGTCCAAAGCGCGGGAGTTCGTGGAAGCCCACGGGGCGCACAACCCGCATGTGGGACGCATTCTGGATTTGTGGGAGCGCACGTTGGCGGCGGTTGAGTCCGGAGACCACAGCGGGATCGAGCGGGAGATTGACTGGGCGATCAAGAAACGGCTGATCAACCGGATTATGGAACGCGAGTCCATCGACCTGGATGCGCCGCGCATCGCGCAAGTGGACCTGACCTACCACGACATCTCGGCCAAGCGCGGCCTGTACCACCTGTTGCAGGCACGCGGCGAGGTGGCCAAAGTGGTCGAGGAACAGGAAGTCAAGAACGCGATGGACCATCCGCCGCAGACCACCCGTGCCAAGCTACGCGGCGACTTTGTCCGGGCTGCCCGGGAGAACGGCCGCGATTTCACGGTGGACTGGGTCCATCTGAAGCTCAACGACCGCTCGCAACAGACGATCCTGTGCAAGGATCCGTTCAAGAGCGAGGACCCGCGGGTGGAGGCCCTTCTCGCTACCCTGTGACCTGCCGGTGGTTCCGGTTCCAAGCAGTTCTTCAGATTTCTCTGCGAGAATGTCCTGCAAGCCCACATGTTCCACGATAAGAAAGTCGATTGTGCGCAAAATACTCTCCATCCTCCTGCCCGCAGCATTGCTCCTGACCGCGTGCAGCGGCGGCGGCGATTCCGGCTCGGACAGCCTGGACGACATTACCGTGAAGTCCGGTGCCGAGGGCGCCGCGCCCACAGTGGACTTCTCCGCGCCGCTGGAACTGCCGGAGTCAACTGCCGAAGTCATCACCGAAGGCAAGGGCGACGGCGCTGCCGACGGCCAGTGGATCCGGTACCGTCTGCTGGCAAAGGACGCCGTCTCCGGCGAGCAGTTGGGCGAGACGTACTCCGGCCCGGTAGACCAGACGGTCGAGCTGAGCGAGGGATTCAAAACGGCTGACCCGGCGTTGTACAACGCCCTGCTCGGCTCCAACCCCGGCAGCGAGATCGCCTACTATGTCCAACCGCCGGAAGCCACCGACTCCTCTGCACCCGCGCAGCACCCGCAACTTCTGTTCCTGACCGTGCAGGACGTCCGGGACAAGGCCGTCAAGGCCGATTCAGCCGAAGTCGCCGAACTGGACAAGGCCGGAAAGCTGCCTGAGGTCACACTCGACAAAAAAGGCGTTCCCTCGGTCAAGATTCCTGAAGGCAACGACGCTCCGGACGACCTCATCGTCAAGGTGATTAAGGAAGGCGACGGTAAGCGGGCCACGGAAAAAAGTACCGTGAAGGCCAATTACGCCGGATGGAACTGGTCCGAGGGCAAGGAGTTCGACTCCAGCTACTCCCGCGGGGAAGCCACCGAGTTCCCTCTTGATGGCGTGATCGAAGGCTGGACCAAGGGCCTGACCGGCCTCAAAGAAGGCACCAAAGTCATGCTGTCCATCCCCACCGAAATGGCCTACGTCCAAGGCCAGGGGGATGCTGTCGGAGACCTCATCTTCTACGTGGAGCTGACCGACGTGAAGTAGCGGAGGCGGCCGGCCGGTACGGTAACGTAGCCGTCGGCAAGCACCGCATATACGTCAAGCAAGAGAGGTTCAGTATGTCTTTTGGCAAGCGCGACTACGACCGCACCAAACCTGAAATCGAGTTTCCCGGGACCGAAACCCCGCAAGACCTGGTGATCGAAGACATCATCGTGGGGGACGGCGCCGAGGCCAAGGCCGGCGACACCGTATCCACCCATTATGTGGGCGTGGCCTGGTCCACCGGCGAAGAGTTCGATGCTTCCTGGAACCGCGGCGCACCGCTGGACTTCCGCGTCGGTGTCGGCCAGGTCATTCAGGGCTGGGACCAGGGCCTGCTGGGCATGAAGGTCGGCGGACGGCGCCGACTGGAAATTCCGGCGCACCTGGCCTACGGAGACCGCGGCGCAGGATCGGCCATCGCGCCGGGCGAGTCGCTGATCTTCGTGGTCGATCTGCTCGGCGTCCGCTAGGTCCTCCTACGGCCTGCCCAGGGGCGGAGCTACGGTGAACGTTAGTCCATCGTTACTCCGCCCTTGGACGTTAACTTCGTTCCACGAGCCGCACAACCAGTAACGTTTCAACTATGTCCGCCTCCAAAACCGAACGACTCCTGAACCTGCTGATCGCGCTGCTGGAACGCCGGCGCGGCTACAGCAAAGAGGAACTGCGCGCGCTGATTCCGCCGTACCAGGAGGCAACTAGCGACGATGCCTTCAACCGCCTGTTCGAGCGGGACAAAGAAGACCTGCGGGAAATGGGCGTACCGGTGGAGACGTTCCCCGACGACACGCTGTACGAAAACGACCAAAGCGGGCTCCGGTACCGAATCGATCGGCACAAGTACCGGTTGCCGGAACTGCAGTTCAGCCCGCAGGAAAGCGCAGTGCTCTCGCTCGCATCACGCTTGTGGCAGCAGGCCTCGCTGGGTTCGGCCGCGGCCCGCGCCGTACGCCGGCTGGACGTACAGGGTGCGTTGGCCGAGGGCGACCCGCTGATCGGCGTGGAGCCGCGCATCCGAACCGCGGAGCCGGCCTTCGAGGCAATGCTCAAGGCAGTGTTGGCGCACACGCCGGTCTCCTTTAATTACCGGTCGCCCCGGGACGGCCAGCCGCAGCAACGGCGGGTCGAGCCGTGGGGACTGGGCAACCGATACGGCCACTGGTACCTGGCCGGCCGGGACCTGGACCGGGATGCGCCGCGCACCTTCCGGCTCTCCCGGGTCACCTCCACGGTCAAGAAGCTGTCCGGGACGTACAACATCCCGGAGGGCTTCACCATGCGTGACGTGCTGGCTGAGCTGCAGGCGCCGCAGGACATTGGCACGGCGGTGCTGCTGCTCCGCCGGGACAAGGCCAATTCGCTGCGGGCGGCCGCTACGGTTGCCGCAACCGTCCGGCCGCCGGAGGGGTGGGATGCGGTGGAACTTGGCTACGGCGATGTGGAAGTGCTGGCCGAAGAAATTGCCTCGCATGGCGCCAACGCGTGGGTGCAGGAGCCGGAGGAACTGCGCGGCGCCGTGGTTCGGCGGCTGGAAGGCGCGCTGGCCGCCGCAGCCGAAGCCCCGCCGTCGTACTCCCTCAAAGAAGACACGTCACGGCCGTTACGGAAGACGGGCTCCTTGGACCACCTTCCGCGGCTGCTGGACTTGGTTTCCTACGTCACCGCCAACCCGGGGGTGCCGCTGGAAGAGACCGCGCAGAAGTTCGAGATCAGCACCACCCAGCTGATCAAGGACCTGAACCTGCTGTTCGTCTGCGGAACTCCCGGTTATGGTCCGGACCAGCTGATCGAAGCCTTCTGGGAAGACGGCACCATCTCCATCAACAACGCCGACGAGATCGACAAGCCGGTGCGGCTGAGCTTGGACGAGGCACTCTCCTTGGTGGTGGGGCTGCAGGCCCTGGAAACCGTGCCCGGGGTCGGGGAGCAGCCCGCCCTGCGCAGCGCGCTCAGCAAACTGCTGGCCGCGGCCGGCGGGGTTGCCGGCCGGCATACTGCGATCGCGGCGGATCTGGCCGCAGAGGAACGCGCGCCCGAAGTGCTCGCGCTGCAGGAAGCCGCGGCCGCGCAGCAGAGCGTGGACATCGACTACCTCGTGCCGTCGCGGGATGAGATGACGAACCGGCGGATCGATCCGCTGCGGGTCTTCGCCGTGGACGGCCACTGGTACACGGAAGCCTGGTGCCACCGCCAGCAGGCCGTGCGCCAGTTCCGCGTGGACCGGATGCGGTCGCTCACCAAGACCGGGGAACATTATGAGCCCCCGGCCGAGCGGAGCAGCGAATTCCCGGACAGCCTGTTCACCCCGCGGGAAACCGACCACACAGTGGTGCTGTGGATCTCCGAGCGCCTGGCCGAACTGGCCGACCAGTACAACGCCCGGCGCCGGGCTGTGCTGCAGGACGGTTCGCTGGCTGCCGAGATCCGTTTGTCCAGCACGGCCGTGCTGCCCGGCCTGGTGGCCCGCAACGGCGGCGAAGTGGTGCTGCTGGAGCCGGCCGACGTGGCGCACCACACCCAGGAATGGCTGCGGCAGGCGCTGGACGTCTACCGCTCGGCCGCGGCTCGCACCGGAAGCTAGAGTAGACAGCATGCCCCTTTGGTTCTGGATTCTGCTTTGGGTTGCCCTCTGTGCGCTGTCACTGGTCTTCATCGGCCTGCTGGGCTGGCGGATCTTCCGCCAGTTCATGCGAACTTTGCGTGAATTCGAGTCGGCGGTGGACCGGCTGGGGAGTGGCCTGCAGACGGAACCACCGCTGCCGGAACCACACCATCCCCGGCTGGCCATCTTCGCCGATCCCGCTGTGCTCAAGGAGGAACACGCCGCGGGCAAGGAGCAGCGCCGCGAACAGCGACGGCAGCGCCGGGTGGCCCGCCGGGCGGCCCGGGGACAGCGGCAGTCGCTGCGCGATCTGCGGCTTTCCTGATCCCGCCATGGCATAAGATGTAGTAGACGAAAGGAACCACGCATGGGACGACTCTTCGATAACCCCTGGACCATTATTATTCTGGTCATCATTGTGCTGCTGCTCTTTGGCGCACCGAAGCTGCCCGGCCTCGCCCGCAGCGTGGGCCAGTCCATGCGCATTTTCAAGTCCGAGGTAAAGCAGATGAAGGACGACGATGCGTCTGCTTCCGCTCCGGACCAGGAGCCGGTCGAGGGCCGTGTGGTCAACCCGCCGCGCAACAACACTGACAACCGCGGCCAGGCGCCGAATGCGAACGGTGGATCCCCATCGCCGCACCAGCAGTAAGGGCCGTGACCGGTAAGAAGGGCCGCAAGGCCAACCCTGAGGGGCGGATGCCGCTCAAGGCCCACCTTAAAGAACTGCGCAACCGGCTCATCATTGCCGGCGTCGCCGTCCTGCTGGGGGCCATTGTCGGCTGGTTCCTCTATGACCCGGTCATGGTGGCCGTCCAACAACCGCTGATGGAAATCTCGGCGGAAAAGGGCCGGCGCGCCGAAATCAACTACGGCAGCGTCGGCTCCCCGTTTGATCTGAAGATCCAGGTCTCCATTTTCCTAGGTTTGTTAATCAGTTCACCGGTCTGGATCTACCAGATCTGGGGCTTCATCACGCCCGGGCTTAAAGCCAAAGAACGCCGCTACACGCTGGGCTTTATGTTCGCTGCCGTGCCGCTTTTCCTGCTCGGGATCTACTTCGGCTGGATCGTGCTCCCGGAAATCGTGAAGGTCCTGACCATGTTTACGCCGCAGGGTGGCGTGAACCAGATCCTGGCCACCGATTACCTGACCTTCGTCATGCGGATGTTCCTGTCGCTCGGCGTCGCGTTCCTTCTTCCGGTGGTCCTGGTAGGCCTGAACTTCGCCGGTCTGTTGTCCGGCCGCCGAGTGATCAAGAGCTGGCGGATCGTGGTGTTTGTGGTCTGCCTGGTCGCGGCAATGGCGGCGCCCGGCCCGGATGCCATGTCCATGTTCCTCTTGGCGGGACC
Organism: Arthrobacter sp. B0316-1-20; assembly: GCF_059091865.1. Classification (NCBI taxonomy): domain Bacteria; kingdom Bacillati; phylum Actinomycetota; class Actinomycetes; order Micrococcales; family Micrococcaceae; genus Arthrobacter; species Arthrobacter sp. B0316-1-20. Next base: position 395,269 of record NZ_JBNHHC010000002.1, on the reverse strand, counting down.
GCTACTGGCGCTGTTCTTCATCGCTACAGGCATCAGTCTGATCAACGACAAACGGCGCGAGAAGCGGCGCGCGGCGCGCGAAGCCGAGATCGCCGGCACCCTTGACCAGGCGACGCCGCTCGACCAACTCGAAGACGATCAGGCCACCCAGCTTGAGCGGCCCACGCCGCTTGACCAGTTGAAAACCGATGAGCGGAAGCCGGACGGCGCCCAATAGTGCCCTGCCGTTCCTCTTCACCGACGGCGCCCACCAGTGGAGCGGGTTTAAACGGATAGTCTTTTGGTATGAGTTCTCCATCCGAACGCTATCTGGCAGCCGCCGAACGGGTGGCCTTCTCCAAGACCCGGTTGTATTCGTTCAGCCAGACTCTCGGATTCGAACTCGATCCGTTCCAGCGCGAGGCTTGCGAGGCGCTGGAACGTGGCCGCGGCGTGCTGGTGGCCGCGCCCACCGGCGCCGGCAAGACCGTTGTCGGGGAGTTTGCGGTCTACATGGCACTGCAGCGGGGGCTGAAGGCTTTCTACACGACGCCGATCAAGGCCTTGAGCAACCAGAAGTACAACGAGCTGGTCGCCACCTACGGAACTGAACGGGTCGGCCTGCTGACCGGCGACACCTCCGTGAACCCTCATGCGGACGTGGTGGTGATGACCACCGAAGTGCTGCGGAACATGCTGTATGCCAACTCCGACACGTTGCTTGACCTGGCCTACGTGGTGATGGACGAGGTCCATTACCTGGCCGACCGCTTCCGTGGTGCCGTGTGGGAAGAGGTGATCATCCACCTGCCTGACGATGTGCAACTGGTCTCCTTGTCGGCGACCGTTTCCAATGCGGAGGAGTTCGGCGCCTGGCTGGACACCGTCCGCGGCGACACCGACGTAGTGGTGTCCGAACACCGGCCGGTGCCGCTGTGGCAGCACGTGATGGTGGGCTCCGACCTGTTCGATCTGTTCGCCGGCGACGTCGCCTTCGATGAATCGGTGCCGGAATCCGGAACCGGCAGCAGCCGGGCCTATGAAGTGAACCCTGAGCTGCTGAAGCTGGCCTCGGCCGAGCACAAGCTCAACCGCAGCGCCAACTGGGGCCGATCCGGCGGACGACGCGGTCGGCGTGCCCCCGAGCCCCCGCGGCAGGCGCTGACCCGGATCCGGCGCGCCAGCCGCCCGCAGGTCATCTCCAAGCTGGACAGCGAAGGGCTGCTGCCAGCCATCACCTTCATTTTCTCCCGCAACGGCTGTGACGCCGCGGTGAAGCAGTGCCTTGAGTCCGGGCTGATTTTGACCACGGAGAAGGAACGCGGCGCCATCGTCCGCCGGGTGGACGAAGCCGTACAGGACATTGCCGAAGAGGACTTGGACGTCCTTGGCTTCTGGACTTGGCGCGAGGGGCTGTCCCGCGGGTTTTCGGCCCACCACGCCGGCATGCTGCCCACGTTCAAGGAAGTGGTGGAGAAGCTTTTCGCCGACGGCTTGGTGCGCGCCGTCTTCGCCACCGAGACGCTGGCGCTGGGCGTCAATATGCCGGCCCGGTCGGTGGTGCTGGAGAAACTGGATAAGTTCAACGGCGAGGCACACGTCGACATCACGGCGGGGGAGTACACGCAGCTGACCGGCCGCGCCGGGCGGCGGGGCATCGACGTCGAAGGCCATGCCGTGGTGCTGTGGCAGCCCGGTACCGACCCGGGGGCGGTGGCTGGCCTGGCTTCGCGGCGAACCTATCCGCTGAATTCCAGTTTCCGGCCCACCTACAACATGAGCATCAACCTGATTGCCCAGTTCGGCCGCGGTCCCGCCCGCGAGATCCTGGAAAGCTCGTTCGCGCAGTTCCAGGCCGACCGCTCGGTGGTCGGCCTGGCCAGGCAGGTCCGCAGCCGGGAAGAATCACTGGCCGGCTACGAACAGGCAATGAGCTGCCATTTGGGCGACTTCACCGAGTACGCGCGGCTGCGCCGGGAACTGAACGACGTCGAGAAGCGCGCCTCCCGCACTCAGTCCCGGCATCTTCGCTCGGCGGCGGCAACGTCGCTGGACCGGCTGCGCCGCGGCGACATCATCGACATCTCGGCCGGACGGAGCCTGGGCTACGCGGTGGTGCTGGACCGGGACGAATCAGCCCGCGAACCCCGCCCGACGGTACTGACGCAGGAAAAGCACATCCGGCGCATCTCGGTTGACGATTTCCAAGGCCCAGTGGAGGTCCTTTCCAGCATCCGCATTCCCAAGACGTTCAATGCGCGCAGCCCCAAGGAACGCCGCGATCTGGCCTCCTCGCTGCGCAATGCCCTGCATGACAAGCGTCCTCCGCGGCGCGGAACCGAGCACCGGGACTTTGTTGTGCCCGGCGGGCAACAGGCCGAGCGCCAGATCAACGACCTGCGCCGCAAGCTCAAGGCCCATCCTTGCCACGGCTGCAGCGACCGTGAGGACCATGCCCGCTGGGCCGAGCGGTGGTGGAATCTCCGCAAGGAGACCGACCAGCTCGTCTCGCAGATCCAGGGCCGGACCAACACCATCGCCAAGACCTTCGACCGCGTTTGCCAAGTACTGGACAGCTACGGCTATCTGGAGACCGGCGGCGACGGCGTGGCCATCAGCCCGGCAGGAGAACGCCTCCGGCGGATTTACGGCGACCGCGACCTGTTGGTGGCGCTCTGTTTGGAACAGGACGCCTTCGTGGGGCTCACCGCCGCAGAACTGGCAGCCTTCGTCTCCTGCCTGGTCTACCAGGCAAAGCGTGAAGAGGCCGGCATCCGGCCCAAGATGCCCTCGCCGGGGATGGAAGCTGCGGTCACCATCGCCGTGCGCGAATGGTCGCAGCTGACCGACCTTGAGGAACAGCACCGGTTGCCGCTAAGCGGGGAGCCGGAGCTGGGTCTCGTCTGGCCGATGTACAAGTGGGCGAGCGGCCGCTCCCTGCAGACTGCGCTCAAGGGAACGGATTTGGCTGCCGGCGACTTTGTCCGGTGGGCCAAGCAGGTGATCGACCTGCTGGACCAGCTGGTCAAGGTTCCTCACATCGATTCACAGCTCGCGGCGCGCGGCAGGCAGGCCATCGGCCAGGTCCGCCGCGGCGTCGTTGCGTACGCTGCCGTGGCCGAATAGCCCGGCCCTCGCTGCACCACCGAAAGGATCCCCATGAGTAAATCCGCCCTGCCCGCCGCTACTGGTCTCACGATGTACCGCAATGGAAGCGTCTACAGTGCCGCCGACCCGTACGCCACCGCGATGCTCGTCGACGGCGGCGCCGTGGCGTGGATCGGCTCCGAGCACGCCGCCACGTCCATCGCGGACAGCACCATGCGGATCGTCGATCTGGGCGGACGGCTGGTGGCCCCCGGGTTCGTGGATTCGCATGCGCACGTGACCCAGACCGGCCTCGCCTTGTTCTCGCTGGAGCTATCCGGCTGTGCATCGCTGGGGGAACTGCTCGACGCCGTCGCGGCCGCTGCCCGACAGAACGCCGCGCCCGTGCTGGGTCACGGCTGGGACGAAACCCAGTGGCCGGAGAACCGTGCACCGAGCGCTGCCGAACTGGACCGTGCCGCGCAGGGGGCAGAGGTATTCCTGACCCGGGTGGATGTCCATTCCGCAGTCGTCTCCGCTGCACTGGCGGCGCGGCTGGCCTTAGCAGAGCTGCCCGGCTGGACCGGCGACGGCACCATCAGCGGGCCGGCTCTGGAACGAGCCAGGCACGCCGTGCAGACCCCTGATGCCAGCAGGCGGGAAGAACTCCAGCGCAGGGCTTTGCAGCACGCTGCTTCCCGCGGATACGTCGCGCTGACGGAAATGGCCGCACCGCAGTTGGGACCTGCCGAGGACCTGCTGGGCTTGCTCGCGCTGAGCGATGCGGAACCCGGGCCCAGGATCCTGCCGTATTGGGGAGAGCTGATGACCTCCTCCGCCCAGGTCAGCGAAACCATGGAGCGCTTTTCCGGGCGCCTGCGCGGGCTTGGCGGCGACCTGACCATGGACGGCTCAATCGGATCCCATTCCGCGGCGGTCAGTGCCGGGTACGCTGACAGGTCCGGAGAACATGGGTCGCTGTACCTGGAGACCGAGGCAGCTGCGCGGCATCTGGAGTTGACGGCAGGAGCAGGCATCCAACCCGGGTTTCACGTCATTGGCGACGCCGCCCTCCTCCGGGTGCTCGATGCCTTGGATCTGGCCGCAGGACGCATCGGACAGGCTGCGGTGCGATCTGCCCGCCCGCGTCTGGAGCACCTGGAAATGCTGCCCGACGGCGCCCTGGAGCGGTTGCTGCAACACGGGGTGACGGCCAGCATGCAGCCGCTCTTTGACGCGTATTGGGGCGGCGCCGAGGGCATGTATGCCACCCGGCTTGGAGCCGAGGCGGCACTGGCGATGAACGCCGTGGGAACTTTGCAGACCGCCGGCGTCCCCGTTGCCATCGGTTCCGACGCCCCCGTGACAGAACAAAGCCCGTGGGCCACCGTGAAGGCTTGTCTGGAGCACCACAATCGCGGCGAGCAAATGTCCGCACGGGCAGCGTTCCTGGCGCACACGCGCGCAGGCTGGCGGGCCGCAGGGGAGCGCAACCCAATGGAGGGGCAGTTGGCTCCGGGGACGCCGGCTACCTTCGCCATCTGGGACGCTGAAGAGTTGTCCATCCAGACGCCGGACTCGCGGGTGTCCGCTTGGAGCACGGACGCGCGCGCGGGAACCCCGATGCTCCCGTCGCTGGACAACGGCACATTGCCGGAATGTGTCCGGACTGTGGTGAACGGAATAACCCTTCACGACGCGCTTTAGAGGCCGAGGCGATAAGTTGGTGCCTGGACAGGGAACACGAAAATCTGAATGAAATGTTTAATTTCTGCTCAAGAAGCCCTGCTCTGACGTGCACGTTTGGACAAAACCGCAGGTCAGAGCGGTATTGACACTTCGAACATAGCCAGTAGGCTGAACTCTCAGTGGGCCGGTATTTCTTCGCGGATTCCGGCCCGTGCCGGGGAGAGTGGCAGCTGGCGGTATCCCGCTTCTGTGCGGTTACTCCCTTTGCCCCTTGACGAACCGGCACTTCCAGGGTAGGTCCGCATGTCAGTAGAAAACATGTCTGCGTTCCCCTGTAGGTTTGCTTTCGTGGCCCGAAGGCATGCGGACCTACCCGCCCCCTTCCTCCCGGCTCCGGCTCTCGGCTCCGGCTCTCGGCTCCGGCCGCAGGGGCGTCCTGCCACCTGCCCGGCCGGGCGATGGCCTATACTGGACCGTCGACGTGGGAGCCCACCGGGCATCTGGCGCGTCATGAAATCTGCGGTTTGCAGCACAACGTTCGAAAGGCCACTGAGTGCGGGTCGTCACCATCATCCCGACGTACAACGAGATTGAGTCCCTCCCGAAGACAGTAGCCCGCCTCCGCTCCGCCGAACCCGGCTCCGACATCCTGGTGGTCGACGACAATTCCCCCGACGGCACCGGCGCCCTCGCCGACCGGATGGCCGCTGAGGATTCCGCCATCCACGTACTCCACAGAGAAGGCAAAGCCGGCCTGGGCGCAGCCTACATCGCCGGCTTCCGCTGGGGCCTCGACGCCGGCTACGACGTGTTGGTGGAGATGGACGCCGACGGCTCCCATCAACCAGAGGAACTGGACCGGTTGCTGTCCGCGCTGCACGAGGGCGCCGACATGGCTAAGGGCTCCCGGTGGATCTCCGGGGGGAAGGTGGTCAACTGGCCGATCCACCGCAAAGCCATCTCCTTGGCCGGCAGCCTGTACTCGCGTCTCATGCTGGGCGTGACCATCCGCGACATCACCGGCGGTTACAACGCCTTCAAGGCCCAGACCCTGCGCACCATCGATCTTGCTGCGGTCGAATCTGTTGGTTACTGCTTCCAGATCGATCTGACCTGGCAGACCTTGAAGGCCGGACTGGCGGTCCGCGAAGTGCCCATCACCTTTGTTGAACGCGAGTACGGCGACTCAAAAATGAGCGGTGCGATTGTGGCCGAGTCGATTGTCCTGGTGACCAAGTGGGGGATTGCCGACAAGTGGCGCAGGCTTCGCGCCAAGCGGGCCTGATCCGCGCAGACGCAATAGAAGGGAGCAACCCGGATGCCGGGTTGCTCCCTTCTATTTTTAGAACTTTAGAGTCAGAGCCTTAAGCAGTGCGCCGTTCCCCGCGGCGTTCGCGGAGCTTGGTCAGGCGGTCTTCGAGAATCTGTTCGAGTTCCTCGACGCTGCGGCGTTCCAAAAGCATGTCCCAATGGGTGCGCACCGGCTTGGCATTCGGGTCAACGGGCCTTTCTCCATTGACGAGGAGTGCTTCCTTGCCGGACTTGGAGACCCAGACTGCGGGGATCTCGGCCTCTGCAGCGAAAGTGACGAACACCTGCTCGCCATCCTCGCAACGGTACTCAACGCGCTGGCGCGGAGCCGGCTCAACACCGGATTCAGTCTCCATACTCTGCGCTCCGAGGCGCATACCCCGCAGGCTACGATCGCTCATGATCTCTCCCTCTTGTCTTGTGGCGGACCTGGTGGTTGCACTACGTCCGCGATGGCTCGCTAACACCCTCAACGTTGGCGGGCGGCCGTCTGTTCCCGGTCGCAGATGATAATGCCAATCTGCTCCACGTCAAGGATGGTTATGAGCGGCAACTTCCCGGCAAACCACCCATTATAGTCCGCATCGGTGTTTCCGGTTAACCGAACAGGCAGCCCCGGGGGGCCCGGACTAGCGCACACCCCGGGCTCCCGGTTCTGGCCTTGTTGCCGCCCCGGGACCTAGGCGCGCGGCTCAGCGTCGGCCGTGGAAACGGCCGGTGCGCCGCTCTCCGGCGCCGCGGCGCCCAGCACGCTGCCAATGCCCTTGAGCGCTTCGCCGACCTCGCTGGGGATGATCCAGAGCTTGTTCGATTCGCCTTCGGCAAGCTTGGGGAGCGTCTGCAGGTACTGGTAGGCCAGCAGTTTTTGAGTGGGGTTGCCCTTGTGGATAGCGTCGAACACCTTTTGGATGGCCTGGGCTTCGCCATCGGCCCGCAGGATGGCCGCCTTGGCATCGCCTTCAGCCGCAAGGATGGCCGCCTGGCGCTGACCCTCGGCGGTCAAGATTTGGGACTGCTTGGTGCCTTCGGCGGTCAGGATGGCCGCACGGCGGTCGCGCTCGGCCCGCATCTGCTTTTCCATCGAATCCTGGATGGAGTGGGGCGGATCAATCGCCTTGAGTTCCACGCGCGAAACGCGGATGCCCCAGCGGCCGGTGGCTTCGTCCAGGACTCCGCGCAGCTGGCCGTTAATCTGGTCACGGGAAGTGAGCGCCTCTTCCAGATTCAAGCCGCCGACCACGTTGCGCAGGGTGGTGGTGGTCAGCTGTTCAACGGCCTGGATATAGTTGGCGATCTCGTAGGTCGCAGCACGGGCATCGGTGACTTGGAAATAGACCACGGTGTCGATGGAGACCACGAGGTTGTCTTCGGTGATCACCGGCTGCGGCGGGAAGGACACAACCTGTTCGCGCAGATCCAGCAGCGGCAGCAGCCGGTCCACGAAGGGGATCAGGATGGTTAGTCCGGGGTTCAAGGTGCGCTGGTACTTGCCCAGACGCTCCACGACGCCGGCGCGTGCCTGGGGGATGATCCGTACGGCCCGGACCAGTACGATCACGACGAACAAGATCAGGACCAGCAGCACGATCCAGATTGCGAGATTGCTATCCATAGTTCCCCTCTAAGAGTGGTGTCAGTGGCTCGCCGCGCCGGAATCCAGTCCGGCGCGGGTTTACTGGGCCGGGAGCGGCCCGTCTGCGCGGTGCGGTGTCACGACGGCGGTAGCGCCCTCGATCCGGGCCACCGAAACGCGCTGGCCTGCCGGAATGGCTGATCCGTCCGCAGACCTGGCAGTCCAGGTGTCGCCGCCGATCTTGACCACGCCGGAGTGGTCGGTGACGGATTCGAGCGTCATGGCCGATTCGCCGATCAGCCGGTCCACGTTTGTGGCCAGGTCCCGCGGCCCACTGCGTAGATGTCGCAGCGCGACCGGCCGCACGAAAAGCACCATCAGCAGGGCGACAACACAGAAGACGACCACCTGAAGCCAGAAAGGCAGTCCGAGCAGGGCTCCGAACAAAGCAACCAGCGCGCCGGAGGACATCATGATGAAGAACAGGTCCAGCGTCATCATTTCGACGATGGCCAGAATCAGAAACACGACCAGCCAGAGTACCCAGCTGTTAGCGACAATCCATTCGATCATCAGCACTCCCTGATGTTGGAGCAGCCGCCGTGTCCTCAGCCTGCATCGTGCCACGCAGGCCCCCACCGCGAGCTGCTGCTGCCCTTGATACCTCCATCATGCCCGACGGCGGGACGCTGCGCCGTGAATTTCGCCACTTACGTGCGGTATTGGGTGTATCGTGGCCAAGTTGTGACCGGAACGGCGGCGCCCGGCGGGTCAAGGCGTCCTGCTGGATAGGATGGTGCGGTGCCATATACCGCGCCCTGCCGCGCATCTGAGAGCCCGCCATGCAGTCCGTCCTGACCAGCAACCGGCTGGCACTCAGGACACTGCGCCTGTTTGCCGGACTCTTCGCCTATGGCATCGCCATCGCGCTGATGATCCGCGGCAATCTCGGCTCCGCGCCATGGGACGTGCTGAGCCAAGGCATTGCCCGCGCCACGGGCATGAGCTTTGGCTGGGCGACGGTGGCAATCAGCGCGCTCGTGCTGCTGCTGTGGCTCCCGCTGCGGCAGAAGCCGGGTGCGGGCACCATCGCCAATGCACTGCTGGTCGGCTTTTTCGCCGACATCGGCCTGCTGGTCATTCCGCACTGGCATCACCTCGCCGCGCAGGTGCTGTCGTTCGGTTCAGGCTTGCTGCTGCTGGCAGCCGCAAGCGCCCTGTACATCGGGGCCGGACTTGGACCCGGACCTCGCGACGGCCTGATGACCGGCCTGCATGCAGTCACCGGGTGGCAGGTCTGGATTGTCAGGACGGGAATCGAAGCGGCGGTGACCCTGGCAGGCTGGCTGCTCGGCGGCGTCGTCGGGCTCGGCACGCTGGTCTTCGTCCTGGCCATCGGACCCCTGATCCAACTGTTCCTGAAGTGGATGTTCGTTGACCTGACCCCTGGCGCTCGAAAGCAGACCTGCGCCGATCCCGTCCGCGACTAACTCGACGGCACGCGGTTGCGTGCCTAGCCGCGGCGCCGATACGTCGTCACGGTAAAACGACCGGTCACCGGCAGCTGCCCATCGGCTGCCCCTGCGGCCGCGGCGGCACGGACTTTTTCCGCGTCGACATGGTGGGCGTTAGGCCCCATCATGACCAGCCGCACCATATCCTCGGCGCCCAGCCGAAGCGGCACCTGGAGTGCCGACGATTCGACTTCGGCGAATGAATCGCCCAACGTTTCGCCCAGCCGCTCCGACTTGTCGGTATCGACCGCCAACAGCGGTACCACTGCGCGCAGTTCGTCCAGGTGCCCCGGCGCGGCAGTGGCCACCACCAGATACCCGCCCGGTTTGAGCACCCTGGCGAACTCGGCCGGATTCCGAGGCGCAAAGACGTTCAGGATCAGGTCGGTGCTGCCCGCGGCCAGCGGCAGCGGCTTCCACAGGTCCCAGACCACGCACAAGGCGTTCGGCACGGCCCGGGCAGCCCGGCGCAGCGCGAACTTGGACAGATCCAGCGCCAGTGCCCGGCCGCCGGGCAGGTTTCGCAGCACGGCCTCGAGGTAGTACCCGGTGCCCGCACCGGCGTCCAGCAGCACCGGAGCCGGCGTTCCGGCCAGCAGCGTGCCGGCGGTCGCGGCCAACTGCCGGGCCAGCGGAGCGTAATGCCCGGCACCCAGGAAGGCGTCGCGGGCGGCCACCATCTCGGCGGTATCCGGGATGAACCGGGTGCCGCGGCCGGTGAGCATGTTGACGTAGCCCTGCCGGGCGCCGTCGTACTGGTGGCCTGCCGCACACCGGAGGCCCTGGGCCGGAAACTGCCCGGCGGCTTCCAGCTGTTCGCCGCAAACCGGGCAAAGCATCAGCGCAATCAGATCCAAGGGGTGTTCGGCGGAGGGCATGCTCCATCCTAGGCAAAGCGGTGAGCGCTGGCTGGCTCCCGCTCGGCGATGAGACTAGGCTCACAAGCGTGCGATCTGAAGACATTGCTTTATTTAATTCGTTGTCCGCCCCGACACTCCATCCGGACGGTAGCCGCGCGGCTGTTGCCGTCACGCATCCGGACTTTGCCTCGGACAGCTATGTAGGGCAATTGTGGGAAGTTCCCCTTGCTGACGGCGGTGCCTCGCGCCGCCTGTCCCGCGGCTTTAGGGACACCGCCCCGGCCTACTCTCCCGACGGCGGTTCGCTGGCTTTCCTGCGGGCGGCGGGACCGGGGGAGCCGCCGCAGTTGATGGTGGTGGACAGCCGCGGCGGAGAGCCAGTGGCCGTCACCGAGCAGAAACTGGGTGTCTCGGCTTTCGTCTGGGCGCCGGACTCCGGCCGCTTGGTCTTCGCCGCCCGCGTCGCGGCGGAGGGTCGGTACGGCACGGTGGATGGCGTGGGCCCCGGCGCCGAGGACGCCCGGCTGGTCACCGGCTTCAAGTACCGGATGAACGGCGCCGGCTATACCGGTGACAAGCGCAGCCACTTGTTCATCGTGGACGCCCCGGATCTGCAGGCCGAACCGACGGTTGCGCCGGTGGGCCGGGCGCGGAAGGCCACCGAGGATGCCGGCGCAGAGTTCTCCGCTGTGGCCCCGGCCCGGCAGCTCACCAACGCGGACGCCGACCACGACAGCCCGGCTTTCAGCCCTGACGGCCGGACGCTCTACTTCACCGCTGCCCTCCACGACAGTGCCGACGAGGATCTGCGACGCGACGTGTATGCCCTGGAACCGGAGGCCTCCGGCGGTCAGCGGCGGCTCATGTCCAATCTGTCCGGCGAGACGCTGAGCACCGGCGCCCCGCGGCCGAGTGACGACGGCGCCTGGCTGTTCTACCTGGGCAGTTCGATCGGCAGCGGGACCGACTTCGTCGCCCGGAACACCGCACTGTATGTGGCTCCCGTCCACGCTCCGCAGGACGTGCGGCGGCTGACCGATCCGGAGACCTTGGACCTGGCCGAGGGCGGGCTGGTCTCCGCCGGGCCGGAGTCAGTGCTGGCCGTGAACCGGCACCGGGGTGCGGCGCAACTGCTGGAAGTCTCGGCCGCCGGCGGCGTCAAGATGTTGGTCGACGGGCCGCTGAACGTCGCGGCGGCCGCCCGCGCCGCCGGCCGGACCGTGGTCAGTTTTTCCGACGCCGGGACGGCAGGGGACCTGGGACTGGTGTCCGGCGCAGGCTTGTCCCGATTGACCGATTTCTCCGCCGCCTTGCGCGGCACCGGCATTGGCGAACCGCGCGAGGAGGTCTTTGCCTCCGCGGACGGCTACCCGGTGCACGGCTGGGTGCTGCTGCCCGAAGGCGACGGGCCGCATCCCGTGCTGCTGAACATCCACGGCGGGCCGTTCGCACAGTACGGCTGGGAGGTGTTCGATGAAGCGCAGGTCTATGCCCAGGCGGGCTACGCCGTCGTGATGTGCAATCCGCGCGGTTCCGCCGGTTACGGACAGACGCACGGCCGGGCGATCAAGGGCGCCATGGGGACGGTCGATATGGCGGATGTGCTGGCGTTCCTGGAAGGAGCCGTCGGAAAGTACCCACAGCTGGACGGGAAGCGGCAGGGCGTCATGGGCGGCTCCTACGGCGGCTATCTGACCGCGTGGACGGTGTCCCAGGACCATCGCTTCGCCGCGGCAATCGTGGAGCGCGGCTATCTGGACCCGCCGTCGTTCGTGGGGTCTTCAGACATCGGCTGGTTCTTCTCCGACGAATACACCGGCAGCGATCCGGACCAGGTCCGCGGCCAGAATCCGTTTGCCCAGCTGGATGCGGTGCGCACCCCGGTGTTCGTCATCCACTCCGAAGAGGACCTGCGCTGTCCGTTGGAACAGGCCCAGCGCTACTACGTGGGACTGAAGCAGCGCGGCATCCCCACCCAGCTGCTGATCTTCCCCGGCGAGAACCATGAGTTGTCGCGTGCCGGCACCCCGTGGCACCGGAAGCAGCGCTTCGACGAGATCCTGCGGTGGTAGGCAACCTACCTTCCAACCCAGCAGAACAACGACGGCGAGGCCGCGGCCGTCGCCGGGGCGGAAGCCGCTGCTCGGACGTAGTGCCGCCTCCGGCTCGGGCGCCGGCTAGAAGTTCAAGCCGGCGCGTGCCCGATCAATCGTTGGCTGCGCCCAGTAGCGGACGTATTCGGCGTTGCCGCAGAGCGAGCGGGGCAGCATTTTGTCCACGTAGATGGTGCCGGACAGATGGTCCGTCTCGTGCTGCACGATCCTGGCCTGCCAGCCGGTGAAGTTTTCGCGCCGGTGGCCGCCGTCGGGCTGGTCGTAGTCCAGCTCCACGCTTCTGTGCCGTTCCACCACGCCTTGGTATCCGGCGAAGGACAGGCATCCCTCGTAGAAGGCCGCCGTTTCCTCGCCGATGGCGCGGTAGGAGGGATTGATGATCGCGAAGTAGGGGAGTGGGGCGCGCTGACGGGCTTCGGCCACCTCAGGCCCCGCGTCGAACGTGTCTTCAAGGACCGCAATCCGCAGCGGGACGCCGATTTGCGGAGCGGCCAGTCCGACCCCGGGGGCAGCGCGCATGGTCCCGCGCATCAGCTCCAACAGGGCGCTGAGGTCGGCTGCGTCCAGTTGCCCGTCGAACACCGCGGCCGGGCGGCGGAGCACCGGGTCGCCGATTTGCAGGATGGGGGCAGGTTCGCCGGAGCCGGCCAAAGCCTGGACTAGATCGCGCAGTTGCTCTGCAGAGTAGTCGGTCACAGCTGTCAGTTTAGGCGGTGGCACGACGCCGCTAGGCGCCCGGCGCAGGCCGCCGCCGCAGGCCGCCGCCGGCCGTCACCCCGTCTGGCCCCTAGCGGCACAGGCTTCGGTGATGAAACGGTACACCGCCCGGTCAAAGTCGTGCCCGGCGTTCAGCCGCAGGATGCCGTGCCGGCTCCCGGTTGTTACGGTCACGGGAATCTTGGTGCCCAGCTTGTCCTCGGTGAGGGCATGCCGGTCGCAGCGCATCGGCACGATGTGCAGGCTCAGGCGGGACGCCGGCTCCGTTCCGTGCACGCGGAGGTTCCTGGGCCACGCATGCTTGGCGTCCTCGTCCAGCAGCGTGGTGGTGCCAATAGACTCGATGACCATTGAATCCTCCCCGCCGGACGGCTGCACATCTATTCCAACGACTGCCGAGCCACTGCCTGGCAACACTTCCAGCGTCCGGTCAATCCGGAGTTCTGCCACCGCAGCTGCAGCCTGCGCCAAGCAGTCGTCGGAGTGGTTGCGGAAGAGGACGTTGTGCGGATCGCTGGCCTGGACTTGCACTGTGCTCAGCCCTGACGGCTCACTGTCCATCGTCACCGTTATCCGATGTGCCGCAGCCTCGGCTGGCTGCCCGGCCGAGCACTTCGCTGGCGGCAGCTCCGCCGGAAGGCTGACCGTTGAGCCGGCCGAGACCCTGGTCCCGCCGATGCGTGTGGGCTTCCAGTCCGCAGCTCCGTCGTACAGCGGTGAATGCAGGCTGGCTGACGTCACGAGCAAGGGCTCTCGGGAAATGTTGGTGATCAGCAGGTTGACCACACGGTCCGTGTAGTGAGCGCGGCCTTGGTCCACGGCTGCGGACACGGGATGGTTGGCCGCCGGGGTGGCGGGGGACAGGTCCGCGGGTGCGCGGGTACATGCAGTCAGCAAGGCTGCCGCTGTCAACAGCAACACCGAACAACTCCAGTTCCTCCGGCTGCCGTGATCCATGCCACTAAGGTAGTACCAACTCCGGTGGACTTGGTCCTGGCCAGCAGCGAAAGGGCAACTTGTGGACGAACGACTCATGCTCCTTGACACTGCATCGCTGTATTTCCGGGCCTTCCACGCCTTGCCCGACTCGATCAAGGCCAAGAACGGCACACCGGTGAACGCCGTGCGCGGGCTGCTCGACATTGTGGCCCGGCTGGTCACCGACTACCGGCCCACCCACCTGGTTGCCTGCTGGGACAACGACTGGCGTCCCTCCTGGCGGGTGGAGCTGATTCCGACCTACAAACGCCACCGCGTTGCCTCCACCGTGCCGGGCGGCATCGACGTCGAAGAGACTCCGCCGGGACTGGTGGCCCAATTGCCGTTGATCCGCGAGGTGCTCGCCGCACTCGAACTCGCCGTCGTCGGAGCTGACCATCATGAGGCCGACGACGTGATCGGCAGCCTGGCAGCCCAAGCCGAGGTTCCCGTCGACATCGTGACCGGGGACCGGGACCTGTTCCAACTGGTGGACGACGAACGGGACGTCCGCGTGATCTACACCGCACGGGGCATGAGCAATCTGGAGGTCCTGACGGACGTCTCTGTAGTGCGCAAGTACGGCGTGCTGCCTGTCCAGTACGCGGACTTCGCCACGCTGCGCGGAGACACCTCCGACGGCCTTCCCGGGGTGTCCGGCATCGGCGACAAGACGGCGGCAGGGCTGCTGAAGGACTATGGCAGCTTGGACGGGATCGTCGCTGCGGCAGCAGACCCGAAGGCCCCCATGTCCGCGCGCTTCCGGGCCAAGATTGCCGAGTCCGCCGACTACCTCAAGGTCGCGCCCACCGTTGTCAACGTAATCCGGGACCTGGACCTCGGAAGCTTTGACGGCCGTCTCAGGGCACCGGACAGCGGCCACGCGGAACGGCTCGACCGGCTGGCCGACGACTTGAACATCAGCGGACCGCTGGTCCGCGCACGCAAAGCGTTGGCGGCAGTCGGCGAGACCTCCGCCTGACAGAACGGGGCCTGGGGCGCACCGGGGTGCAGACGAGGGCTGCCGGCCAGACCGGTCAGGAATGGAGAAGCGCCGGCTTCCGTGCCACGGCTAGCATTACCGTCATGGATATTTTCACCGTCAGCGACCGCAACGGTGATCCCGGACTACGGATGGAGACACGATGAGCACGGCCACGACGACGGACTCGCAGCCGCGGCCGATGCACGCCGCAGACAGCCACGACCTGATCACCGTGCAGGGCGCCCGCGTGAACAACCTCAAGGACATCAGCGTAGCGATCCCCAAACGCCGCCTGACCGTCTTCACCGGAGTCTCCGGCTCGGGCAAGAGTTCGCTGGTGTTCGCCACCATCGCCGCGGAGTCCCAGCGGATGATCAACGAGACGTACAGCGCCTTCGTGCAGGGCTTCATGCCCACGTTGGCTCGGCCCGAGGTTGACGTGCTCGAAGGCCTGACCACGGCGATCATCGTCGACCAGGAACGGCTGGGTGCCAACCCGCGGTCCACTGTCGGAACGGTGACGGATGCCAACGCGATGCTGCGGATCCTTTTCAGCCGGCTGGGGGACCCGCACATCGGCTCACCCAATGCGTATTCGTTCAACGTTCCGTCTGTGAAGGCCAGCGGTGCCATCACCGTGGAACGCGGGGGCAAGACCAAGGCCGAAAAGGCCACGTTCCACAGGCTGGGCGGCATGTGCCCGCACTGTGAGGGCATGGGCTCGGTGAGTGACTTCGATCTGACCGCGCTCTACGACGACACCAAGTCGCTTTCGGAGGGCGCGCTGACTGTGCCCGGCTACAGCATGGACGGCTGGTACGGCCGGATTTTCAGCGGTGCCGGGTTGCCGATGGAGAAGCCCATCGGCAAGTACACCAAGAAGGAGCTGCACCAGCTGCTCTACGCCGAGCCCACCAAGATCAAGGTGGAGGGCATCAACCTCACCTATGAAGGGCTGATCCCCAAAATCCAGAAGTCGATGCTCTCCAAGGACCGTGAGGCGATGCAGCCCCACGTCCGGGCCTTCGTGGACCGGGCGATCACTTTCGCGACCTGCCCCGATTGCGGCGGCACCCGGCTGGCCCAGGAGGCGCTGTCGTCGAAGATCCGGGGGCGGAACATCGCCGACCTCTGCGCGATGCAGATTACCGACCTCGCCGACTGGGTCCGGGAGCTGGATGAGCCTTCGGTGGCCCCGTTGGTCGCCGGGCTCCAGCACCTGCTCGACTCATTCAGGGAAATCGGCCTCGGCTACCTTTCCCTGGATCGGCCCTCGGGCACCCTGTCCGGGGGAGAGGCGCAGCGTACCAAGATGATCCGGCATCTCGGCTCTTCCCTCACGGATGTGACCTATGTTTTCGACGAGCCCACCATTGGGTTGCACCCGCACGACATCGAGCGGATGAACCAGCTGCTGCTGCAGCTGCGGGACAAGGGCAACACTGTGCTGGTGGTGGAGCACAAGCCGGAGACCATCGCGATTGCCGACCACGCGGTCGACCTTGGCCCGCGCGCCGGGACTGCGGGCGGAGAGGTGGTCTTCGAGGGCAGCGTGGACGGGTTGCGTGCCAGCGACACGCTGACCGGCCGGCACCTCGATGACCGGGCCACTCTCAAAGAAACCGTGCGCGATCCCAAGGGCGCCCTGGAGGTCCGCGGCGCCACCACAAACAACTTGCAAGGCGTCGACGTCGATATCCCGCTGGGAGTTCTCTGCGTCCTGACAGGGGTCGCCGGTTCCGGCAAAAGTTCGCTGATCAACGGATCCGTCGCCCGCCGCGAGGGCGTGGTGGTGGTCGACCAGGGTGCGATCCGCGGTTCGCGGCGCAGCAACCCGGCAACCTACACCGGGCTGCTCGAGCCGATCCGGAAAGCATTTGCGAAGGCCAATGGCGTCAAGCCGGCGCTCTTCAGCTCAAATTCGGAGGGCGCCTGCCCGGTCTGCAACGGTGCCGGTGTTATCTACACAGAGCTCGGCATCATGGAGACCGTCGAGTCGACCTGCGAGGAATGCGAAGGCAAGCGCTTCCAGGCGGCGGTGTTGGAGTACACGCTGGGGGAGAAGAACATCGCGGAAGTGCTGGCGATGTCCGTGACCGAGGCCGAGGAGTTCTTCGGCTCCGGCGAGGCGCGTACTCCGGCCGCGCATAAGGTTCTGGACCGACTGGCGGACGTCGGCCTCGGCTACCTCACCTTGGGCCAGCCGCTCACCACATTGTCCGGGGGAGAACGGCAGCGGCTCAAGCTGGCCACGCAAATGGCTGAAAAGGGCGACATCTACATCCTCGACGAGCCGACCACCGGACTTCACCTGGCCGACGTCGAACAATTGCTCGGCCTGCTGGACCGGCTGGTGGACTCCGGAAAATCTGTCATCGTCATTGAGCACCACCAGGCTGTGATGGCGCACGCGGACAGGATCATCGATCTAGGTCCGGGCGCCGGCAATGAGGGCGGCCGGATCGTCTTCGAAGGAACGCCCGCCGAACTGGTTGCTGACCGTTCCACCCTGACCGGTAAGCATCTGGCGGCGTACGTCGGCGCCTGAACTCCCACGCGCAATACTGATCCTGCGTCATGCGGACGGTCAGCGGTAGCGCAGGATTATGTCAACCTACAGAGGTCAAGCGGGGCGGTGCCAGCCGGGGACTGGCCCATAGTTCTCGCTATAAACGAATTGTCCCGCCCGGCCGATTCTGTGAGGGCTGCAATACGAAAGTGAGGCTGCCACGCAAAACGAGGCGGCAGCGCGATGCTGGTTAACTCGGCCTGTTGCCGCGGTCTAACCGCATCAGCGTCCACGGACGTCCGGTGTGGCAACCTTGTCGACGCTGCAGCAAGACGCGGGTTCGGGTTGGCCAGTCGCCGTCGCACGATTGCGGAGGAAATATTTCTACGCGTCTTCGGCTGTCCAGAATGGTTGCCGTAAGTGAATGATGAGTTAGCTGTTGTGCCGCGCCGCAACGCTCCTCACCGGCCCTACATGCAACGCCGATAATCCACATTATGTCAAGTAGTGCTTCCCTGGGTGGCGGTGCCCAGCCTGTAGCCTCGATCCCGGCTCCCGGTGACCGGACTCCCTCCATGCCCTTGATATGGAAGACCCAAGTAGCTCATCATTTGGCTTTATGGTGCAACGACCGACCAATCAGCAGTCAAAGCAAGGAAAACAGTGAAGCAGTTTCCTACATCCGACGACGGTGGCGCGACCGGCCAACACAGTCCAGATCCGAGCGACTCCCCCGGGCCTCTGACGATTAACCAATTGCTACGTGAGAGCCGGATCGGGCTCGAGCGTGGTCACGCTTCGGAACTTGAGCGGGAGATGGCAGCGGGTGCCCTTGTTGTTGACACACGACCGGTCGAGCAGCTGGACCGCGACGGTGAACTTCCGGGAGCCGTCGTCATTGACCGAAACGTTCTCGAGTGGCGGCTCGATCCTTCCAGCTCCCACCGGCTCGCGATCGCTGACAACCCCGCTCGACGGATCGTGGTCGTCTGCAATGAGGGGTACAGCTCCAGCCTCGCTGCACACACCCTGCAACGGCTGGGGCTGGTCCATGCGACCGACCTCATCGGCGGTTTCCAAGCCTGGGCAGCACTGCGCAAGCAGTCCGACTGAATCAGCCTGTTTGCCCTGAGGTTATCGACGATACGAAAGCCGACAACGACACTATCCGGCCTGCGTGTCAGGTCGGCGGCCCGCCTGCGCGCCGAAGGCTTGGCCGGCGCCGAGGCCCGGAAAGAGCATGCTGCGTGCTCCGCCCAAGCCGGCCTCCGGATGTCGCTGCGTTCACTGACGGCGTAGCAGTCTCAGGATTAGCTCGGGGCCCCAATTCGTTGCAACATCACAGCCGACGTACGCAAGGAATTCCATGGACACCAATGGAATAGACCCGGATCGTTCCTCCGACCACGATCCGATGGACACCTACTCCCAGACAGTCATGCGTGTTGCCGGAATCGTCACCCCGCACGTTGCCGCCATCGAAGTGAGAAACGGACCCGGCAGTCGGGTTCTCGTTGGCAGCGGCTCCGCGGTGGTCTTCACCGAAGACGGCTTTATGTTGACGAATGCACATGTAGTTGCGGGCGCTAAAGCGGGCTCTGCCACCTTCGCCGACGGTGAAGTCACAGAGATCGAGATTATTGGCGCTGATCTCTTGTCCGATCTGGCAGTCATACGCGGCCTGTCGAACACCCCACCGCCCGCGGAGCTTGGCGACGCCGAATCGCTGAGAGTGGGCCAGTTGGTCATCGCCGTGGGCAACCCCTTGGGCCTGGCCGGATCGGTCACCGCAGGCGTTGTCAGCGGCCTAGGACGTTCGATTCCAACCCGGTCGCGTCGTGGCCGGCACGTGATCGAAGACGTGATTCAAACAGACGCAGCGCTCAATCCCGGCAATTCGGGGGGCGCCCTCGCCGACAGCCAGGGACGCGTGGTCGGAATTAATACCGCCGTGGCCGGCACCGGTTTGGGATTGGCGGTCCCGATTAACGCCACGACGCGCCGCATCATCTCTGCACTCATGAGCGGCGGCCGGGTTCGGCGCGCCTACCTTGGTCTGGTGAGCACGCCGGTACGCCTGCCGGCGCACATGGCCCTTCGTTCGGGTCAGCGGGATGCTCTGAGAGTGGTTGAGGTCATTGCCGGCTCCCCCGCCGAACGTGCCGGGGTCAAGCCCGGCGATCTGGTAGTGGATGCCGGCCGGCGCCATGTCTCCAGCGCGGAAAGCCTCCAGAAGCTGCTCTTCGCCGACGCCATTGGCGTTCCGTTTCCGATGACCGTCTTGAGGTCGGGCGCGTTGGTGGATGTCATTGCGCTGCCAGAGGAGATGGCAGAAACTACATAACCGCGGACGCTGAGGCATCTGCGGCTAACGCCAGGAGGCTTGAGCAGTCAGTAGCCGCCGTTCCACACAGCCATGGCGGTCAGGACAAATCCAGTCACTGCGCCGATGACGGCAAGCCAACCGGCTACCAGCATCGTGACGTGCCTGGAACGGTCCTGTGTCAGCCGTCCGCCGTGGGGGTGCGAGAGCACTATGGAATCCGCCGCAAGCAGGAAGACCACCAGCCCGACAAGGGCCACACTCCACGCGAAAAATTCCAGCCAATGCACCAATGGACCAACCGGATTGAACATACCTCCGGTATACGCCCGCGTGGGATAAGCCACAAGGGCATTGGGGCCACATCGGCCACCAGCGGCAACCTGCAGGACACCATCAGGGCTGGCTGTCAGGCTATCAAGCTACCGTTGCGGATGGCCGCCGCCATCACGGCAGGAGCGCCCACCGGAGATGCTGCTACCCGGCGTCGTAAGCGCGCTGCAGTTCGTCGACGTCGATCTTCTTCATCTGCAGCATCGCTTCCATGGCGCGCTGGGCTTTCTGCGGATCCGGTCCGCCGATCAGCTGTGGCAGCGCAGACGGAATGATTTGCCACGACAACCCGTACTTGTCCTTCAGCCAGCCGCACTGACCCTCGGCCCCGCCATCGGCGGTCAGGGCGTCCCATAGCCGGTCGACCTCCGCCTGGTCCTCGCAGTCGACCTGCATCGACACCGCCTCGTTGAAGCTGAACTGCGCTCCCCCGTTCAGCGCAGTAAAGCACTGACCGTCCAACTCGAACTCGACGGTCAAGACCTGGCCTTCCGTGCCGGGTCCGCTCTCGCCATAGTGCGCGACGTCGAGAATATTCGAGTTTTTGAACAGTTTGACGTAGAACTGCGCCGCTTCTTCGGCTTCGCCGTCAAACCAGAGGCACGGTGTGATCTTCTGCATAGTGGGTTCCTTCCCCTGAGATGGACGTACCGGATGTGCTGCACGTGCGAGGTGGCTTAGGCGTACCAGAACCAGCCGACCGGCCGCCACGAATCGGGCACCTCATGCCCGCTGAAGGAACCGCATCTGCTGCAGCTGTAGCTGGCGTTCGCCGGCACCCGCTGGCCGTCCGGAAGCAGGCGCAGCGGAGTGAATTCCTCGACGATCAAATATTGGTCTGTGCCACACCGCCGGCAATCGGGCGCCGTTGGAACGTCAGGACTGGGCTGGGGCTCGGAACCTCCGCCGGTGGTCAACGTCATTGTCGGCCTCCCGGCTCAGCCTGCGTAGCCAGCCATAGCTAGGGCTGCGGCGGTGCCGGTGCCGGGCGGATCGATGATCTGAAGGCGGCAGCCCTCCCCCTCCGGGGCCGCGTAACCGGGCAAATGCTCGCTCTCGCTGCAGTTGTGCAGCTCCTCAAGTGCCGCAGCTTCAATGCGAGCGTGCTGCAGGTTGATGATGACGCCCAGGCCGGACGCTAGGGCACTGGTGCGCCGAACCAGCGAATAAAGCGCCACGATGTTCCGGGTTGTCACATGTCCGCGGACTTCAATCTGGGCGGATTCCCGGTCTATGTCCACCCGAACGACCACACGCAATTTGGGATCCATAGTTAGTCCCCTCAAGAGTTCCCCCGGCCGCTCCTTGACCGGTGACCATCATAAAAGGAGGTGTGTGACATGGGCAACAAACGACGTCATAATGTTTCAGGACGGACGAAACGCGGGCTGGATGCCCACCGGCGATGGCCCGCCTTGCAGGGGTGGCTGCCATGAGCGAGGCCGAATTTGGGGCACAGTTGGTCGACCAGATGCAAGACGCGCTGCTCGTCAGCGACGATCTGCAGGACTTCCTTGACCAATTGGCTCAGCTAGCCGCCGCCGCCCTTGATGCTCACGGAGAGATGACCTGCAGCGTGCTTGTGCTGCGCGGCCCCCGAGACCGCACTGTCTCCCCCACACACAGCCCGGCTTCGTGGGCTGAATACCAGCCCAAGTACGACGACGGCCCGGGCCTGAGCGCCTTGCGCACCGGCGCCGCCGTACTGGTGCGCGACGTCGGACAGGAGGACCGCTGGAACGAGTTGATGGCGGAGGCAGCGTCGGCGGGAATTGGTTCCATCCTGGCTGTACCGCTCCATGTGCACGACGACGGCTTAGGCGCGGTCGTGTCCTGCTATCACCGGAGCGGCCACGGCTTCTCCGGCGCAGTTCTTGCAGCCGCCACCACCTATGCGCGCATCGCAGCCAAGCCGCTCCTGCTCGCTGAACGGATAGACCGGATGGCCAACCGGACGGCACATTTGGCAGCAGCGTTGGAGTCCCGCACCACCATCAACCTCGCTGCTGGCATTGTCATGGGACAGAACTCATGCAGCCAACTTCAGGCCATGGAAATTCTGCGCCGTGCTTCCAACGCACGCAACGTCAAACTTCGTGACGTGGCTCAGGCCATCGTCGAACCCCTGTCCGGCGCGGCAGCCACCCGCTTTGAGGACTGACCGGCACAGGCCGGCTCAACGTACCAGCACCGCAATTCCGGTGGCCGCCGCCGCCCACAGCACGCTCGCGAAGGTACCCAGGATGAACCGCTCGGCAGCCCCGGACTGGCCGAGTTCTGGGTACCGGCCCAAGCCTTTCACCGCCAGGACAACAGCCAGACCTTCCGGCCAGTCGGCCAACAGAGTCGACGCAATGGCCGTCCGCTCGAGGACTCCGATCCAGGCGCCGCCGCGCAGAACCGGAGACTCTTCCGGGTCCGTGTGGTTGTCCGGGTGGGAGGCATTGAAGGACAACCGCAGAATGGTCACGGTCGCCGGGCCGCCGCCGATCGCGGCCGCCGCCACGCCCAAGGCATAAGCGACCGGCCCCAGTCCACCCGGTCCCAGCGCCGCCAACAGTGCGGCGCCCCCCAAAAGAAGCAGCGAGAGGGCGCTGGCGGCGTACAGCCAGCGGTTGCCGGCGCCCTGAAACCGCCCAAAATACATGGGGCCGGCCACAGCGGCGGCCAAGCAAAGCACCACAAGTGCCACAGCGCTCATCGATCAGCTCCTTCCAGCAGTGCTTGTGCAGCGGATTGTCCCCGACGCCACTCGTGCCAAAGCCCACTATGCAGCCTGCTAGAGACAGCTTGCTGAGTGATGCCCAGCCGGTCCGCGATTTGCTGCTGGGTGAGTCCCTGGTCACTGAGCTCCCCGGCTTCGCGGGCCTCCTTGCTGCGCTTGCGCGCCACGGACACCAGCAGCTGGAGCACAGCTTCCGCATGCCCGGCTTCCGCTCTCGCCCCGGAAACGGCGATGTTCCCCGGGGCGAACTTGGCCGCAGTTACTGCTTCCCGCGCGCGCTCGAAGGCCTCGCCGGAGCCAGCCCGCGTGGAGTCCGGCAGCGGTTCATCAACCCTGCCCACGCCGATACCGACGCTCCAGTTGTTGCTGGCAGCCAGGTCCAGCGCTATCTCCCCGGCCACGGAAGCCTCGACGACCACCGCCTGCATCTCATCCCCGGCAGTCCGTTCAAACCCGCGGAGCAGCGGACGCGCGGAATCGTTGTTCAGGGCTTCAAGAGCCTCCTGAACCAGATCTTCGCGGCTACGCGACCGGCGCTGGTCAACGGTCAGGACATACATACAACCCTGCTTCCTTGTACTGGTAGGTACAAGTATCCAGGGTTGTGTCACCCAGCGCAACCTTAGGCCTGCTACTCCGCCCGCTCGTGACTGGCTAGGCCCAACAGATTGCCTTCCGAGTCGCGGACAAAAGCCATCCACTCGTCCGTCCCGGCGGGCCCCAAGGCATCATCTGCATGCCGGAAGATCACGTTCGGCTCCTCGACGACCGGTGTTCCGCGGCCGCGCAGTTCCTGCACCTGGTCCCGCACCGAGTCCACCTCGAGGTACAACAGAGCCACCGGCGCGCCAACCTCCAGCAGCAACCGGACGCCGTCGAGATCGAAGAACACCAGCCCCGGAGGATCGAAGATGCCGGCGGGCGGATAGCCCAACAGTTCGGTATAGAAAGCAGTCGCTCGGGCGAGGTCCTGCACGCCCAGCGCTACCTGCGCCAGCTTCATGTTCCTCCCCTCCGGCCCGCCCTGGTTTCAGGCACTTCTTTCAGGCACTTCGGCCCTCCCGCCGAATGGTACGCCCGCCAGTGGCCGATAGGGTGGAGTAGTGATCGAAACTTCCCCCCAGCTTCGTGCTGGCCGCCCGCTGGCTTCAGGGGCGCTGGCCCTGGATCTGGCCGCCATCGTCATTTTTGCTGCAGCAGGCCGAAACACGCATGAACACGGACTGGCCGTCGCCGGCATCATCCTCACCGCCACCCCATTCCTGATCGGGGCACTGATTGGCTGGGCGGCTTTGCGTGCCTGGCGCCGCCCGACAGCCCTCTGGCCCACCGGCGTCGTGGTCTGGCTGGCGGCAGTGGTCGTTGGTCTCGCCTTGCGCGGCCTGGCAGGCGGTGGGCTGGCGCTGTCATTCCAGATCGTGACGTTCTTGGTGCTCGGCGCGCTGCTCCTGGGATGGCGCGCGCTAGCCGCGCTGTTCATGAAACTACGCTTCGGCCGACGGGTGGAATAACCTCGGTGATAGGAAAGATCCCGTTCCAGCAGAAAGGCAGTGCAGTGGCTACAGCATTCGTTCTCATCCGGACCGACGCAACCCGGATCCCGGAGTGCGCCCAGGAAATCTCCGAGATCGAGGGCATCAGCGAGGTCTACTCGGTCACCGGCGAATGGGATTTGATCGCTGTGGCTCGCGTTGCCAAACACGATGAACTGGCCGATGTGATTGCCGACCGCCTCTCCAAGGTCAAGGGCGTGCAGGCCACCACCACGCACATCGCCTTCCGTGCCTATTCAAAACACGACCTGGATGCGGCTTTCTCGCTCGGATTCGAGTAGAGCGCAGCGGCGGCAGAAGTGCCGCGGACGCCAGCTGACCGGCACCTGGCGTCCGCGGCACTTCACTTTAAGCGGGTGAGGCTACCGCTCGACTGCCGCAGGAATCAGCGCGTGGCGTCGACCCAGCGCTGCAAGGCCGCAGCCGCTGCCCCGCTGTCGATGGCCGCGTTAGCGCGCTCCAGTCCGCCCGCCAGACGTTCCAGCAGCGGGGCATCCGCGGAGAGGTCGTTGGCAACCAAGGCAGCGGCGGCATTGAGGACGACCGCGTCCCGAACCGGGCCCTTGTCCCCTGCCAGGAGACGGCGTACCACCTCGGCATTGTGAACTGCATCCCCACCGCGCAGGTCGTCCAGGGTAGCCCTGGCGATGCCGAGTTCCAGGGGATCCACCTGCTGCTCCGTGACGGCACCGTCGCGGACCTCCCATACCGACGACGGCCCCGTCGTGGTCAGTTCGTCCAGTCCGTCGCCGCCGCGGAACACCAGTGCACGGATTCCTCGTGCCGCCAGCACACCGGCAATCAGCGGCGCCAGCCGTGCATCGGCGACGCCAATCGCGGCGGCCGTGGGGTGTGCCGGATTGGTCATCGGTCCCATGAAGTTAAAGGCGGTGGCTACTCCCAGCTCCCCGCGGACCGCACCCGCGTAGCGCATCGACGGGTGGAAGACCTGGGCAAAGCAAAAGGTGATTCCCGCTTCGACTGCCGTTTGCGCCACCCGCTCCACCGGCAAATCCAAACGGACACCCAGTGCTTCAATCACATCGGCCGAACCTGAGGACGACGACGCGGCCCGGTTGCCGTGCTTGACGATCCGCGCGCCGGCCCCTGCGCAGACCAGGGCAGCCATGGACGAGATGTTGACCGTGTTCTGCCGGTCTCCGCCCGTGCCGACGATGTCCAGCTTCTCGCCTGGAATATCGATCGGCCGCGCGTTGTCCACCATGGCCTCCACCAAGCCGGTCAACTCGTCGACCGTCTCGCCCTTGGAGCGCAGCGCGACCAGGAAGCCCGCCATCTGCGCGTCGGTGGCGCCGCCGGACATGATCGCGTTCATCGCCCACTGCGTTTGAGCGGTGGTGAGGTCCTGCCGCGAGATCAGGGCCGAGATCAATTCCGGCCAGGTGGGCGTGTTCTGAGCGTTCGGTTCCGTCGTCACCTCACTAGGTTATCTACGTTTCGTAGAAACTTCCGGATTGTTAACTTCCGCGCCGTTCCGCGGAATACTGCCGGTTGGGAACCGAAACGCCGCGCCGCGCGTTCGAACGCATTGGTGAACTCAGCGGATTTATAGACATAATGGCCTTGTGACAACTGCAACCCACGCCCCCAGTACCCCGGCGCATCCAACGCTGAATCGCCCCAATCTGGTTTCTGTCGGAACCGTTGTGTGGCTCTCCAGCGAGCTGATGTTCTTTGCCGGTCTTTTCGCCATGTACTTCACCCTCCGCGCCACTTCCCCCGAGATGTGGGCGATGGAAACCGGAAAGTTGAACGTTCCATTCGCGCTGGCCAACACCATCGTCCTGGTGTCCAGCTCCTTCACCTGCCAGTACGGCGTCTTTGCCGCAGAGCGGCTTCAGGCCCGCCGTACGGGTGGCCTGCTCAATGTCGCCAAGTGGGGCATGGTCGAGTGGTTCCTGCTGACGTTCTTCCTCGGCGCCATTTTCGTCTCCGTCCAGGCCTACGAGTACGCGATCCTCGTCTCCGAGGGAGTCTCGCTGTCCTCCAACGCCTACGGGTCAGCGTTCTACATCACCACCGGCTTCCACGGCCTCCACGTCACGGGCGGGCTCATCGCCTTCCTGCTGATCATCGGCCGCGCCTATGTCGCCAAGAAGTTCGGTCATTTCGAAGCAACATCCGCCATCGTCACGTCGTACTACTGGCACTTCGTCGACGTCGTGTGGATCGCTCTCTTCATCATCATCTACTTCCTGAAGTAGACGGCCAGAGCCCGCTGCAGGGTTGCCCCGGCCGAACATCTACGCACACGCACCGCAGAGTTAGGAACCATCAAGTGAAGGCACTCTCCCAGAGGCGACGCCACCCGCTGGCGGCCGTTGCCCTGTTGCTCTTGGGATTGCTGGTCACCGGCGGCTTGTACGCCGTCGCCGGCAATGTCAATGAGGCCAAGGCCCAGACCACCAACTTTTCCGCGCATGACATCGAAGAGGGCGAAAAGCTCTTCGTGGCCAACTGCGCAACTTGTCACGGAATTGGTGCGATCGGGGCGCCCAAGGGTGCGCACGGCAATCAGGCCGGTCCGGCCCTGATCGGCGTCGGCGCCGCCGCCGTGGACTTCCAGGTGGGAACCGGCCGGATGCCCATGCAGATGTCCGGCCCGCAGGCCATGCAGAAGCCGAACCAATTCTCCGAAGAGCAGACCATGCAGCTGGCTGCGTACGTGGCCTCCCTCGGTGCAGGCCCGTCCATCCCGGAAGCAGACCTCCTCGATGTTTCCAAGGGAGACCCCGCCGCGGGCGGCGAGATCTTCCGCGTCAACTGTGCCATGTGCCACAACGCCTCCGCTGCCGGCGGCGCTCTGACACGCGGTAAGTTCGCCCCCGCCCTGGCCGGCGTCAGCGAAGCACACATTTACGAAGCCATGGCCACCGGCCCGCAGAATATGCCGGTGTTCAGCGACGCGAACATCTCCCCCGAGGAGAAGCGCGATGTCATCGCCTTCCTGAAGACGATCGAAGAACAGGGCACCCCGGGTGGCTTCTCGCTCGGCTCGCTCGGTCCGGTATCCGAGGGCCTGCTGATCTGGACTGCCGGATTGGGCGTCGTGATTGCGTTCACCATCTGGCTGACCCAGCGGTCTTCCTAACCTTCGCTTGCGGCGGCCCGCATGGCCGCCGCAGAAGCGTCACCAGTCATATATGTTTTTGAACTATTTAGAGAAAGATGAGAGGGATCATGGGCGACCATAGTCACGGCAGTCCGAGCACCTCGGGCACCGTTGCTACGGCTGGTCAGAGCGACGTGGAGAAGTTTCAGGATCCTGGACTTCCCCCGCACCGCCCGCGCCGTGCCGACAAAGATCCCCGGGCGGAAAAGCGAGCCGAACGCCAGGTTGCGATACTCTTCGTAATCTCCATCATCGGCACCGTACTTTTCTTCGTCGGGTACTTTGGCATCCGTTTGGATGACACCATCGCAACGCTGCGTTTTCAGAACTTCACCTTGGGCATGGGCACGGCCTTCGCGATGCTGGGCATCGGCGTCGGCATTGTCCACTGGGCCAAGACGCTCATGCCCGACCACGAGATCGTGGAAGAGCGCCACGAGGTCCGCACCGAGGAGGACCGCCGGGACGCAGAGCAGATCATCGGGCAGGTCCTTGACGAGTCGGGCATTTCCCGCCGTCCGCTGATCCGCAACACCCTGATCGGCGCCGGTGTGCTGGCCATCCTGCCTGCCATCGGCATCTTCCGCGACCTGTCCAAGGACCTGAACCCGGAAGTGCTGCGGCACACCATGTGGGATGCCGGCGTGCGCCTTACCCGCGACCCGAGCGGCACCCCGATCAAGGCTTCGGATGTCACCATTGGTTCGGCCTTCCACGTCATCCCCGAGGGGCTGAACGAGGCAGAGCACAAGCTGGAAGAGAAGGCCAAGGCCGTTGTCCTCCTGATGCGTCTGAATCCCGACGAGCTGCATGTCTCCCCAGGTCGTGAAGACTGGAACTACAATGGCATCGTTGCTTATTCGAAAATCTGCACCCACGTCGGATGCCCGGTGGCGCTGTACGAACAGCACACGCACCACCTGCTCTGCCCTTGCCACCAGTCGACCTTCGACCTGACGCAGGAATGCAAGGTGATCTTCGGCCCCGCCGCTCACGCCCTGCCCCAGCTTCCGATCAGCGTTGACGACGAGGGCTACCTGGTCGCCACCAGCGACTTCCATGAACCTGTCGGACCGAGCTACTGGGAGCGTGGCTAAGCATGAGCGCTTCAACTGATTCTTACGCCCCCAAGACACGGGTAGGGCGGATCACTAACTTCGTCGACACCCGCGTAGGCGGCTCGGCGATCGTCAAGGAATTCGGACGCAAGATCTTCCCGGACCACTGGTCCTTCATGTTCGGTGAAGTAGCGCTCTACTCGTTCGTCATCCTGCTGCTTTCCGGCACCTTCCTGACGTTCTTCTTCGATCCCTCGATGGCCGAGACCCATTACACCGGGCCGTACGTCCCGCTCAAGGGCGTCGAGATGTCGGTCGCTTACGAGTCCACCCTGCAGATCTCGTTCGAGGTCCGCGGCGGTCTCTTCATGCGCCAGCTGCACCACTGGTCGGCGCTGCTGTTCGTTGCCTCGGTGTCCTTCCACATGCTGCGCGTCTTCTTTACCGGTGCCTTCCGCCGGCCGCGCGAGCTGAACTGGGTGGTCGGCTGCGTGCTGCTGATTCTGGCCCTGGCTGCCGGCTTCACCGGCTACTCGCTGCCGGATGACCTGCTCTCCGGTAACGGCCTGCGCATTATCGACGGCGTCATCAAGGGTATTCCCCTCGTCGGCACCTACATCTCGCTGCTGCTGTTCGGCGGGGAGTTCCCAGGTACAGACATTGTGGGACGCCTCTATGTACTCCACATCCTGCTGGTGCCGGCACTGATCCTGCTGATGATCGCCATCCACCTGTTCATGGTTGTAGTGCACAAGCACACCCAGTACCCCGGCCCGGGCCGGACCGAATCGAACGTCGTGGGCTTCCCGATTGGCCCGGTCTACGCGGCCAAGGCCGGCGGTTTCTTCTTCGTGGTCTTCGGCATCCTGGCCGTGATCGCGGCAAACTTCCAGATCCTGGCGATTTGGGACTACGGACCCTACGACCCCTCCCCCGTTTCGGCCGGCACCCAGCCTGACTGGTACATCGGCTGGGTGGATGGCGCGCTGCGTCTGATGCCTGGTGTGGGCGAGTTCGTCATCTTCGGTCGGACCATCTCCCTGAACGTGCTGCTGCCGGCCCTCGCTCCGGCGGGCCTGCTGTTCACGCTGATGTTCGCCTGGCCGTGGATCGAACGCTGGGTCACCAAGGACAACCGCGAGCACCACATTCTGGACCGCCCGCGCAACGCACCGTTCCGCACCGGCATCGGTGTGGCAGGCATTGTCTTCTACTCGGTGATGTGGGCCGCTGCGAGCTCGGACCTGATCGCCACACACTTCCACGTGTCGCTGAACGATGTGACGTACTGGCTGCGCGCGCTGTTCTTCCTGGGCCCGATTCTCGGCTTCATTGTCACGCGCCGCATTTGCCTGGCGCTGCAGCGCAAGGACCGCGAGATCGCACTGCATGGCCGGGAGACCGGACGCATTGTCCGCCTGCCGCATGGCGAGTTCATCGAGGTCCACGAACCGCTGAACGACTACAAGCTGTACCGCTTGGTCAACTTTGAGTCGCCTGAGGTGCTGCCGGCCCAGCCGAACAAGGCAGGCCACGTCAAACGGACCGAGAAGCTGCGCGGCGCCCTGTCGCGGTTCTTCTTCGAGGATCGGGTGGCCCCGATTACCCCGGCCGAACTGGAGGCTGCACACAGCCACCATGCCGAAATTGAGGCTCCTGCCGAAAGGGCCGAAGTCACCACCCGCTAGAGAACTGAATGCAGAGGAATGGCCCCGGACTGAGTCCGGGGCCATTCTCGTGTCAACCGGGGGGTGCTACAACTGCTGGGGTGCATCGGCTCGAGCGGACAGCCGACCGACCGCAGCAGGGCCGACATCAGGAGGCCCACTCCCCTACCCCGCCGCCTGATGGCTTGGAGAAGCTGTGCAGAACGAGCTCCTGAGCCGTTCTGAGCGCTTAGTACCTCTTCACGTTGTAGGAACGCGGGGCGCGGCCGCCAGGCCGTTGCAGGGGCACCCAGAGCTTGTAGCGGTCCGCCCTATAGTACGAGATCGAGAAGTCCACCATGGTCTTGGACACGTAGGCATGCCGCTGGATCTTGAGCAGCGGCGACCCGATGTCCACGTTCAGCAACCGGGCGATTGAAGGCTGCGCCGCGGTGGCCTCGATGGTGTCCTCTCCCCACTCCATGATCAGGCCGTAGCGCTCGCTCAGAACGTTGTACAGCGACGACGGCGGACCCTCGTCCAGGATCCCCGGCACCCGTTGGGCAGGAATGAAGTTTTCGTCCACGCTCATGGGCTCGGCATCCGCCAGCAGCAGGCGGCGGAAACGCACAACCGGCTGCCCCTCCTCGATCTGGAGTTCACGGGCCACCAGCGGGGTGGCGCCGATCTGTTCGAAACTGAGTACCCGGGCGTCGGGGACCATGCCGCGGCGCTGCATCTCTTCGCTGTATGAGGTCAGCTTGACCTGCAGGTCCAGTTTTGGCTGGCTCACAAACGTCCCCAGCCCCACGATCCGCTCGAGCACCTGCTCCGCAACGAGCGAATCAATGGCTTGCCGCACGGTCATCCGTGCCACTCCGAAGCGCTCGGTGAGATCCCGCTCCGAAGGAAATGCACCGCCGGGTTCACAGCGTTCTTGGGCATGCCGGCGCAGGATGTCCCGGAGCTGGACGTGCTTTGCCGTCGTCGAGGACACGTCAATCTCGCCCTCGATCGCAGCGGCACTGATTGACATGTGGCCTCCTGCTCAGGGTCGTGCGGTCGCTGCCATTCTACCCGGTCTAGACCGGCCACCCGGGGGCGTGCGGCTTCCTCGGGCATGCGGAAGGGCCCGGAACCAAGCGGTTCCGGGCCCTTCCGTCTCTTGCTATGTACTTAGTGGGCGTGGTCTCCACGGCTGTATTCGTAAACCCATCCGATGATGGCTACCGTGGTCAGGCCGATGGCGATGTAGACGATCCACCAGCCGACTGCCAGACCCATGAAGCCGGAGGCGGCACCAAGGCCCAGGACCAGCGGCCACCAGCTCCACGGGCTGAACATGCCCTGTTCGCCGGCGCCCTCGTGGATTTCTGCGTCCACCCGGTCCTCAGGGCGGGGTCCGACGCGCCGCGCCGTGAACCAGAGGTAACCGCCGATCATCAGGGACAGTCCGGCCGTCAAATACAACGCCAGGTAACCTACGGGTTCGTGCCAGTCCCCCATGAAGCCGTAAACAGTGGCAACGATGGCGAAGAACGGCGCAAGCGCGATGAATAGCCAGGCTTCAATCTTCACAGTTATGCGTCCTTCTGGTCAGCGGGACCGGCCAGCTGGGCTGCCGGCACCGGAGTCGTCGGGGTGTGCCGCGGTGCGAGCTCCGGGTGGTGCAGGTCCAGCGCAGGGCGCTCCGACCGGATGCGGGGCAGCGAGGTGAAGTTGTGCCGCGGCGGCGGGCAGGAGGTAGCCCACTCCAGCGACGCGCCGAAGCCCCAAGGATCGTCGACTTCAACCTTCTTGCCGCTGCGCCAGGTGATGTACACGTTCCAGAAGAACGGGATCATCGATGCACCCAGTACGAACGAGGCAACGGTGGAGAACTGGTTCATTGCGGTGAACCCGTCTTCCGGCAAGTAGTCGGCGTACCGGCGGGGCATGCCCTCGACACCCAGCCAGTGCTGGATCAAGAAGGTGCCGTGGAAGCCGAGGAACAGCATCCAGAAGTGGATCTTGCCCAGGCGCTCGTTGAGCATCTTGCCGGTCCACTTGGGCCACCAGAAGTAGAAGCCTGCGAACATGGCAAACACGACGGTTCCGAAGACCACGTAGTGGAAGTGTGCCACCACGAAGTAGGTGTCGGAGACGTGGAAGTCCAGTGGCGGCGAAGCCAGGATGATGCCGGTCAGGCCACCGAACAGGAAGGTGGCCAGGAAGCCCAGGCTCCACAGCATCGGCGTTTCGAAGGTGATCGATCCGCGCCACATGGTGCCGATCCAGTTGAAGAACTTCACGCCGGTGGGCACCGCGATGAGCATGGTCATGAAGGCGAAGAACGGCAGCAGGACCGAACCGGTGACATACATGTGGTGTGCCCACACAGTCACGGACAGGGCAGCAATCGCGATGGTCGCGTAGACCAGGCCCTTGTAGCCGAAGATCGGTTTGCGGCTGAACACCGGGAAGATCTCGGACACAATGCCGAAGAACGGCAGGGCGATGATGTACACCTCGGGGTGGCCGAAGAACCAGAACAGGTGCTGCCACAGGATGGCGCCGCCGTTCTCCGGGTTGAAGATGTGGGCACCAAAGCGCCGGTCGGCACCGAGTGCGAACAGGGCGGAGGCCAGCGGCGGGAACGCCATCATGACCAGGATGCCGGTGACGAGCGTGTTCCAGGTGAAGATCGGCATCCGCCACATGGTCAGGCCCGGGGCCCTCATGGTGATGATCGTGGTGATGAAGTTGACCGAACCCAGAATGGTGCCGAAGCCGGAGAGCGCCAGGCCAAAGACCCAGAGGTCTCCGCCAACACCGGGCGAGAACGTGGTGTTGGACAACGGCGCGTAGGCGAACCAGCCGAAGGACGCTGCGCCCTGCGGGGTGATGAAGCCGGCAACCGCGATCACGCTGCCAAACAGGAAGAACCAGAACGCCAGGGCGTTCAAGCGCGGGAACGCAACATCGGGAGCGCCGATCTGCAGCGGCATGATGACGTTGGCGAAGCCTGCGAACAACGGTGTGGCGAACATCAGCAGCATCACCGTGCCATGCATGGTGAACAGCTGGTTGTACTGTTCCTTGGTCTGCAGGATCTGCATGCCCGGTTCGAACAGTTCGGCGCGGATGACCAAGGCCATCACGCCGCCGAGGCAGAAGAAAATGAACGACGTGATCAGGTACATGTACCCGATCGTCTTGTGGTCCGTGGAGGTGATCCAGTTGACGACGATGCGCCCCTTGGACCTCGGGACGACGCGCGGAGCTACCGTGGTACCCCGGTCGTCAGCTGTGTATTCGTACGTTGACACTTGTGGCCCTCGCTCCTTTACTTCGACGCTTCAGCGTAGGGGTTGCGGTCGTACTCTTCGCCGATCTGGCCGTCCTTGAGCCGTGCCATCTGCGCCTCAAACTCAGCCTCGGAGACCACAGCGACGCGGAAGAGCATTTCGGAGTGGTATTCGCCGCAAAGCTCGGCACACTTGCCGTCGTAGATGCCCTCACGGGTCGGGGTGAAGCTCAGGTGGTTGGTCTTGCCAGGGATCATGTCCACCTTCTGCAGGAAGGCGGGAACCCAGAACGAGTGGATGACGTCGCGGGAGTTGATCTGCAACTCCACGCTTTTGTTCACCGGCAGGTACAGCGTCGGCAGGGTCTCCGGAACGCCGGTCTCACCGGTCAAGTGGGCCTGCACGCCGGCAAAGTACTTGTCCTGCTTGACGTAGTTGAAGTCCCAAGCCCACTGCTTACCGCGCACGTCGACGACGACGTCGGGGTTGTCCGTCCGGGCCGTGATGTTGGTCGTGGTCTTGTCCGTGAAGTAGAAGAAGACCAGGACCATGACAACCGGGACCGCTGTGTAGAAGATTTCGAGCGGCAGGTTATAGCTGAGCTGGCGGGGGTAGCCGGTCTCGCCCTTGCGCCGGCGGTAGGCGATGATGCACCAGAGGATCAAGCCCCAGGTCAGGACACCAACAGCCAACGCGGCGATCCATCCGTGAACCCACAAATCGATGATTTCGGGAGTGTGGTTGGTAACGTCCCGCTGCGTGGGCAACCAGCCCAGGCGGACTTCTTCTGAACATCCCGTCAACAACAACGCACCGACGGTACCCAGGCCAGTGGCCTTGGCAATTCTGGCGCGTCGACTGCCGGTTCGAACCTGCGAACTCACAGACGGCCCTTCCTCTTTGTTTCGTGCAAGTGATGGGGCCATGGCAGAGCAAAGCCCTGGCCTCATATCCAGTTTTACTACTCACTGTAGAGCTTACCCGCACACATGACTTTCATGTGACAGGCTTCCCCGTGCGTCGGCCGTCCTGCGGCCGGGGAACGCCCCCGCCAGCTGTTAGTGGAACGAGTCTCCACAGGCGCAGGAGCCACCGGCGTTCGGATTGTCGATGGTGAATCCTTGCTTGGAGATGGTGTCCTCGAAGTCGATCGAGGCGCCGGAGAGATAAGGCACGCTCATCTTGTCCACGACCACCTCGACGCCGTCGAAATCACGGACTGCGTCGCCGTCGAGCATCCGCTCGTCGAAGTACAGCTGGTAGATCAGGCCGGAGCATCCGCCCGGCTGGACCGCTACCCGCAGGCGCAGGTCGGTGCGGCCTTCCTGTTCCAGAAGACTGCGTACCTTCCCCGCTGCCACATCGGTCAGAGCCACTTCGTGAGTGGGCAGTTCTGCCGTTTCGGGTGCCGTGGTCGGGGCGGATGAGTTGGTCGTTGCGCTCATTGCACTTCCTTATCTAAGACGGGCCGTCCGGTGACCTGCTGCTATTACTCAGTGGTGCGTCGGGCTACCGTTCCATCGTACGTCCCGTCGCCCAAAAGGGGATAACCTTGCCCGTCTCCAGGACCTTCAGGACACCGCCTCAGATGCCCTCTTCGTTCACTCGGGCCAGCAGCAGCGCCTGGGCCAGGACTGCATTGCGGAAGTCCCCCAGATGCAGCGACTCATTGGCCGAATGCGCCCGCGAATCGGGGTCTTCCACGCCAGTAATCAGGATTTGCGCCTGCGGATAGATCTCCGTCAGGTCTGCGATGAACGGAATCGATCCGCCCATGCCCGCCTCCACCGGCTGCGTCCCCCAGGCCTGTTCCAGTGCCCACAGCGCGGCCCGGCCCGCCGGAGCCGCGGTATCGGTGGCGAAGGCCTGGCCCCGCTCCCCCGGCACGAAAGTGGCCTCGGCCCCGAACGGCGCATGGGCGGCCACATGGGCAGCCATCGCGTCCATCGCCTGGTCGGGGTCCTGGCCGGGCGCCAGGCGCAGGCTGATCTTGGCCCTGGCAGCTGGTATCAAGGTGTTTGAAGCCAGCTCCACGCTGGGAGCGTCAAAGCCGATCACTGACAGCGCCGGCTTGTTCCACAGCCGGTCAGCGATGCTGCCGGTGCCCGCCAGCTGCACGGAGTCCAGCACCGACGAATCCCGCCGGAAGTCCTGCTCCGGATAGTCGACCGACGCGGCTGGAGCGGTGACAAGCCCCTCGATGGCAACAGCACCGTCGTCGTCATGGAAGGTGGCAATCAGCCGGGCGAGCAGGGTGGGTGCATCCAGCAGCGGACCGCCGAACATGCCTGAGTGGACAGCGTGTTCCAGCACCCGCAACTCCACGGTGCCGTCCACCAGGCCGCGCAGGCTGGTGGTCAGGGCGGGCACGCCGACCTTCCAGTTGCTGGAGTCGGCCACGATGATGGCGTCGGCCCGCAGCAATTCGCGGTGCGTTTCCAGGAAGGAGCGGAACGTCGGCGAACCGGCCTCCTCCTCCCCCTCAAAGAAGAAGGTGACCCCGACGCCGAAGTCGTCGCCGAGAACCTCCAGCAGCGCCCGCAACGATGCCAGATGGACCATGATCCCGGCCTTGTCATCGGCAGCGCCGCGGCCGTAGAGCCGGCCGTCGATTTCAGTGGCCTTGAACGGCTCGGTCCGCCACAGCGCGGGATCCCCCGGCGGCTGCACATCGTGGTGAGCGTAGAGCAGGACGGTCGGCTTGCCGGCGACGGCCGGACGGCGGGCCACCACGGCGGGGCCGCCGGCCGCTGCGCCGTTCGGCACGCTGAGGATCTGCACGTCGTCCAGCCCCAATTCCCGGACCATGCCGGCTACGGTATCCGCGCTGCGGACCAGGTCTTGCTGATCGAAGGCGGCCCAGGCGATGCCCGGAATGGAGACCAGCTGCTCCAGCGAGGAGATGGTGCGTCCCATGCCGGAGTCGACCGCGGCCGCGAGTTGTTCTACGTTCACATTGGTCATAGCCGACACCCTACCGCCCGTGTTGCGGTCGCGCCGATGCCCGTGGCATCGCCGCCGGGCCGCGGCTTTCAGCCGGGACGATTCCCGCGGGCGGTCCGGTATTCTTGACTGGTGTTCGGACGTAAAAAAGAGGCTTCCACGCCCCAAGAAACCATCGACCAGGCCACCGCGGCGCAGCCTCGCGACGGCAAGGGTGCCCCCACGCCCCGGCGCAAGGACCAGGAAGCTGCGCGCAAGCGCCCGCTGGTCCCGAACGACCGCAAAGCAGCCCGCGACGCCAACCGCCTTGCCCAGGCGGACCAGCGGCTGAAAATGCGCGAGGCCATGAACACCGGCGACGAACGCTACCTGCCGTTCCGCGACAAGGGTCCGCAGAAGCGCTTCGTCCGCGATTTCGTCGACGCCCGCTGGGTGCTGGGTGAATTCCTGATTGTCTTTGCCCTGATCTTCGTGATCCTGAGCTTTGTCCGCGACCTCAACGTGCAGGCCTTTATCCTGGTGGGCTTCTGGGTGCTGCTGGGGCTGGTGGCCGTCGACGCTTACATCCTGGGCCGGCAGCTCAAGAAGCGCCTCACCGCCAAGTTCGGCGAGGTGGAGCGCGGCGCAGTCTGGTACGGCGTGATGCGCGGACTGCAGCTGCGCCGGATGCGCCTGCCGAAGCCACAGGTCAAGCGGGGGGAATACCCCAGCTGATTCCGCTCGCACAGCACTGAATCAAAGGGTCGGGAGCAAAGCTGCTCCCGACCCTTTTTTTCATGCCCGCTGGGTTCTCCGGCCGGCAGCCGAGTCAGCCGGGAAGCCAGCATTAACCGCCAGGTTCAGCGCCGCCGCTTCGCCAGGCCGCGGTTGATTCGGCTGGCCCAGAACGGCCCCTCGTACAGGAACGCGGTATAGCCCTGCACCAGCGTGGCGCCGGCCTCCAGCCGTTGCTGGACGTCGTCGGCCGTCTCCACGCCACCCACGGACACCAGCACCAGGTCATTTCCGACGGAAGTGCGGAGCCGGCGCAGCACCTCCAGCGACCGCTGCTTTAGCGGTGCGCCGGAGAGTCCGCCGTCGCCGCAGGCAGCGACCTTGGCCGGGTCGGCCACCAGACCGTCACGGGAAATCGTCGTATTGGTCGCGATGATGCCGTCCAGTTTCAGCTCCATAGCCAGCCGGGCGACGTCGTCGATGTCCTCGTCGCTCAGGTCCGGGGCGATCTTGACCAGCAGCGGCACGTGGCGCCTGGCCACCGAATCGGCCGTCTCCCGCACTGCCTGCAGCAGCGGCCGCAGCGTGTCCACGCTCTGCAGCAGCCGCAGGCCGGGTGTGTTCGGCGAGGACACGTTGACCACCAGATAATCCGCGGACGAGGCCAGCAACCGGGTGCTCTTCAGGTAGTCCTCAGTGGCGTCGTCCAGTTCCACCACCTTGGTCTTGCCGATGTTGACGCCGATGACCGGCCGCAGCGCACCGTATTGGGCGGCGAGGCGGCGCCGGGCGGTGCCGATCCGCGGTGCAACCGCCGCCGCGCCGTCATTGTTGAACCCCATCCGGTTGATCACCGCGCGGTCCTCGATCAGCCGGAACAGCCGGGGCTGCGCGTTGCCCGGCTGGGCGCTGCCGGTGATGGTGCCGATCTCCACCGCGCCAAAGCCCAGGTCGGCCAGCGCCGCGATGCCGTGGCCTTCCTTATCAAAGCCTGCTGCCAGGCCGAACGGCGACGGGAAGGTCAGCCCCAGGGCCTGGGTGGCCAGCGAGGGGTGCGGACGGGTAAGGCGCCGCAGCACGGCCCCGGCCCCGCACCGGTGCGCGGTGCGGATGAGCTGGAAACCGATACGGTGTGCGCGCTCGGCGTCCATCCAGGAGAACGCGGCGCGGAAGAAGGTTGGGTACAGGCGCATGGTCCTAGTTTTCCGTGTGCACGCCGCCGCACCAAACCGTGTCGCCCGGGCGATAGCATGGGGTCAGCGACCCCGGCGAGAGGAAGGACCACCCTGGCAATGGCAGCCGACTGGCAGGAAGACATGCTAGGGGCGGAGTTCGAGTCCACTGTCCTGCAGGTGCCGGCGCTCAACGGCGCGGCGCAGCGGGCCACGCTGATCCGCTACCTGCCGGAGTCCCCGCGGCGCTCCCCCGGCGGCCATGCCGTGCTGTATGTGCACGGGTGGAGCGATTACTTCTTCAATACCGAACTGGCCAGGTTCTGGCACCGCCAAGGGGTGGCGTTCTACGCACTGGATCTGCACCACCACGGCCGCAGCTTGCAGGAGGGCGATCCCGCGGGCTACGTGACTGATCTGCGCCAGTACGACGACGAGATCTCCCTGGCGCTGGAGCTGATCGGCGAGGAAAACGGCGGCACCGAGACCAACATCACGCTGATGGGACACTCGACCGGCGGGCTGGTGGCCTCGCTCTGGGCGGCCGAACATCCCGGCCGGCTGCGCGCGCTGGTGCTGAACAGCCCCTGGTTGGAGATGCACGGCAGCGCCTTGGTCCGCCGCGCCGCGGGCGCCGTGCTGGAACCGTTGTCCCGGCTGAAGCCGGAGGCCGAAATCAAGCTCCCCGTCCGCGGCTTCTATTACCGCAGCATCAGCCGCACGGCAGAGGGCGAATGGGATCTGGACCCCAAGCTGCGCCCGCCGGAGTCCTTCCCCGTGCGAGCCGGCTGGCTCAGCGCCATCTGGGACGGGCAGGCGAAAGTCGCAAAGGGCCTCAACCTGGAGATTCCGGTGCTGGTGATGTCTTCCACGCGCAGCATGAACGGGCCGGTCTGGCACGAGGACATGAAGAACACCGACGTCGTGCTGGACATCCGCACGATGACCGAACGGGCGGTGCGGCTGGGCCGCAGCGTGAGCATCGAGCAGGTGCAGGATGCCCTGCACGATGTGTTCCTCTCCCGGGCCGACGTGCGCCAGGACGCCTATGCGCGGCTGCAGCGTTGGGCGCAGGTCTACATGCTCCAGGGCGGGAAGACCGAGCACCCCGCGCTGCCGCAGCGACCGGCCTAAGCGCCGCCCGCGAGGGCGGCGTCCACGGCTCCCCCGTACCGACGGTCCCGGCGGGCGTAGATGTCGATGGCCTCCCACAGCGTGCGCCGGTCGACGTCGGGCCACAGGGTATCCATGAACACCATCTCGGCATACGCCGACTGCCAGAGCATGAAGTTGGAGAAGCGCTGCTCCCCGGAAGTGCGCAGAAACAAGTCCACGTCCGGCAGGTCCGGCTCGTCAAGGTAGCGCTGGATGGTTTTTTCCGAGATCGACGACGCGCGCAGCTTCCCGGCGGCGACATCGGCGGCGATGGCGGCAGCCGCGTCGGCGATTTCCGCCCGGCCGCCGTAGTTCACGCACATGGTCAGCGTGCAGGTGGAGTTGCCGGCCGTCTGGCGCTCGGCCACCTCCAGTTCGTTGACCACCGACTTCCACAGCCGGGGCCGGCGGCCGGACCAGCGGATCCGCACGCCCCAGGCGTCCAGCTGGTCGCGCTGGCGCCGCAGGACGTCCCGGCTGAAACCCATCAGGAAGCGCACCTCCTCCGGGGACCGCTTCCAGTTCTCGGTGGAAAAGGCGTATACGCTGACGTGTTTGACGCCGATCTCGATGGCGCCGGCCATCACGTCCAGCAGCGCCGCTTCACCTGCTCTGTGGCCCTCGGTCCGGGGCAGGCCGCGTTGGTTGGCCCAACGGCCGTTGCCGTCCATCACGATGGCAACATGATCCGGAACCAGCGCCGGCGGCAGGGCGGGCGGCAGGGCGCCGGACGGGTGCGGCCAGGGCCGCTGTGGTTGCCGGGAAGTTGGGGTCACACTCGCTCCACATGCTTCAGGGATTTCAGGGTTCGTTCAAGGTGCCACTGTAGATAACTGGCCACCAGCCCGGCAGCTTCGCGGCGCGGACCGGTGGCAGAGGCATCCGCGGCCGGCCAATCCGCCGAGAGCAGGGCGGCCAGCAACTCCATGGTCTGCGGCGCCGGCGAAGCGGATCCCGGCGGCCGGCAGTCGTGGCACACCGCTCCGCCCAGCGGGGCGTTGAAGGCGGTGTGCGGGCCCGGCGCACCGCAGCGGGCGCACTGGTCGAAGCTGGGGGCCCAGCCCGCCGTGGCCAGGGCGCGCAGCAGGTAGGAATCGAGGATCAGCTCGGGCGCGTGGACGCTGCGGCTGAGCGCGGAGAGCGCGCCAATGACCAGCCCGTACTGGGCGCCGGCAGATTCGCCGTCGACGTCGGTGAGTTTTTCCGCCGTCTCGCAGATAGCAGCGGCCGAGGTGTATTTGGTGTAGTCGGCCGCGATGTCCCGGCCATAGGGGCCCACCATCTGGGCCTGCGTGACAATGTCGAGGCTGCGTCCGGACGCCAGCTGCAGGTCTGCCACCATGAACGGTTCCAGCACCGCGCCGAACTTGCTGCTGGTGCGGCGGACACCCTTGGCGACCGCCCGGATCTGGCCGTGCTGCTTGGTGAGCAAGGTGATGATGCGGTCGGCTTCGCCGAGTTTGTGGGTCCGCAGGATGACGCCCTGGTCCCGGTACGTACGGGAGGCGAAGGATCTGTTGGACACCGGTCTATTCTCCCACTAGAGCGGGCCTTCCCGCCGCCGTACGGCAAGAAGGCCCGCAAGGACGTTGTGGACCCGCCTGAGCTAGTGCGAACTGACGCTCTTGGCGGCTTCGTCGCGGATGGCGCGGTTCACGGCGGACACCACTGCCTTCAGCGAGGACATGGTGGTGTTGGTGTCGATGCCCACGCCCCACAGCACCCGCTCGCCCACGGCGCACTCAACATAGGCGGCGGCCCGTGCATTGCCGCCCTCGGACAGCGCATGCTCGGTGTAGTCCAGGACCCGTACGTCCACGCCGTCCTGGCGGAAGATCTCCAACAGTGCTGCGATCGGTCCGTTGCCCTCGGCGGTGCGGCGGCTCTGCACGCCGTCCACGCCCATGGTGGCGGTCAGCTGGAAGGTTCCGTCCTCCGCGCTGTCGGTCTTCACCGAACCCAGGGTGTAGTGGCCCCAGTTGTTCTCCGGAGTCGGCAGGTACTCGTCGTTAAAGACCGCCCACAGCTCCGCCGGGCTGACTTCGCCGCCCACCGTGTCGGTGCGGCGCTGGATCACGCCGGAGAACTCGATCTGCGCGCGGCGCGGCAGGTCCAGCTTGTGCTCGTGCTTGAGCAGATAGGCCACGCCGCCCTTGCCGGACTGAGAGTTGACCCGAATCACGGCTTCGTAGCTGCGGCCCAGGTCCTTTGGATCGATGGGCAGGTACGGCACCGCCCAGGTCAGCTCGTCCACCGTCTTGCCCTGGTCGGCGGCGTCGGCCTCCATCGCCTCGAAGCCCTTCTTGATGGCGTCCTGGTGGGAGCCGGAGAAGGCAGTGAAGACCAGATCGCCACCGTACGGGGAGCGTTCGGGCACCGGCAACTGGTTGCAGTATTCAACCGTGCGGCGGACTTCGTCGATGTTGGAGAAGTCGATCATCGGGTCGATGCCCTGGCTGAACATGTTCAGCCCCAGCGTCACCAGGTCCACGTTGCCGGTCCGTTCGCCGTTGCCGAACAGGCAGCCCTCGATCCGGTCGGCGCCGGCCAGATAGCCCAGTTCCGCAGCTGCCACGCCGGTTCCGCGGTCGTTGTGCGGGTGCAGCGAGAGGATAACGTTCTCCCGGTTGTTCAGGTTGCGCGACATCCACTCAATGGAATCGGCGTAGACATTCGGCGTGGCCATCTCCACCGTGGCCGGCAGATTCAGGATCACGTTCCGGTCGGCCGAAATTTCAAAGACGTCGGTGACGGCGTTGCAGATCCGGGCGGCGAACTCCAGTTCGGTTCCGGTGTAGGACTCGGGCGAGTACTCGTAGGTGATCTCGGTGCCCTTCAGGCCCTCTTCGTACTTGCGGCAGAGCCGGGCACCTTGCAACGCAATGTCCACAATGCCGTCCTGGTCTTCACGGAACACCACGCGGCGCTGCAGCACCGAGGTGGAGTTGTACAGGTGCACGATCGCGCGGCCGGCACCGGCAATTGACTCGTAGGTGCGCTCGATCAGGTGCTCGCGGGACTGCGTCAGGACCTGGATCGTCACGTCGTCGGGAATCCGGTCGCCTTCGATTAGCTGGCGGACAAAGTCGAAGTCGGTCTGCGATGCCGAGGGGAACCCGACCTCGATCTCCTTGAAGCCCATGCGCACCAGCAGGTCGAACATCTTGTGCTTGCGTTCGGGGCTCATCGGGTCGATCAGCGCCTGGTTGCCGTCGCGCAGGTCCACGGCGCACCAGCGCGGGGCCTTGGTCATCACTTTGTCCGGCCAGGTGCGGTCGGGCAGTTCTACGGTGATCTGGTCCTGGAACGGAATGTACTTATGGATGGGCATTCCGGAGGGCTTCTGTGCGTTTCGCATTTTGGTCTGTGGCCTTTTCTCATGAGAGCTAATTGAAGAATTTTGGCCGGGCAACACAAACTCCGCAGCGAGGGTTCGGCCTGTCAAACAGTAGTTCGCGTGGCCTCGCCGCGGCAGCTAAGAAGGAGCATTCCTGCGCGCACAATTTCACACTAGCACGGTGCGTAGGATGTGAGGGAAACCCTGACACAACTATGAAATGAGGCGCCTCATGAGCCGCTCCGGAATCGTATTGTCCAACGTCGACCCGGCCGTCCGTCCGCAGGACGACCTCTTCCGGCATGTCAACGGCACCTGGCTCGCGGAGACCGCCATCCCGGACGACCGGGCGTTGGAAGGCTCCTTCACCGCCCTGCGCGACGCCTCCGAAGAGGCCGTCCACGCCATCATCGAAGACGCCGCCCAGCACCCCGACCCGGCCAGTCCGGCAGGCAAGATCGGCATGCTCTATGCCGGGTTCATGGACACCGAAACGGTCGAAGCCAAGGGCTTCTCCCCGCTGGCCGAGCAGTTTGCCGCCATTGCGAAAATCTCCGACCGGGACGGGCTGCGCGAGGTCATTGGTGCCTTCAGCCGCAGCGGTGCGGCGTATCCGCTGGCCTTTTTTGTCAACAACGACGCCGGCGACCCCACCCGCTACGTGATCTACCTGTATCAAGCGGGGCTGGGCCTGCCGGACGAGGCCTACTACCGGGAAGACGAATTCGGCCCCATCCGGGAGGCTTACCGTGGCTACGCCGCGAAGATGCTGGAATTGGCCGGCTTTGATCCGGTGCAGGCCGACGCGGCACTGGATCTGGAGCACAAGCTGGCGGCCGGCCATCTGGACAAGGTCTCCTGCCGCGACCCGCAGCAGACCTACAACCTGCGCACCGATGAGCAGGTGGCAGCCATGGCCGGCTGGATGCCGCACTGGCTGGCCGCGCTGGGGCCGGAAGCGGCCGAGGCAACCGACATGGTGGTCTGCCAGCCGGACTTCCTGCGCACGCTGGACGGATTGCTGGACAGCGAACCGCTGGAGGCCTGGCAGGCCTGGTTGCGGCTCCAACTGCTGACGACGGCGGCGCCCTACCTGCATGATGAAGCGGTCCAGACCCACTTCGGCTTCTACGGGCGCACCCTGAGCGGGACCCCGGAGCTGAAGGAGCGGTGGAAGCGCGGCGTGGCTTTGGTGGAAGGCGCCCTCGGCGAGGCCATCGGGGAGGAATATGTGGCTCGGCATTTCCCGCCTGCGCACAAGGAACGGATGGAAGAACTGGTCGCGAACCTGCTGGCGGCCTACCGCAAAAGCATCTCCGGCCTTGAGTGGATGACCCAGGGCACCATCGAGAAGGCGCTGGAGAAGCTGGCAAGCTTCCGGACCAAGATCGGCTACCCGGAGAA
This sequence comes from Arthrobacter sp. B0316-1-20, assembly GCF_059091865.1. NCBI lineage: Bacteria > Bacillati > Actinomycetota > Actinomycetes > Micrococcales > Micrococcaceae > Arthrobacter > Arthrobacter sp. B0316-1-20. Next base: position 351,170 of record NZ_JBNHHC010000002.1, on the reverse strand, counting down.
GTGGATCGACTATTCCAGCTTCGTACCGGGGGACGATGTCTGGGCCAACGTCCAAGCCTCCAATGAGTTCGAGGTCCGCCGGAACCTGGCCAAATTGGGCGGCCCGATCGACGACGCTGAGTGGCACATGACCCCGCAGACGGTCAACGCCTACTACATGCCGAGCATGAATGAAATCGTCTTCCCGGCCGCCATCCTGCAGCCGCCCTTCTTCGACGCCGACGCCGATGCCGCGGCCAACTACGGCGCCATCGGCGCGGTGATCGGCCACGAAATCGGCCACGGCTTCGACGACAAGGGCTCTCAGTACGACGGCACCGGCGCGCTGCGGAACTGGTGGTCGGACGAGGATCGGGCCGCCTTCGACCGGCTCACCGGCCGGTTGGTGGACCAGTACGCCGCGCTCAGCCCGGCCGAGGCTCCCGGCAGCATGGTCAACGGCGAACTCACGCTGGGCGAAAACATCGGCGACCTCGGCGGTCTGGCCATCGCCTACCGCGCCTACCAGTTGAGTCTGCAGGGCCAGGAGGCTCCGGTGGTCGACGGGCTGACCGGAAGCGAGCGGTTCTTCTACTCGTGGGCCGAATGCTGGCGCCAGAAGATCCGTTCCGAGGAGGCGGTGCGCCGGCTGGCGATCGACCCGCATTCCCCGAACGAATTCCGCTGCAACCAGGTGGTGCGCAACCTGGACGCCTTCCACGAAACCTTCGGCACCGCAGCAGGCGACGGACTCTGGCTCACCCCGGAGGAACGGGTCCGGATCTGGTAGCCGGCGGCTAGAAGGCGCCGGACTGCTGGCAGGTTACCTGGTCGGCAGTCTGGCCCTTGAACCCGCCGGCGACCCCGCCGGTCTTCGCCAGCTGTTTACCGCTGGCGAAGTCCTGCCCCACCGAGAGCGCGACGCCGTAGTAATCGCCGGAGACCAGCACGTTGGCCCGGGGAACGTTGAGTTGCTCGGCCAGGGACAGGGCCACGTGTTCGAAGCCGGCGGAGTAGTACAGCTGCGTAGTTGTCCGCTGCGCATCGCTGGCCGCCGGAGTGGCCAACAGGTAGCCCAGCGCGTGCAGCTGCTTGGTCAGTTCCTCGCCGCGATCTGCGGCACCGGAGGCATTGACCACCTGCACGGGCTGCACGGCCGGGTCGAAGGCGGGCACGTCGTGTCCCGCGGTAGGTTCGTTCCCCGGCTCCGTGGTCGCGCCGGCGGCAGCACCGCCGTCGGTCTTCGGCGCCGAGGTCCCGGTGCCGGCATCGGAGGTGGCCTTGTCGGTGGCCTTGTCGGTGGCTTTGTCGGTGGACTGAACGTCGGACGATCCCGCGGTGTTGACCTCGGGGGCAGTGACGTCGCCGTCTTCGCGCAGGATCCGGAACAGCTCCTGCGCCGGTTCCTCGTCCAGGACCAGGCGGTTCCCGTCCGCGGGAGAAGCCTGGGTGGGCAGCGACACGAAGGCCACCTTGCCCAGGTCCACGGCCTTGACCCGGTCCGCCAGGGCCAGCAGCCGGGGAATCTCCGCCAGTCCCTCGTCCACGGTCAGGTTGCTGACCACGGCCTCGGCGATGGCATACAGGCGGGGCACATTGGTCAAGGTTCCCTCGGACTGGATCTTGCGGGCCATGGAGGCCAGGAAGCTTTGTTGCGCCCGGATCCGACCACGGTCTCCCCCGTCGCCGAAGGAATGGCGGGTGCGCAGGAAAGCCAGCGCCTGCTCGCCCTGCACCGAGCTCACGCCGGCCGGCAGTTTCAGCTTCGAGTAGCTGTCGTTGATCGGTTCATTGACGCAGACGTCCACGCCACCGATCACCGTGGAGAGTTCCTTGACCGCGTTGAAGTCGGCCATCATGAAGTGGTCAATCTGCAGGCCGGTCATCTCGTTCACTGCCGCGACGGTGCAGCCCGGTCCGCCATAGCTGAGGGCGGCGTTGAGCTGCGCGGACTGCTGTTCCGGATAGACCTGCCCGCTGTTCGGATCCGTGCAGCTGGGGATGGTGGTGAGCAGGTCGCGGGGCAGGCTGACCACTGTGACACGTTTGCGGTCCGCGGACAGGTTCACCAGCATCATCACGTCCGATTTGCCCCAGCCCGCGGACGAGTCATTCGAACCGTACTTGCCGTCGGTGCCGTCCCGCGTGTCCGTACCCAGAATGAGGATCTGCACGGGATCCCGGCTCAGGTCCACCGGAAGGCCCGGCCCATCGGTGCTCAGGTTCAGCGGCGACGTGGTGATGCTGTCCCGCAGGCCGACAAGTTTGAACACCACGACGCCGACCCCGGCAGCCAGGGCCAAGGCCAGGACACCGGCCACGATCTTCAGCCACAGCAAGCGGGGTCCGCGGCCCATGTGCCGCGGAGTGGAACGCCGCGCTGGGCCGCGCCGCTGCGGGGTGGGGCCAGCCGCGGCCTGCGGTTCATCACTGGAGCTGCCGCGATGAGCCACTGGCTTCCCCCACTATCCGGTTGAACGATTGATGCACAGGCGGCCTTGTCGGAACGCAGGCCGCTATGTATTGTACGGCCTGGCGCGGGGGAAAGTTCCCCGTTTGTACTCAGCTAGAAGCCCAGGCGCACCAATTGCTTGGGGTCGCGCTGCCAGTCCTTGGCGATTTTCACGTGCAGGTCCAGGTAGACCCGGGTGCCGAGCAGGCCCTCGATCCCCTTGCGGGCCTGGGTGCCGACGTCGCGCAGCCTGCTACCACCCTTGCCGATGATGATGGCCTTCTGCGACGGACGTTCCACGAACAGATTCACCCGGACATCCAGCAGCGGATTGTTGGCGCTGCGCCCTTCGCGCGGAACGATCTCCTCGACCACCACGGCCAGGGAATGCGGCAACTCGTCCCGCACGCCCTCCAGCGCAGCCTCCCGGATGAGTTCGGCCACCATCACGGCCTCGGGCTCATCCGTGAGCTCACCGTCCGGATACAGCGGCGGCGACAACGGCATCTGCTGGACCAGGACGTCGGCCACGGTCTGCACCTGGTCGCCCTTGGCGGCGGACACCGGCACGATGGCAGCGAAACCGTCAGCACCGAAGACTTCGGTACCGAGCCCGGCCACAGACAACAGCTGTTCGGCCAGCGATTGCTTGTCCATCAGGTCGGTCTTGGTCACCAGTGCCACCACGGGCTTGCGGGCCAGGCCCGCCAGCTGGTTGGCAATGAACCGGTCGCCGGGGCCGATCTTCTCGTTAGCCGGCAGGCAGAAACCGATCGCGTCCACTTCCGAGAGCGTGTCGGCCACCAGGTCGTTCAGCCGCTGTCCCAGCAGGGTCCGCGGCCGGTGCAGGCCGGGTGTGTCCACCAGCACCAGCTGGGCATCCGGCCGGTGCACGATGCCGCGGATGGTGTGCCGGGTGGTCTGCGGCTTGGCGGACGTGATGGCCACTTTCTGCCCGACCAGAGCGTTCGTCAGCGTGGACTTGCCCGCGTTGGGACGGCCCACCAGTGAGACGAACCCGGCGCGATAGTCCTCCGGCCAGCCGCTGGACGGCATCGCCATGGGCTTTGCAGAATCAGGCGTGTTCTCTGTCATCGTTCCCTCTCTGTCCCGGGCAGGCGCGCGGCGTCGGTGGCGGCAGCGCCGTCGTCATGGGTGGACTGCCGCCGGGCCGGCCCGTCATACCAGGCCAGCACGTGGCTCACGCGGTTGCGCCGCCCCTCCAGCCGTTCGGCGCGCAAGTGCAGGCCCTCCAGCAGGACTTCGCTGCCCACGATCGGCACCCGGCCCAGGCTCTTGGCCAGCAGTCCGCCGACGGTGTCCACCTCTTCATCGTCCAGTTCCAGACCGAACAGTTCACCGACGTCGTCAATGCTGGTGCGGGCGCTGACGCGGAACCGTCCGTCCGGCAGCGCCTCGATCTCGGGGCGCTCGGTGTCGTACTCGTCAACGATCTCGCCGACGATCTCTTCAATCAGGTCCTCCAGCGTGACCAGTCCGGCGGTACCGCCGTACTCGTCAATCACGATGGCCACATGCGTGGACTCGCGCTGCATTTCCTGCAGCAGCTCCCCCACGGCCTTGGACTCCGGCACGTAGCGGACCTCGCGGCAGATCTGGTCCACCAGCATGCCGGCGCCGTGGTCGGCACGGCCGTGGATCCGGGCGGCGACGTCCTTCAGGTAGAGGATGCCGCGGACCTGGTCGGCGGTGTCCATGATCACCGGGATGCGCGAGTAGCCGGACTGCAGGAACAGCGTCATTGCCTCCTGCAGGGTGGAGCCGGAATCGATGCTGAGCATATCCGTGCGCGGCACCATCACCGACCTGACCTTGGTATCGCCCAATTCGAAGACCGAATGGATCAGTTCCGCCTCCGTGTCCTCGATCATGTCCGATTCATTGGCCCGGTCCACCAGTTCGCGGAACTCCTCTTCGGTGAAGAAGGCGGCGTCGGCGCGCGGCGCATTCGGCGCAACCGCGCTGCCCAGGCGCACCAGCCATTGCGGCACCGGCCCCATTACCGCGCACAGCATCCGGACCAGCAATGCGGTGGAGAGCACCACCGCGCCCGCGTGCATCCGGCCCAGTTGCCGCGGCGACACCCCGACCAGCACGAACCCGACGCCGGCCATGGTGGCAGTGGCGAGCAGCCCCGCCAGCCAGATGTTGCCCAGCAGGTCGTGGAACAGCAGCGCGATGGCCACCGCGGCGGCCATCTCGAACCAGACCCGCCAGAAACGCAACGCGTGCATGTGCGCGGCCGGCGAGGCCAGGATGACGCGCAGGCTGCGGCTCCGGCCGGAACGCAGCAACTGTTCGGCGTCATGGCGCGGCAAATAGGTGAAGGCCGCCTCGGCGGCGGTGAGGGCGCCGGCGAACAGCGTGAATGCCAGCGTCATGCCGGCAAGGATCCAGAGCATCGTCGCGGCTCTAGAGCGTGGTTTCGGTGGGGGCAGCCTTGCCCGTGAAGGAGGAAAGCAGCTGGCGCTGGAGGCCGAACATTTCTTCCTTTTCCGCCGGCTCCGCATGGTCAAAGCCGAGCAGATGCAGGATGCCGTGCGTGGTCAGCAGCAGCATTTCATCCAGCAGCCCGTGGCCGGCCTTCTGCGCCTGCTCCTGCGCCACCTGCGGACAGATCACGATGTCGCCGAGCACGCCGGCCGGGCCGGGCTTCATGGCGGTGCCGGGACGCAGCTCATCCATCGGGAAGGACAGCACATCGGTGGCACCCGGTTCGTCCATCCATTCGATGTGCAGCCGTTCCATCGCCTCGGTGTCCACCATGATGATGGAGAGTTCGGCTTCCGGGTGGACATAGAGCGAATCCAGCACGAACCGCGCCAGCCGGACCAACTCTTCTTCATCGGCCGGGATTGTCGATTCGTTATTGACCTCGATGCTCATGCTCCACCCTCCGGGCCGGCCTCCGCTTCAATCCTCCGCCGGGCGGCCGGCGTACGGTGCGGCGAGCGGCCACCCGCGCTGCGACGGCTCTCGTCCCAACGGCTGTATGCCGTCACAATGTCGCTAACCAGCCGGTGCCGGACCACGTCGCTGGCATCGAGCTGGGAGAAGCGCACATCTTCGACGCCTTCCAGAATTTCGCTGACCACCTTCAGACCGGAGCTGGTGCCGCCGGGCAGGTCGATCTGGGTCACGTCGCCGGTCACCACCATCTTGGACCCAAAGCCCAGCCGCGTGAGGAACATTTTCATCTGTTCCGGCGTGGTGTTCTGCGCCTCGTCCAGAATGATGAAGGCGTCGTTCAGCGTGCGGCCGCGCATGTAGGCCAGCGGGGCCACCTCGATAGTGCCGGCAGCCATCAGGCGCGGAATCGACTCCGGGTCCATCATGTCGTGCAGCGCGTCGTAGAGCGGGCGCAGATACGGGTCGATCTTGTCGCTGAGCGTGCCCGGGAGGAAGCCCAGCCGCTCCCCCGCCTCAACCGCGGGACGGGTCAGGATGATCCGGTTGACCTCTTTGTGCTGCAAGGCCTGCACCGCCTTGGCCATCGCCAGGTAGGTCTTGCCGGTGCCGGCCGGGCCGATGCCGAAAACCACCGTGTGGTTGTCGATGGCCTCGACGTAGTTCTTCTGGTTCAGCGTCTTGGGCCGGATGTTGCGGCCGCGCGAGGACAGGATGTTCAGCGTCAGCACTTCGGCCGGCCGCTGCGCTAACTGTTCGCCGAGCATGCGCAGCAGCTGGGCAACCACCTGCGGCGTGATCCGTGTGTCCTTGGCGGCCAGCGCGCGGATCTCTTCCACCAGGTTAAGCGTGAGTTGGACCGCGTCGGCCGGGCCGGAAATGGCGAGCTCGTTACCGCGGACATGCAGGTTCACATCGCTGAACTCGGCCTCGATGACCTGCAGCACCTCATCGTGGGCACCGAGCGCCCTCACCATGTGTTCCGGCGAATCGAAATGGACGGAACGGCTGCTTGATCCCAGCGGATCGACATCCAGGCGTGATTGGGACATAGTCCGGCCGATGCGGCCTTTCATCGCTCCTTCGGTGGGCGCTGCTTGTGGTGAGGCGGAAGTGTTCCAGCCCTGACGGTACAAGGTACATGCTACGGCACGGGGCACGCCACCGTCCTCTAGAGGGGCAAAATCGCCTTGGTATCGATCCTGCATCAATCGTGCATCAGTCCGGTTGAGGGCTGGTTAAAGCAGCCATCACCCCCCCTGCCCTATGCCAAGCTAGTGGGGCAGGAAAGCCGGGAGCACCGGTTTCTGCCCCCGCATTCATCCAGTCGTTCCGGCCAGCCAGAAGGGATCCAGGCATTAGCAGCAACCAGCTCCGGCAGCCTTCGGGCTCGGTCCCGGCACGCCGCTTCGGCGCGTGGTTGGCGCTGGTCACCGCGTCCTCGCTGGTGCTGCTGGGCTGCACCCCGCAAGGCAGCGCCACCGGCGGGCAGACTTCCATGCCGGTTCCCACCGCCCCCACCGCGGCGAGCAGTCCGCTGGTCTCCAGCGCACCGGTCGAAACCCTGCGCTCCTCCGAGCTCTCCCCCCTCTATTGGCTGGGCACCAACGCAGACAATGTGTTCCTGTACCGCGAATACCGCGAGGCGGAGAACCTCGGAGATCCCATTACGACGGCGGTGGCGGCCTTGACCCGCATGCAGCCACTCGATCCGGACTACTTTAATCCGCTCAGCCCCGCCAGCAAGGTGGGCGCTTCCATTACCAACGGCTCGGTCATCACCCTGGACATCTCCTCGGATGCCTTCAAGCGGCGGGTGGATGCCGGCATCGCCGAACGGGCTGTGCAACAGCTGGTCTATACGGCCACCGCCGCCGCAGCCAACGCAGGGCTCAGCAGTTCCGACAACCCGCTCGAAGTGGTGATCCTGGTTGACGGGCACCACGGCTATAAAGCCTTCGGCCACGTACTGCTGGGCGAACCGATGGCCCGGGACGGCAGCCTGGCGGCCCCGGTCTGGATCATCGACCCGGCCCAGGGCGCCACCTCCGACGGGCGCGTGGAGGTGTTCGGCCGCGGCGTCGCCTTCGAATCACAGCTGCGCTGGCAGATCTACCGGATGGCCGGCACCGGTGAAGAAGCCGGCAAGGGCAAGCTGGTCAAGGCCGGAACAGTCTCCGTTGATGCACCGGCCGGAGAAATCGGCGAGTTCAAGTTCACCGAGAAGCTTGACCCGGGCACCTACCAGCTCTATGTCTTCCATGAGGACGTGAGCGGGCGGACCCAAGAACGGCAGAATCCGGACAGCAAGGTCTTCACGATTAAGTAGGCTTGCCCGCACCAGAACGTGGCCTCACTTGGTGTGCTAAGCCAGGGCGCGGCCGCCCCTGCCCATTATCTAGCGTTGCCTAGCGCCAGCGGCCCAACATCTCGCTGAGCAAGGTCAAGGCGGCGGGTCCCGCCGTGGAAGAACGCAGGACGTGGGGCCCGAGCCGCACGGCCACCGCCCCGGCTTCGAGCATGGCGTCCACTTCGGCCTGGCTGATCCCGCCTTCGGGACCCACAATCATCAGCACCCGCGCCGTACTGCCGTTGCCGCCGTCAGGCCAGGCAGCCCCGTCGGGCGAGGCAGCTCCGTCGGGCGAAGCACCCCCGTCGGGCGAAGCACCCCCGTCAGGCGAGGAATCCCCGTCAGGCGAGGCACCGCCGTCGTTCTCGGGCTGCGGTCGCGCGGTGTCTGCGCTGGCCAACCCGGCGCGTTGCACGGCATCAGCCACGCTGCCCGCGGCGTCTTCGTGCAGCAGCAGCGACAACCGGCTGGACCGGATCATGGCGCACAGTCCGGCCCGTTCCACCAGCGGTTCCACCTCGGGCACGCGCGCCCGCCGGGATTGCTTGGCGGCGGCGCGGACCGCCGTCTGCCACTTTGCCGCGCCCTTGGCCGCCTTGTCGGCTTTCCAGCGCACGATGCTGCGTTCGGCCTGCCACGGGACCACCATGTCGACGCCGAGCTCGGTGGCTGCCTCGATCGCCAGTTCGTCCCGGTTGCCCTTGGCCAGCGCCTGCACCAGCACCAGCTCCGGGTCCGGCTCCGGCTCCTGCACCATCCGCAGGGCACGGACGGTGAGCTCACCGGACCGGCCGGAGACCGCCTCGCCGACCAGCCGGCGGCCCCGGCCGTCGGCGAGGTCGACCGGTTCACCGGGCTCGATCCGTTTGACCGTGACCGCATGCCGCGCCTCATCCCCCGCCAGCGTGAAGCTATCGCCGGGGGCCACCGCGTCGAGCTCGCCCGGCGCGGTGAAGAACAGGTGGCTGGTCACGCCTAGAGGTTACCGAGCCGGTCGCGCAGCCGGGCGAAAACGCCGGTGCCGGACGATGCCAGCTTGCCCTCGGTGTATTCCTCGCCGCGGGCCTGCGCCAGCCTGCGAAGCAGGTCTTCCTGTTCCGAGTCCAGCTTGCTGGGTGTCTCCACGTGCACATGCACCTGCAGGTCGCCGCGCCCGTAGCCGCGCAAATGCGTCACGCCCAGACCGCGCAGCGTGAGGGTCTCCCCCGCCTGCGTGCCAGGCTTGATGCTCAGTTCGCGTTCGCCGTCGAAAGTGTCCAGCGTGACGTCGGTGCCCAGCGCAGCCGCGGTCATCGGCACTGCCAGGGTGACGTGCAGGTCGTCGCCCTCGCGGATGAAGTTCTTGTCCGGGTTGACGCGGATTTCCACGTAGAGGTCGCCCTGCGGGCCGCCCGCCGGGCCTGCCTCGCCCTGGCCGGCCAACTGGATCCGCGTTCCGGTTCCCACGCCGGCCGGAAGCTTGATGGTCAGTGAACGGCGGCTGCGAATGCGCCCCTCGCCGTTGCACTCGTTGCAGGGGTCGGGGATGATCGTGCCGAACCCTTGGCAGCTGCCGCAGGCCGCCGTCGTCATAACCTGGCCGAGGATGGACCGCACGGCCCGCTGGACCTGGCCGGAGCCACCGCAGATGTCGCAGGTACGCGGGCTGGTGCCGGGGCGGCAGCAGCTTCCGTCGCAGGTGGGGCAGACGACCGCGGTGTCCACCTCGATCTTCTTATTTACCCCGAAGACTGCGTCCTTGAGGTCGATCCGCACGTTGATCAGTGCGTCCTGGCCGCGGCGGGTACGCGAGGCCGGACCGCCGCCGGCTCCGGGGCCACCGAAGAAACTCTCGAAGATGTCCTGGAAGGCGAAGCCAGACCCGGAGAATCCGCCGCCGAACCCGGTGTCATTGCCGTTTTCGTTGCCCGTGGTGTCGTAGACGCGGCGCTTCTGCGGGTCTGAGAGCACCTCGTAGGCGTGGCTGACCTGCTTGAACTGCTCGGCTGCTTCCGGGCCGGGGTTCACGTCCGGATGCAGTTTGCGGGCCAGCTTGCGGTAGGCCTTCTTGATTTCCTCGGTCGAGGCGTCCTGGCTGACACCGAGGGCGTCGTAGTGGTTGCTCACCTTGTAATACTTCACTTCCTGGAGATCGGTTCACCGGCGACGACGGCCGGTGCGGACATTGCGCGGCCTAGGGCTGGCCGGCGAGTATCCGTGACAAATAGCGTGCGACAGCGCGCACTGCCGCCATCGTGGTGGGATAGTCCATCCGGGTGGGGCCGAGAATGCCGACCTTGGCGGTGGCGCCCGGACCATAGCCGGTGGCAACCACAGAGGTTTCCGCCAAGGAGCCGTACGGATTCTCACGGCCGATGCTTACCGACATGCCGTGGGCGTCCTGGTGCATTTCGGAGAGCAGCTGCAGCAGGACCACCTGTTCTTCGAGCGCCTCGAGGATGGGGCCGATGCTCAACGGGAAGTCCACGGTGGAACGGGCCAGGTTGGCCGTTCCGGCCATCAGAATCCGCTCCTCGCTGGTGGCCGCGGCAAGCTGAGCCAGCGCTGCGGACAGTTCTTCAACGATCCCCGCGTGCGCGGGGTCAGCCGGCACCGGGGAGGTCTTCAGCCGCTGGGGCACTCCGGCAAGCGATTTCCCCGACAGGGCGGCCAGGAAGGCGGTGCGCAGGGTGGCCAGTGCATCCTCCGCCACGTCCCCCGGCAGCATGGCCACATGCTGGTCCACTTTGCCGTTGTCCGCAATCAGCACCACCAGCACCCGACGGGGAGCCAGCAGGACGAACTCGATGTGCCGCACCTTGGCAGCACCCAACTGCGGATACTGGATTACCGCCACCTGGTTGGTCAGCTGGGAGAGCAGCCGCACCGTGCGTTCCATCACGTCGTCCAGGTCGTCGGCACCGTCCAGCAGTTTCTGGATGGCCCGGCGCTCGGGGGCAGAGAGCGGCTTGACGTCCGAGATGCGGTCCACGAACAGTCGGTAGCCCTTGTCCGTGGGAATCCTGCCGGCACTGGTGTGTGGGGCGACGATCAGCCCGTCTTCCTCCAGCGCCGCCATGTCGTTGCGGATCGTCGCTGACGATACGCCCAGGCTGTGCCGGTCGACCAGTGCCTTGGAGCCCACCGGCTCCCGTGAATGCACATAGTCCTCGACAATGGCGCGGAGCACTTCCAGCCTCCGGACCTCGCTCACTGCACTCCTCCTGTCTTCGGCTCAAGCTGACGACGGGTTGTTAGCACTCAACACGTCCAAGTGCTAAGTCTAATACGTTGCCCGCGTTGTTAGCATTGTCTTCGCGGCGCTGCCGTAGACGTACTACCCGTGTAAGGACTTGAAGCATATGAGCAGCTACGGCTGGGGCCCCCAGGATCTCACCGCTCCCAAGGCCCGGGCGCTGCGCGAAGTCGCCGCGGAGCCGGAACTGGTGCTGGAGGACGCACAGAGCGGCTGGGTCGGCGCCGTGGTCCGGGTGGAGAAGTCCGGCGGCGTGCATCTGGTCTCGCTGGAGGACCGCCGGGGCAAGGTGCGCTCGTTCCCGCTGGGGTTCGGCTTTCTGCTAGAGGGCGAGCCGGTGAACGTAGTACCTCCTGCACCGGCCGCGAAGGCTCCGGTCCGCCAGCGGACGGCCTCCGGCTCGGTGAAAGTGGAGGGACAACGAGCCAGGGTGGCGCGGGCCAGCCGGATCTGGGTTGAAGGCAAGCACGATGCCGAACTGGTGGAAAAGGTGTGGGGCGACGACCTGCGGGTGGAGGGCATCGTCGTCGAACCCTTGCATGGCGTGGATGACCTGGCCGCGGCAGTGGCGGACTTCTCCCCCGGCCCGCAGCGCAGGCTGGGGATTCTGGTGGACCATCTGGTGCCCCATTCCAAGGAGTGGCGGATTGCCGAGGCCGCCATGGCCGTCCCCGCGGCCGCCGGTAACGTACTGATTGTGGGCCACCCCTACGTTGACGTGTGGCAGGCGATCAAGCCGTCGGTGATCGGCCGGGCGCAGTGGCCGGTGGTTCCGCGCGGCACGGACTGGAAGACCGGCATCCTCGCGGGTCTCGGCTGGCCGCACCGGACGCAGATCGACGTGGCCGACGGCTGGAAGCGGCTGCTGGGCAGCGTCAACAGCTACGCGGACCTGGAGCCCAGCCTGTTGGGCCGGGTGGAGGAAGTCATCGATTTCCTCACAGTCTGAGCTGTTTCCAGCGTCCACCGCGGCCGCGGTATGCACCGGGCCACAAGGTGGAACCGCTAGGCTAGGAACAGCAGTGAGCCATCAGCAGATTTTCCGAAGGTAGGTCCAGTGTCCGAGAACTCTGCTCGCAACCAGCAGCCGGAACGCAAATCCGCTCCGCGCCCGCAGTACCAGAGCGCGTCGGCTTCCGCCTTGCCGCTTACCCCTTCCGAGGACCGTCAGTGGGCAACCATGGCACACTTCGGCGGGATCCTGGGCTGCTTCCCGTCGCTGGTGATCTACCTGATCTTCAAGGACCGCGGACCGTTCACCGCCCAGGAATCCAAAGAGGCACTGAACTTCACCGTCCCGCCCACCGTGGTGGCCATCGTGGCGAACCTGCTGATCGTCATTCCCGCCGTCAGCGGCATCTTTGCCGTCATCGCCGCCGCCATTTGGGTCTTCCTCACGGTCTATTCCGTGATCGCCGGCATCAAATGCAACCGCGGTGTTCCGTACCGCTACGCGTACAACCTGCGCTTGTTCCGCTAACCCTGCGGCGTTATAGGACGCTGCTGGTCCTGCCGTTCCTCGCCCCCAACGATCCCGCCCTCACTCCCCCGTCGCCCCGGCAGGCACATCGGGAACCGGGTCGGCCCTGCCTTGCCAAGGCCATCTGCCGGTGATTTCCAGCTCCAGCGACCAGCTGAGGAACGTGCGGATGAGCACGATTGCGGCCAGCACCGCCACGCTTTCCAGCGTCGGGCTGACGGCAACGGTCCGGATGATGTCGGCGGCAACCAACAGTTCCAAACCGAGCAGGATCGACCGCCCCAGAAACCGGCGGAATTGCCCATAGACTCCGGCCTGCCTCCGCACCAGCCGCGGGACGGCAAGCAGAGCAGCTAATACCGCTCCGGTCACAATGGCGGCAATGCCCGCCGCGTCGATGAGACGGCCGGCTATCTCTACTACGTCCGCAAACCCCATGGCCTCACCTGACCTTTACGGCTCCTCACGCACCGGCCCCCCTTGAGCGGGAGGGCGGCAACGTTCTGTGCAAAGACCCCGACGCCTATGGCTGGGTGCTTACGTTCGCCACGTCACCGCCTGGGTCGGATAGCTTCACCGCGTGCTCGGGCTCATTGTCCGCCTAGGGACGAAGGGGCGCAATGGGCGAAGACCCGCAGGCAGGACCGGCAGTCACGGCTGGCACTGGGGCCGCCCTGACGCGTTGGCCGCCAGCCGCTGGCGGGCGGTGTTCAGTCCCGCGGCCACCGGCACGTGGCCGGTGGCCGCCGCCAGACCGAAGACCGGCATGTCGCTGTACACGCTCTCCCTGCCGCCCGGCAGGGTTTCGTAGGTCTCGTGCCACACCCCGACGTCGCCGCTGCCGGCCGATTCGCGCATGAACCGGCGCCAAGGCTCCAAATGCGGCGCCGACCGGTCGGCCGCGAACCGCTGCAAATGCTCGGGACTCCTCCAGTAGCTGACCATGATGGTGGTGCGGCCAAACCATTGCTGGTACCCCAGCAGCCCGGCCTCCGGCGTCTTGGCCAGGTGCGCCAGCATCCTGGGCATGGCCGAACCGATCCGCGCCACCTTCCCAAACTTCCACCACCGGTTGGCGCGCATTCCGATCAGGAAGACCGTGACCGGACCACCCCCGGGATCGGCTGTGAATCGTCCCGTGTGCACTTGTTCCGACATGAGCTTCTCCATTCATAACAGTGTTACAGAACAGTGTTATGCAATACTGGAGCCATGGCAAGACCCGTGCTCCATGATGAGACACTGCGCAGCAGGCTGCTCGACACCGCAGCCTCCCTGATCGCCCGCGACGGCGCTGCCGCCGTATCGCTGCGCAGCATCGCAGCGGCAGCAGGGACGTCCACGACGGCGGTGTATTCACTCTTCGGCGGCAAGGCGGAACTGCTGACCGCGGTGCTCGACGACGGCTTCGCCTCCTTTGCCGCCTCCCAGCAACAGGCGGCCGCGGCCGGCCTCGAAGCGCTGGGCCGGGCCTACCGACGCTGGGCGCTGGAGCATCCGGTCCTCTACGGACTCATGTTCGGCGGCTCACTGGCCAGCCAGGTGCCGTGCCAGCCGACGCCGGGAGCGGCTGAGCCTTCGATCGCGCCGTTGTTTGCCGCCGTCGCCGCCGCGCTGCCCGGGGCGTCGGAGCAGGAGATCGCCTCAACGGTCGGCGTCGTCTGGGGCCAAGTCCACGGCTTAGTGTCACTGGAACTGGCCGGCGCACCGGCGGCAGGCTGGAGCTGGGACGGGGCCTATGATGCGGCCCTCCGGCAGATCAGCCGCTCATTGGGCGGCTAGGGACGCCTCACGCAGCCTACGGCGGCTTCGTGGCTCCCGCTTCTGCGCTGCCGGCGGAGCATTGGCGTGACGTTTTTGGCTGGAGTTGAATGGCGCATGGACTCGTTGCCGTTCTGGTTGCTTTTGGTTATCTTCCTCGCTGCTGCCGCGGTGGTGTGGGTGGCCGGGGTCCATTTGTCGCGGACGACCGATGTGATCGACGCCCGGTTTCACCTCGGGAGCGCCTTTGGCGGGCTGATAGTTCTCGCCGTTGCCACCAATCTGCCGGAAATCGCCATTACCGTGAGCGCGTCCCTTGCTGGCAGCCTCGACGTTGCGGTCGGCAACATCCTTGGCGGAATCGCGCTCCAGACGGTCGTCCTGGTCATTCTGGATGTCTTCGGTAAGCGCGGCCCGGACGTGAAGCCGCTCACCTACCGTGCTGCTTCGCTCGTACTCGTCCTCGAAGCCGTCGTCGTCGTTGCTGTCCTCGCGGTGGTCATGGCCGGCAGCCAACTGCCCGCCAACCTGATAGTCGCCCGGTTGACCCCCGATGTGGTGCTGATCGCCGCTCTGTGGATCGTCGGCCTCCTGCTGGTACAGGCCGCTGGTAAACGGCTGCCGTGGCAGGAAAGCGGTCGACCCCCTGACGCCTCCCGGCATACCGCTGGACGCCGGCGCCACCAGCCGGAACACCCGCACAAGAGCATGAGTACGGCGAAAATTGTGCTGGTTTTTCTTGGGTCCGCCCTTGCCACGCTGGTCGCCGGCGTCGCGCTTGAACGCAGCGGCGAGGCCGCGGCGCAGCAGGTAGGTCTGTCCGGAGTCCTCTTCGGAGCCACCATCCTCGCGCTCGCGACCGCGATGCCCGAGATTTCCACGGGCCTACAGGCGATCAAACAAGGCGACGACAACCTGGCCATGAGCGACATCTTCGGCGGCAACGCCTTCCTGCCGGTCCTCTTCCTGGTCGCCACACTCATCTCCGGCCACGCAGTCCTCCCGACAGCGAACGCGAGCGACATCTACCTCACCGCCCTGGCTACGCTGCTTTCGCTCGTCTACATCGTCGGCTTGATATTCCGCCCCAGGAGACGAATAGCCGGGATGGGAGTCGACTCGTTCGTCGTCCTCATCTTCTACCTGGCAGGAATCGGCGGGCTCTTCGCCGTCGCCGCATCCTAGCCGGAGTCAGATCCCGATCCGCGGCCCATCACCGAGTCGACCAGGCGTCGTGGCCCCCCAGATGGAGAGAGGTCGTGAACGGGTGCTCGGAAGCTAGCTAGCTTAGTCCTCGAGCAGCCGGCGGACCACGGCATCGGCCAGCAGCCGTCCTTTGAGCGTGAGCCGAATGGTCCCGGCGAAGGCCGCGGCCGGGTCGACGAGGGCATCGGCGATCAGTCCCGCTACGGCTTTCCTGCCGTTCGGGCCCAGATCCTTGGTGCGCAGCCCGTCGATAATGCGCGTCTGCAGCATGACGTGCTCTAACTGCCGGGTACCCGGATCCAGCGTTTCACGTCCGGCTGCCGGCGAGACACCGGTGGCCAGGCGCTGGGCGTAGGCCGCCGGATGCTTCACGTTCCACCAGCGCACGCCGCCCATGTGCGAGTGGGCACCCGGACCGGCACCCCACCAATCATCGCCGCGCCAGTAGGCCAGGTTATGCCGGCAGCGGTCGTCCGGCGTGCGGGCCCAATTGCTCACCTCGTACCAGCCGAATCCGGCTGCGGCCAGCCGTGCATCGGCAATCTCATACTTTGCGGCGTGGTCGTCATCGTCGATGCCGGGCACCTCGCCGCGTCGGATCTGCGCCGCGAGCTTGGTGCCGTCCTCGACGATCAGGGCGTAGGCGGAGATATGGTCCGGCGCGCAGGCGATCGCGGAGTCAAGGCTGGCCTCCCAGTCCGCGATGGACTCCCCCGGCGTGCCGTAGATCAGGTCCAGGCTGACCTTGAGCCCGGCTTCGCGGGCCCACTGCACCGCCTGCGGCACCCGTTCCGGGTCATGGGTACGGTCGAGGACCTTCAGCACATGCGGCACGGCCGACTGCATGCCGAAGGACACGCGGGTGAAACCTGCATCGGCCAGGATCTTCAGCGATTCCGGCGTGACCGAGTCCGGGTTGGCTTCCGTGGTGACCTCGGCGCCCGGCTCCAGCCCCCACAAGCGTTCGGCCTGGCGCAACATGCCTGCCAGGTCAGTCGCCGGCAACAAAGTGGGTGTGCCGCCGCCAAAAAACACGGTGGCCAGCGGACGGTCGGGCAGGCCGGAACCGCGCAGTACCCGCGCCGCCAGCTCCAGTTCGGTGTTCAGGGTGCCCGAGTACTCATCCTGCGAGGCCCCGGAACCGAGTTCCTTGGCCGTGTAGGTGTTGAAATCGCAGTAACCGCAGCGCACCCGGCAGAACGGAATGTGCACATACAGGCAGAAGGCCCGGTCCGCCGCACCATCCGCCGACTGCGCGGGCAGCAGGCCGTCGGCCGGGGCCGGGTCGCCTAGGGGCAGGACACTAGGCACTGAGGCGAGCCTCCGCCGTCGTTGTATTTACAGGCACTGCAGAACTACTTCTTTGCCTTGTCCTTGGAGTCGTCCGACGACAGCGCGGCAATGAAGGCCTCCTGCGGCACCTCCACGCGGCCGACCATCTTCATCCGCTTCTTGCCTTCCTTCTGCTTCTCCAACAGCTTGCGCTTACGGGAGATGTCGCCGCCGTAGCACTTGGCGAGCACGTCCTTGCGGATGGCGCGGATGTTTTCGCGGGCGATGATCCGGGAACCGATGGCGGCCTGGATGGGCACCTCGAACTGCTGACGCGGAATGAGCTCGCGCAGCTTGGAGGTCATCATCACGCCGTAGCTGTAGGCCTTGTCGCGGTGCGTGATGGCACTGAACGCGTCCACCTGTTCGCCCTGCAACAGGATGTCGACCTTGACCAGATCGGCCACTTGATCGCCGTCGGCCTTCCAATCCAGCGAGGCGTAGCCGCGGGTGCGAGACTTCAGGTTGTCGAAGAAGTCGAAGACAATCTCGGCCAGCGGCAGCCGGTAGCGCAGCTCCACGCGGTCCTCGGAGAGGTAGTCCATCCCCTTCATCTCGCCGCGGCGGGACTGACAGAGCTCCATGATGGTGCCGACGAACTCGTTGGGCGCCAGGATGGTCGCGGAGACCATCGGCTCGCGGACCTCGGAGACCTTCCCGTCCGGATATTCGCTCGGGTTGGTGACCGTGAGGACCTTCTTGTCCTCGAGCGTGACCTCGTAGACCACGTTGGGGGCGGTGGAGATCAGGTCCAGGTTGAACTCGGCCTCGAGCCGCTCGCGGGTGATTTCCAAGTGCAGCAGGCCCAGGAAGCCGACGCGGAAGCCGAAGCCGAGCGCCGCGGAGGTCTCCGGCTCGTAGATCAGTGCCGCGTCGTTGAGCTTGAGTTTGTCCAGTGCGTCGCGCAGCACCGGGTAGTCCGTGCCGTCTATTGGGTAGAGCCCGGAGAAGACCATGGGCTTGGGGTCTGCGTAGCCGCCCAGGGACTCCGCCGCCGGTTTGGCCAGGTTGGTGACGGTGTCGCCCACCTTGGACTGGCGGACGTCCTTCACGCCGGTGATCAGGTAGCCGACCTCGCCGACGCCCAAGCCGTTGGACGGCGTGGGCTCCGGCGAGCTGACGCCGATTTCGAGCAGTTCGTGGCTGGCCCTGGTGGACATCATCTGGATGCGTTCGCGCGGCGCCAGCTTGCCGTCGACCACGCGCACATACGTGACCACACCGCGGTAGGTGTCGTAGACCGAGTCGAAGATCATGGCGCGGGCCGGGGCGTCCGGGTCGCCGACAGGGGAGGGCAGATCGCGCACAATTTTGTCCAGCAGCGCTTCGACGCCGACGCCGGTCTTGCCCGAAACCTTGAGCACGTCCTCGGGATCGCCGCCGATCAGGTTGGCCAGCTCCGCGGCATACTTTTCCGGCTGAGCGGCCGGCAGGTCGATCTTGTTCAGCACCGGGATGATGGTGAGGTCGTTTTCCATCGCCAGGTAGAGGTTCGCCAGGGTCTGGGCTTCGATCCCCTGCGCGGCATCAACCAACAGGACCGCACCTTCGCAGGCTGCCAGTGACCGCGACACTTCATAGGTGAAGTCCACGTGGCCCGGGGTGTCGATCATGTTCAGGGCGTAGCTGGCGCCGTCGAGTTCCCACGGCATGCGCACCGCTTGGGACTTGATAGTGATGCCGCGTTCGCGTTCGATGTCCATCCGGTCCAGGTACTGGGCCTTCATATCGCGCGGCTGGACAACGCCGGTGAGCTGGAGCATCCGGTCGGCAAGAGTGGATTTACCGTGGTCGATGTGGGCGATGATGCAGAAGTTCCTGATGATCGCCGGATCGGTGGCGGCGGGCACCGGTGCGGTGCGGGCCATCGGTGACACAGATGGTTCCTTACTCTCGGACAAGCTGACTGGCAATGCGGCCGGTACCACCAGCACGCAGATTTTGCTCAACTATAAGTGTCCCACGCCCGTCCGGTATCCGCGCACCTTTCCTGCAATGGTGGTCCTCTACGGCAGTGGTGGTCCGCGATGACATGCGGCAGGCTCCGTCAGTAGCCTAGGGCCATGGCATTTTCCCCACCGGGGCTCAACCGGCTCCTGAGCAACGCTGTCCGGGCCATCCGGGCCTTGTCCGGTTCCGGCAGCACAGCGCGGACGCGCGGCACTGCTGCCGACCACCGGCCTCATCCCCGCGGCGGCGGCTTCGGCGGCGGCACAGGTGGCGGCGCAGTTGGCGGCAGAGGTGGCGGCAGAACCACGGGCGCCGGCACAACCGGTGCCAATGCCGGCTCACGGTATGCCGGCGACTACCGTGGCGCAGGGACTATCAGCTACTCCCCCGTGGCCGACGGTTCCCCCGATCCGGGGGAAATCGTCTGGACGTGGGTGCCCTACCAGGAAGACTATTCACGCGGAAAGGACCGCCCCGTCCTGGTCATCGGCAACCACCGCGGCCGCCTGCTGGCACTCATGATGACCTCCCGGGACCGAAACAACGCCAGCTACCGCGACGAGGATTACGTGGACATCGGCTCCGGCGCCTGGGACGTCCGTGGCCGCCCGAGCGAGATCAAGTTGGACCGTGTTCTCCAACTAGATCCCGAGGCTGTGCGCCGCGAAGGAGCAGTGCTCCCACGGGCCGCCTTCGAGAAGGTCGCCCAGGGCATGCGCCGTCGCGGCTGGAACTGACAGCGGCCGGCGTGTCGGCGAAGCGCTGTTCGCCCCTCCGGAGTGCGGATCTGCTAACATTTATAGCTGTGTGTCCGCGCAGGTCGACGGGCACCTCGGGCCGGTTGCCATTACGGTGCCCCACGCCGCTCAGTCAATGACCGGACCGAATGCCCTCAAAGACCAAAGTTCCTCAACAACAGAGAGTTAATTCGTGGCCAATATCAAGTCCCAGAAAAAGCGCATTCTCACCAACGAGAAGGCACGCCAGCGCAACATCTCGGTCAAGTCCGAGCTCAAGACCGCCATCCGCGCCGTGACCGGTGCCGTTCAGTCCGCCGATCAGGACGCCGCCAAGACCGCTCTGGTTGCCGCGAGCCGCAAGCTGGACAAGGCCGTCAGCAAGGGTGTGCTGCACAAGAACAACGCCGCCAACCACAAGTCGGCTCTGGCCAAGCAGGTCAACGCGCTCTAAGCGCGTCCGGCCGACAGGCCGAACCAAACCAAGGCCGGAGGCCGCCATCCGCTCAGGGTGGCGGCCTCCGGCCTTTGCGTGAGGAGCCGGGCGGGAGCAGTTCACCCTGTTTGGGTGATCCTCACCATCCTCTCCGCCTCTATCCTGAAGCGCATGAAGCGGGCACTGTTCCTTGCCGGAGCCTCGACAGCAGCCGTCATGCTGGCAGGTTGCTCCGGCACTTCGGGCGGCAATAGCGGAACCGCACCAGCACCCTCACCCGCGGCGACCCAGCCCAGCGCGTTGAGCGGGTTCTTATGTGGCGCGAACGACGACGGCGTCTGGCGGGGGAAGGCGCGTCTCACCAATGTGGGGACCACTACCAACACCTACACCGTCAGATTTTCGGTGATCCGGAGCGACGGTGGCCAGGTCCTCGGGATGAAAGAAGCCACGTACACACTCAAGCCGGGCACGTCCACCGATGTTGCCCTGGCCACTTTCCATTCCGGCGCCGGCGCTGGATTAAAGTGCGTCGCACGCGTCAATGCCGAGCCGGCAAGTTCCCCTGTCCCCGAGGGAACAGGGTATTGACCCCAGGGCTAGCGGTGGGCGCTGGTAGCGATCAGCGTGACCGCCCGCTCCACCGCGTATTCCGGATCGCGGCCTTCGCCCTTGACCATGGCGTCGGTCTCGGCCAGCACCTGGATGCAGCGTGCCAGCGCCTCCGATTCCCACAGCCGTGCGTCCCTGCGTGCCTGGTCGAACTGCCAAGGGGCCATGCCCAGGTCCCGTGCGTTGGCTGAGGCGCTTTTGACCTTGGCAATCTGGCGCAGCTTCATGGCCAGGACGGCAACGATGGGCACCGGATCCACGCCAGTAGCCAACGCGTGCCGCAGAGACGTCAGCGCGGCGGCTCCGCGGCCGGAAATGGCGGCGTCAGCGACCTTGAAACCGGTGGCTTCCACCCGGCCGCCGTAGTACTTTTCCACCGTCTCTTCGGTGACAGCACTGTCGGCGTCGGAAATCAGTTGCGAGCAGGCGGCCGCCAGGTCGGGCAGCGACGACCCGACCGCTGAGACCAGCGCCTGGGCGGCGGCAGGTTCGATGGCCCGCCGCGCGGCCTTGAACTCCTGCCGGACGAAGTCCAGCTTGTCGGCATCCTTTTTCATGGCCTGGCAGTCAACCACGGGGGCGCCCGAGGCCTTGACCGCGTCCAGCAGTTTCTTGCCGCGGGTACCGCCGCCGTGGTGCAGGACGAGCCAGACCTCGTCGGCCGGTGACGCCAGATAAGCAAGCGTGTCGGCGAGGAACTCATCATTCATCTGAGCCAGCGACGACGCTTCAATGAGTTTCGCTTCGCCGAAGAGGCTGGGGCTGGCCAGCATGGTGAGTTCGCCGGTGGTGTAGGAGGAGGCATCCAACTGGGTCAGTTCGAGGTCCGGCTGCTTGGCTCGCAGCAGGTTGCGGACACGTTCCTTGGCTCGGTGGGCCAAGTACTCTTCCGGACCGCTGACGAGCACAACGGGGGCAGGCTCGACGTCGCGCCAAGAGACAGTCGCGGCGCTTTTCTTGGCGGCTGAAGCGCGGGATCCGGGGGGCGGGTTCACGTCAGGTTCCTCCTTGTTCAGGTCAAGAGTTTCACGATCCGGGGCTTTTACCCAATGCCGTCCGGAGCCCTAGGGGCCGGTCAGCACGGAGAGCTTCCCGCGGTCAGCATCCAGCAGGACCGTCCCCAGCTGGTCGGTCCGCAAGACGTGCGCGCCGGCGGCCTGCAGTGCGGACAGAATTTCCGCCGCCGGATGGCCGTAGTCGTTCTCGGCGCCCACGGAAATCAAGGCTGCGGCAGGCCTTAACGCGGTGATGAGTGACGTCCCGCCGTTGCGGGCACCGTGATGACTGACTTTCAGGACGTCCACGGTGAAATCCGTCCCCCAACGCCGCGTCAGCTTGGGCAACTGCTCCTCCTCCAGATCCCCCGTGAAGAGCATCCTCACTTCTCCCCCGCTGTCCACCCGCACATTGATTTCGACGACGAGGCTGGCATCGTTTTCGGAAAGACCAGCGCTGTCTTCCATGGGCCAGTGCACAGCCCAGTGAGCTGCTCCGGACGAACCGGTCAATCCGGCCGCGGCGCGTTCCGCGGCCAGCCCGTGGGACTGAAGCGAGGCCTGAACCACTTTTGGCAACGTTTCCTCCGCGCTCGAATACAGGACGCGCTCCGTCTGACGTCCGGCCAAGACGCCGTCGAGCCCGCCGTAGTGGTCCAGATGCATGTGTGTGAGCACCAGGACGTCGATCCGTTCCACGCCCAATCCGTCCAGACACCGGCCCATCAGGTCCGTTTCCCGTCCGGCGTCCACCACGATGGCGCTTCGCTCGCCGGTGCGGACCACCAGGCCATCCCCTTGCCCTACATCGCAGGCGGCTACCTCCCACGACGCCTGCGATCCGACCGGGGCCAGCCAGCTGACCAGCAGGCTGGCCGCCGCTCCTGCCGCCAGCGCCGGAAGGGCCGTCCAACAGACCAGCCGAAGAATCCGTCCTCGTGCACCGTGCCCGCCGCCACCGCGGCTGCTGCGCGCGAGGCGCCGCGTCGTGCTCTCGGCTGGCCTGTCTTCCGCACCCGTGTTCGTTCCGTCCTCCGGGCCCGCGTTCCTTCCGGAGCTGCTGCCGACCGATACACGCCGGACTCCCCAAAGGAGCGCCACTCCGGCCGCTGCTGCCCCGGCCGCCCCGAGCGGACCGGCTGCCCACGGCAGAGCTGCCAGTGGCAGCTCGGAAAACCACCGCGCGACAGCTGCAACCCACAGGGTCATCCAGCCTGCCGTATGCAGCACCAACGTGCCGACACTTGGGAGCAGCGGCAGCAGGGCGGTGCCAACCATTCCGGCGATCGTCACGAAGGGAACCACCGGGCCGGCCGCCACATTTGCCGGTATCGAGTACAGGGCCAGCTCCGGCTGTAGCTGCACGATCACCGGTGCGCAGAACACCTGCGCCGCCATCGGCATCGCCACGGCGTGTGCCAGAGGCACCGGCAGGAACCGCTGCAGCCAGCGCGAACAGGCTGGGCCCAGCAGCACCAGCGACAACGTCGCCAGCACTGAGAGAACGAAGCTGTAGTTCGCGGCCATCCACGGGTCCGTAATGAGCAGTACCAGTACCGCCAAGGCCAGGAAGGACAGTGATGCCCTCCGCCTCCCGCTGAGCACGGCTGCCACCCCGACGGAGCCCATCACCGCCGCTCGCAGGACGCTGGGTTCAGGCCGGACGAGCAGCACGAACCCGGCGAGGCTCGCCAGCCCGGCGGCAGCCTTGAGCCAGCGGGGTAGCCTCACGGCCGAGCCCAGCAGGTAAACGAACCCCAGCACGTAGGACACGTTCGCGCCGCTCACGGTCAGCAAGTGCGTCAGCCCGGTGCGCCGCATGGCGTCTTCCAAGTCGTCGGCCTGGTGCTCCTTGTCGCCCAGCACCATGCCGGGCAGGAGCCCGCGGGCGTCCGGCGGCAGTGGAGCCAGCGCCTGAACAAATTGCGCGCGCAGCCCGGAGACCCACGCGTCCACCGGCGGTGCCGTGCGATCTGCGGGTACCGTTGACGCAATCAACAGCGCCTCCACCACCTGACCGGAGTCAGCCCTGACCAACGTGCCGGACACCCGGAGCCGCTCTCCATAACGGACGTCGGACCATTCCTGGCCGCCCAGCACCAGCACGGGAGTATCTGCCTCGAACCGCCTGCCCGCGGACGTTGCTTCCACGATGGTGGCCTTCACATGAAAGCGCGGTCCGTTGCCGAATTGCCGCGGTGTCTGCACTTGGGAAGCGTCCCCGGTGGCAACGAGGCGGGCAGTGATGGTCTCCTCGGCAGTGATGGCCGCTTCGATCGGGCCGGCCAGCCGCTGCGCCTGCTGCACACCCACCGTCAGCGCCAGCAGTCCGGCGCAGCTGCACAGCACCAGCACGACGGCGGTGGCTCCCGTCCCGCCGCTGGCGCGCCTGCGCTGGCGGCTTCGCTCGCTGCCGGCTGGGCGACGACGCGCACGAGGAGGAAGTCGTCGCGACGCTGGATCAAGTGCCGGCGACGGCCGGATCTTCGGCAGCAACCTCCCGCCCCTCCGGAAACGGGTGCGGAGGCTCCTCGCCGGAAGCAGGAAGCAGACGGACGCGCCGCAGGCGACACCCAGTAGCAGGGCCGCCGAGGCTAGCGCCACGCCAGCCGGGGCGTGTGGCAAGGCCAGAGCGGCTGCCCAACAGACCACCGCGGCGAGGCCGAGGCGGAGATCCAGCCGCCGGGTCTCCCCCAGTAGATCCGCGGAGGGATCCGGCTTGATGTGCTTCTGCAGCACCTGCAGCCATTCAGTACGGCGTGCTCCTGCCAGTCGCCTGTCGGTCCGCCCGCCAGTGCCAGGGGCGAGTGCGTCGGTGGCAGCTTCCCCCGCTCCGCCGGGGCCACCGCCGTGCTCCGGTGCAGCGGCGACCGGCCGACGGGCCGCATCCGCGTACCGCTGCCATCGTGCGCCGCTCACACCGTCACCAGGTCCACCAGCGCCTCCAGCATGACCGGCCCGATGCCCGGCACAGCGTCCAGGTCGGACGGTTGTCCGAACGGCCCGTGCTGCTCGCGGAACTCGACGATCCGTCCGGCCAGCACCGGCCCCACGCGCGGTAGCTCCGCCAGTTGCTCCGCATCGGCCGTGTTGATGTTGATCTTGTCCGCGGGCCCGTCAACGGCGCCGCCATCGGTGCCGGGTCCGCCCGCTCCGCCGTCGGCTGTTCCGGTACCCGCGACCGGCTGTGGCCCGGCGTGGTCCGGCGTGGGCACAAAGACCTGCTGCCCGTCGGTCAACGGCGCTGCCAGGTTCAGTGCCTCAAGCTGCGCCTCCTTCCTGGCGCCGCCGGCCGCTTCGATCGCCTCGAACACCCTGGCGCCCTCGACCAGCCGGACGATCCCCGGTGAGGCGACGGCTCCCGCCACGTGGACAATGATGCGTGCCCCGGCGTCGTCACCGCCGTCCGCACCTGCACCTGCACTTGCTCCGTCGCCACCGTCTGTGCCGCCATTACCTTTGCCGCTGCCAGCGCCGCCCACGGACTCCACTGAGCTTTCACCATCACTGCCGCCGTCACCGGCGGTCGGCGCCGAGGAAGGGCCGGACTTCAAGGGGATGTCCTCCAAGACCGGAGCGGCCGAACGGTCCAGGTCTGCCGTCGCCACCGAGACGATCCCGTAGCCCAAGCACAGCCCAGCGACCACGAAGGCAGCCCCGAGGGCTATGCGAAAGCGGGGTGTTCTCCCCTGCCGTGGTGCAGTGCCGTCTCGGGCAACTGCGGGAAGCCAGCGGTGTCGGCCCATGCGGCAACACTAGGTCTGCGGCGCGGGCACCCCCTCCGTCCGTCACGCGTTAGTGGACGGACCGTCCGGTCGCCCGGGCTGTGGAGGAAAAGAACGTTCGGCCAGGTGCGGCGGCGGCCCGACCACCACCGCGATGACGCCCTGTCCGCGCGCAACCAGGTTCGACGGCACCTGCACGACCTGGGCGTCGTCGCCTAGGTGCTGCCGTAGGATTCTGCCAGTGACAATAGATGCGTAAGCCAGTGAGAGGTCGCCACGGAGTTGCCTAGGGACTGCCCCGGGTGTCGTTGACTCTCGGGCTTGATGGTTTTTAGGCGGCTTAGGGCCTGCTTCGCCCCCCTGCCCTTCCGGCCCTCAGACAAAGGCGGTTGAAAATGTGGGAGCAGATCCCTCGAGGGCTCCGGCCTGACGGCTGGATCGAAATTGCCGAGACGGGCTGGGACGCGATGATCTCCTGGTTCGCCGGCCCGGATAATATGCGCCGTGAGCCGAGGGGCCCCCGCACCGAAAAGGTGAAGGTCAGCTGTGAGAAGTCCGACGGCACCGTCACCTCCTGGGAGGAGCCGATCACCGAGGACGATGTCCGCGCTATAGAGGACGACATTGACGCCTACCTCAAAGATGCGGACCTGCCGCCTCGGCCGCGGGGCTACCGCTGGTTCCTGCGCCTGCCGGACGGCCTCGATATGGCGGGGGTCTACGACGCCGCCAGTCGGGCCGTGATGGCCATGCCCGGTCAATACGGCAATCCGCGTTACCTCGCACCGGCAGTCGAGCAAGCCATCACAGTCCTCTACTTCCGGGAAGAGGAAAACACCCCTCCGAGGGGGTAAGCAATTAGCAGCCGGCTCACCACACGGTCCTGGAAACAAACTATCGATCCCTCAACGGACACTTAGTCGGGCACCGTAATGAACGAATCGCCGTCCCATAGCGCCCTTGAACTAGGTCTCGACGGGCGTTGGAGGCGTCAGTCCGGCGAAAGGTGCTAGACGCTCCTGGAACTCTTTCCGGTTTGCCTCGCGCAAGAGGCCGTTCGCGCCGTAGCTGAGGCTGATGGTGTTGAGTTGCCAGACCGATCCCTCAGGCGGTTCGAGTCGTTCCCTGAATCTGCCATCTGTGTCTTTTGAAAGGTCCTGGAACGTGAACATCAACCACTGACCGGCAGGGCCGTGGACCGCTCCGGAGACGATCACCTGGGTCTCTGGAGTCGTTCCGCCCAGATCGCGAATGCGGTCCTCTTCTGACCATTCGTCAAGGCGATCTAGCGCGGGGGCGTTGTGTTGTACTCATACCGCCCAGTGACCTCGCCGATAATCCTGATCGCCCGTTCCTTGTCCGTTCAGGCACGCGGCACGCTGGTGCTTTGCGTCGGCGGCGCGTTGACCACGGTGAGTAGCGACTCTCCGCCGAAGTAGTTCTGAACCTGATCGACAAATGGGTCGACGCCGTCCGGTGTGGGAGCCCAACCCAGCTTCAGTTCATGGGAGAGTGCTGCCCGGATCTCCGCAACCATCTCTTGACCTGTCTCATACCCCTCTTCGGGAGTGGGTCCCTGCAAGACTTCCTCGGGGTCCAGCCCTGCTATTCCCGGATAGTCCCGCCAGTACACGGTGCGCTCTCTTCCGTCAGCATCTTCAACTACCGTGACGCGGCCAACAGCTTGGCCGATCATGAACTGGCCGATGGTGACGGCAGGAACCGCGATCAGAGTTCCAGCGAGGATAAGAATCGCCGCGATCCACCAACGCCTTCGACGCGGCTGACGAGTGCTCTTGCGGTGCATGCGCCCAGCCTACGGGACACTAGCGCACCCGGGCGCTCAGAATAAAGCCTAGTGAAAGGCAATACAGGGTGGAGATGATTGCCTATGATCCGGCAAAAAGTTGCACACCTCCGTAAAACCTTCGGACCACTTGCTCCTGGGGCCCTGCCGATTCAGCCGCGCCGGGTCAGGACGTCCGCGTCCGTCCTTCGCGCCTACGGCAGCCGCCGGTCCCCGGGATGCTGCAGGCGCAGCCACTTGTAGCCGAATCCGTCGAGCGGCAGGGTGCACGTGCCATCCTCGGCGATTTTCACGTCCGCGTCGCCCAGCAGGTCCAGCAGCAGCAGGCCCCGGAGCATTTCCGCGGGCCGGTCCTCTGTGGCCAGGTCCAGCTCGACGGTGACCGGGTCGGACGAGAGGTTGTGCAGCAAGACCATGCTTGACTCCTCCCAGGTGCAGCGGTGGGCCAGCACGGACTTCTCCGGCTGCTTGAGGATCTCGAAGTGCCCCCAGCCCAGCTCCGGGCACTCGCGATAGCGCTTGATCAGCATGGCCATGAAGTTCCAGAGCGAATCCGGATCCCGCTTGGCTTGGGCGGCGTTGATGAACTGCGGGCCGAAGCCCCCGTCCACTATCGGCGAGATCAGCTGCTTGGACTGCGCGGTGGAGAAGCCAGCGTTCGGACCGTCCGTCCACTGCATGGGCGTGCGGACGGCCAGGCGGCCTTCCGCGGCCAGGTTCTCCCCCATACCGATCTCCTCGCCGTAGTACAGCACCGGGGTGCCGGGCAGGGAAAACAGGAGCGAGTACACCATCCGGATCCGGCGCGGATCCCCGCCCAGCATCGGGGGCAGTCGGCGCTTGAGGCCGCGGCCGTAAAGCTGCATTTGTTCCTCGGGCCCGAAGGCCGCGAAGACCTCCTGGCGCTCCTCGTCGCTGAGCTTATCCAGCGTCAGCTCGTCGTGGTTACGCACGAAGGTAGCCCATTGGTTGTCCGGATTGATGGCCGGCCTGCCGTTGAGGGCCTTCGCCAGCGGGCCCGCGTCCTGCCGCGCGAGCGAAAGGAACATGTTCTGCATGGCGATGAAGTCGAACATGACGTTGAGTTCGTCGCCGTCGCTGCCGCCGAAGAAGGTCAGCTGGTCCTTGTACGGCAGGTTGACCTCACCCAGCAGGATTCCGCTGCCGCGGCGGCGGCTCAGGTGGCGACGCAGGTCCCGCAGGAACTTGTGCGGATCCGGCAGCACCGACGCGTCCTGCCCCTTGGTTTCCAAGAAGAACGGCACCGCGTCAACGCGGAAACCGTCAAGCCCCAGTTCCAGCCAGAAGCCCATGGCCTTCGCGATGTGGTTCCTCACCTCGGGGTTGGTCACGTTCAGGTCCGGCTGATGCTTGTAGAAGCGGTGCAGATACCACTCCCCCGTCGACTTGTCCTTGGTCCAGATGGACTGCTCTTGGTCCGGGAAGACAACCTCCTTGGAGGTGTCCGGCGGCGGATCGGAACGCCACACGTAGTAGTCCCGGTAGGGACTGTCTTTGGACTGGCGCGCCGACTGGAACCATGGATGCTGGTCCGAGGTGTGGTTGACCACGAGGTCCGCGATGACCCGCATGCCGCGGTCCCGGGCCGTGCGGAGGAACTCGACCAGGTCCCCGTGGTCCCCCAACCGCCGGTCCACGCCGTAGAAGTCCGTGACGTCGTAGCCGTCGTCCCGTTCGGGCGTGGGATAGAAGGGCATCAACCAGATGCAGGTGACGCCCAGTTCTGCCAGATAGTCCACGCGCTGAGCGAGGCCGGCGAAGTCCCCCACGCCGTCGCCATCGGAGTCAAAATACGTCTCCACGTCCAGGCAGTAGACAACGGCTGTCTTCCACCACAGGTCGGAAGTGTCGGTAATCCTCACTGGCTTCTCCTCGCTTTCCGTCCGGGCGGTCCAGTCCAGTCCGTCAGCGCAGCTTCGGCAGGACCTCGCCGGCGAACGTCTCGATGAAGGGCCGTTGTTCCTGGCCCACGAAGTGCAGGTACAGCTCGTCGAAGCCCAGGTCCAGGTACTCCTGCAGCCACTCCACATGCTGGCCCGTACTGGCCGAGACGTTGACCGCCTTGCGCAACTGTTCCTCGCCGACGTGCTCGCTCACGGCATCGAAATGGCCGGCGGTGGCCAAATCGGCGGCCACGTGCGGGGCGAACGTGTTGGAACGCCACTGGTCCAAGCCGATTTCGACGGCGGCCTCCTCCGTCGGGGCCCAGGACAGGTGCACCTGCAGCGCGGCCTTCCCGCGGCCGCCATTGTCCCGGTAGCCGGCGAGGACCTTCCTGAGCTGCTCCGGCGTATGGTTGACCGTGATCAGCCCGTCCGCCCAGCGCGCGGCGCGCCGCGCGGTCTCCACGCTGATGGCGGGGGCGATGAGTTCAGGCTTGGGCTCGGGCACCTCCCAAATCCGGGCGTGCTCCACGGTGACCAGTCCGCGGTGGGTGACCTCCTCGCCGTCGTGCAGGCGGCGGATCACCTCCACGGACTCCTCCAGCCGCTGCTGGCGCACGTCCTTGGAGGGCCAGGCGTCGCCGGTGATGTGCTCGTTGGAGTTCTCGCCACTGCCCGGCGCCATCCAGAACCGCCCCGGAAACATGACGGCCAGGGTGGCCGCGGCGTGCGCAATGATCGCCGGATGGTAGCGCTGGCCGGGAGCGGTGACGACGCCAAAGCGCAGCTTGGTGGTGGCCAGCGCGGCACCGAGCCAGGACCAGGCGAAGCCGGAATGGCCCTGACGCTCGGACCACGGCTCGATGTGGTCCGAGCACATGGCGGCGTCGAAGCCCGCTTCCTCCGCCAGTTGCACGTCGGTCAGCAGCTGGGCGGGCGAGATCTGTTCGTGGGATGCATGGAATCCGATGACAGGCACCCGTCCATCCTTACCGTGAGCCGCTCGGGTTGTCGAGGGCACGGGACGGCGGAAAGACCGTTCAGCCGAAGTGCGGCGTCGGCGGCCCGATCACCACGGCGATGACACCCAGTCCGGTATGCGCGGCCAGGACCGAGGGGACCGGGGTGACCAGCACGTCGTCGCTGAGGTGTTGCTGCAGGGTTTCTGCCATCGCCCGGCTCTCGGATTCATTGCCAAAGTAGTGCACCGAAACCCGCGGTTCGTAGTCGAGTTCCTCGATCCGGCGCACCACCAACTGCTGCAACCTGGCCTGGGCGCGCGCGGCGGTGCGGACCTTCTCCAGCGGGATGATCGCGCCGTCGCGGATGCCGAGCAGCGGTTTGATGGACAGCAACGAGCCAAGTACGCCGGAGGCGGTGGAAATCCGGCCGCCGCGGCGCAATTGGTCCAGGCTGGGCACGTAGAAGTAAACGTCGGAGCAGACCGCGGCGGCCTTGGCGCGCTCGGCCACGGTTTGCCGGTCGAAGCCGCTTTGCGCCGCGATCACCGCGTCGATGACGGCGAACCCTTGGCCCAGCGCGGCGCTTCGGGTGTCCACCACTTCCACCGGGATGCCGACGCCGTCGGCGGCCAGTCCGGCAGCCTCGATGGTGCCGGACAGCTCGGCAGAGAGGTGGATGGAGACGACCGACTCGAAGCCCAGCTCCTCGAGCTCACGGTAGGTCCGTTCCAAAAGCCCCGGCGACGGGCGCGACGTCTTGATGTCGCGACCCTCGGCGAGACCGACCGCGAGGGCGGAAGCGACGTCGTCGACCCCTTCCCCATAGATCTGGCCGGAGATCATCACCGGCATCGGCACCACCCGCAGCCAGTCAGCGGTGTCCGGCTGGTTGACCCAGTCCGCGGGCAGTGAGGCTGCCGAATCAGTGACGACGGCGACGCGATGCCGCGGCGGCTGGCCCGGCCGGGCAGGCGGCTGCTGAAGCAGCCGCCGGGACCGCTGCAGCAGTTGCTCGAGCCAATCCATGGGTGCCTGCCCGATCAGGCCGGGACGATGTTGACCAGCTTCGGTGCGCGCACAATCACCTTGCGCACGTCGCGGCCTTCGAGGGTGCGGATAACCTGCGGCGAGGCCAGCGCGAGCTTCTCCAGTTCGTCCTCGCTGATGTCCGCCGCCACTTCCAGCCGGTCGCGCACCTTGCCGGCAACCTGCACCACCGCGGTGACCGTGTCCTGCACCAGCAGGGACTCGTCCACGGCCGGCCAGGTGGCTTTCACGACGGACGGTTCGTGGCCCAGCTGCGCCCACAGATCTTCCGCGGTGTAGGGAGCAAACAGGCTCAGGATGATGGCCACCGCCTCGGTGGCTTCGCGCACGGCTGGATCGGCGGCGCCGGGTCCGGCGTCGATGGCCTTGCGGGTCGCGTTGACCAGTTCCATCAGCTTGGCGATGACCACATTGAACTTGCCGGCGTCCAGCAGGTCCGCCGCATCGGCGACCGTGCGGTGGGTGACCGAGCGCAGGGCGCGGTCGCCGCCGTCGTACTCCGTGCCCGGCGCCGAGGCAACGTCTTGGCCCAGCCGCCAGGCGCGGGCCAGGAACTTGGCCGAGCCGGACGGCGAGACATCGGCCCAGTCCACGTCGTCCTCGGGCGGCGAGGCAAAGATCATGGTCAGGCGGACGGCGTCCACGCCGAACTTGTCCAGCTGCTCGCCCAGGTCCACGCCGTTGCCCAGCGATTTACTCATCGCCTTGCCGCCGTTGAGCACCTGGCCCTGGTTCAGCAGCGCACGGAACGGCTCGTCGAAGTCGATCAGGCCCATGTCCTTGAGCACCTTGGTGAAAAACCGGCTGTAGAGCAGGTGCAGGATCGCGTGCTCGACGCCGCCGACGTACTGGTCCACCGGCAGCCAGCGCGCGGCGGCATCCTTCTCGAACGGGCCCTCGGTGTAGTTGGGAGAGGCGAAGCGCAGATAGTACCAGGACGAATCGACGAAGGTATCCATCGTGTCGGTATCGCGGCGCGCCGAGTTGCCGCAGTTGGGGCAGTCCGTGTTGACCCAGTCCGCGGCTGCGGCCAGCGGAGAGGTGCCCTTCGGCGACAGCGCTTCGCCGCGAAGGTCGTCGGGCAGCCGCACCGGCAGCTGATTGTCGGGAACGGGGACCTCGCCGCATTCCTCGCAGTGCACGATCGGGATTGGTGCGCCCCAGAACCGCTGGCGGGAGAGCAGCCAGTCGCGCAGCCGGAAGTTCACGGTCTTCTCGCCGGTGCCGGCGGCCTGCACCAGTTCGATGGCGCGGGCGATGGCCTCGGTCTTGGACAGGCCGTCCAGCTCGCCGGAGTTGATCAGCGTGCCCTCGCCGTTGGTGGCCACGCCGGTCTCGGCCGGGTCTTCTTCACCGGTGTCGACGACGGCGCGCACCGGCAGGTCGAACGCCTTGGCGAAGTCCAGGTCGCGCTGGTCGTGCGCCGGGACCGCCATGATCGCGCCGGTGCCGTAGTCGGCCAGCACGTAATCCGCTGCCCAGACCGGCAGCTTCTCGCCGTTGAGCGGGTTGACCGCGTAGCGGCCCAGGAAGACGCCGGTCTTCTCGCGTTCGGTGGACTGGCGCTCAATGTCGGAGAGCGCCTTGATCTTTTCGCGGTAGTCCATCAGCGCATCGTGGTGCTCCGGCGTGACCAGATCCAGTGCCAGGTGGGCGTCCGCGGCCACCACAAAGAAGGTGGCGCCGTGCAGGGTGTCCGGCCGGGTAGTGAAGACGGTGACGTCCTTCGCCGGGCGGCCGGCGGCTTCTTCGACGGTGAAGCGCACGTGCGCGCCGTCGGACCGGCCGATCCAGTTGCGCTGCATGGCCAGGACACGCTCCGGCCAGTGGCCCTTGAGCTCGTCCATGTCATCCAGCAGGCGGTCCGCGTACTCGGTGATCTTGAAGTACCACTGGTTCAGGCTCTTCTTGGTCACCGGTGTGCCGCAGCGCTCACAGGCCCCGTTGACCACCTGTTCGTTGGCCAGCACGGTCAGGTCCTTCGGGCACCAGTTGACCGGCGAATTCTTCCGGTAGGCCAGGCCGCGCTCGTAAAACCGCAGGAACAGCCACTGGGTCCAGCGGTAGTACTCGGGATCCGAGGTGTGCAGCCGGCGCGACCAGTCGGCGCTGATGGCGTAGCGCTTGAAGGATGCGGCCTGGGTATCGATATTGGCGTAGGTCCACTCGCTGGGGTGGGCATTGCGCTTGATTGCAGCGTTCTCGGCCGGCAGGCCAAAGGAATCCCAGCCGATCGGGTGCAGGACGTCGTAGCCCTTCAGCCGCCAGTACCGGGCCACCACGTCGCCCATGGCGAAGGCTTCGGCATGGCCCATGTGCAGGTCGCCCGAGGGGTACGGGAACATATCCAGCACGTAGCGGCGCTCGCGCGAGCCGTCGTCGGCGGGTGCGAAGACATCAAGTTCCTCCCACACGGCCGGCCATTTGGCCTCCATGGTGGAGAAACTGTACTCGTGCTGTTCCGTACCCGACTGCGTACTCACTGTGCTTGCCTCGTCCTCTTGTCTGTACTGCGCACTGGCCTGACTCCCCTAGACACACAAAAGCCCCTCAACATCGGAGGGGCGGGCCGCTGAAGCAGGGTGCGGGACCCCGCGGCAGCGGCTAGCTAAGGAGCAGTGCGAACATGGCACCACTTTACCGTACGTTCACAGCACATCGTCGTCGATCCAATCGAAGGTCCGGGTGACCGCTTTCTTCCACAAGCGCAGCCTGCGCTCCCGCTCTTCCGCGGCCATTCGCGGCTCCCACACCTTGTCCTGCGCCCAGTTGCCGGCCAGCTGCTCCGTTCCTTCCCAAAACCCGACGGCGAGGCCCGCGGCGTAAGCCGCGCCCAGGGCTGTGGTCTCGGTAACCCGCGGCCGCATCACCGGCACGCCGAGGATATCCGCCTGGAACTGCATCAGGGCGTCATTGGCGACCATCCCGCCGTCGACCTTGAGGCCGGTCAGCGGCACCGCGGCGTCCGCGTTGATGGCATCCAGCACCTCCCGGGTCTGGAACGCGGTGGCTTCGAGCGCCGCGCGGGCGATGTGCGCCTTAGTGACGAACCGGGTCAGGCCCACCAGTGCGCCGCGGGCATCCTGCCGCCAGTACGGCGCGAAAAGTCCGGAGAAGGCGGGCACAAAGTAGCAGCCGCCGGTATCTTTCACGGTGCCTGCCAACTGCTCGGCCTCCTGCGCGGAGGAGACCAGGCCCAGGTTGTCGCGCAGCCACTGGATCAGGGAGCCGGCGACGGCGATGGAACCCTCCAGCACATACTGCGGGGCGGAGGTACCCAGCTGGTACCCGACGCTGGTCAACAGTCCGTGCGAAGACCGGACAATCTCCCCGCCGGTGTTGACCAGCACGAAGCACCCGGTGCCGTAGGTGTTCTTCGCCTCGCCGGGGTTGAATGCGGCCTGCCCGAAGGTGGCCGCCTGCTGATCGCCGAGGATGCCGGCCACCGGAACGTGGCGCAGCAACTGCGATCCGTGGACCTCCGCATAGACCTCAGAGGAGGAGCGTATCTGCGGCAACATCGCCTTGGGGATGCCGAAGACGTCCAGGATCTCCTCATCCCACTGCAGCGTGCGGAGGTCCATGAACAGGGTGCGGGAGGCGTTGGTGACGTCGGTCGCGTGCGTGCCGCCGTCGGGACCGCCGGTCAGGTTCCAGAGCACCCAGCTGTCGGTGGTGCCGAACAGCAGCTCGCCCGCCTCGGCCCGTTCGCGGACGCCGTCAACATTGCGCAGGATCCACGCCAGCTTGGTGCCGGCGAAGTAGGGCGAGAGCGGCAGTCCGGTCTGCTCGCGGAACCGGTCGGCACCGCCGTCGGCCGCCAATTCATCGCAGATAGGCTGCGTGCGCACGTCCTGCCAGACAATCGCGTTGTACACCGGTTTGCCCGTGCTTTTCTCCCACACCACCGTGGTTTCGCGCTGGTTGGTGATGCCGACGGCGGCGATGTCGTGGCGGGTCAGGCTGGCCCGGGAGAGCGCCGTGCCCACTACTTCGCGGGTGTTGTCCCAGATTTCGAGCGGATCGTGTTCCACCCAGCCCGGATTCGGGAAAATCTGCCGGTGCTCGCGCTGGCCGGTGGAGACCGGGGTGCCGCTGCGGTCGAAAATGATCGCGCGCGTGGAGGTGGTTCCCTGGTCGATCGCCAGCACGAACTCCGCCATCTAAGCCCCTCCAAGGTTTGTCCGCGCAACCGTGCCCGGCTGCTGTTGAACCTAACCGGCGGCACACGGCAGCGTCAATTGCCGCGCCGCTGCCGGGGCCGCTTTTATCGGTCGACGTAGCCTGGCTGCGCAGCGTAGCGCCTTTTAACCGTTCCTCCGCGCCGTCTGACCGTTCCTACGCGCCGAGATGGCCCGGCTGCGCAGCGCCGCGCCGTCGTATCGGTAAAGTCGAGGGCATGGAATCTGCAGGAAGCCGGACGTGACCACGGTGGCCGATCGCGCGCTCCGGCGCGAGATACTGCTCGACGGCGCCCGCGTGCGTTATTGGGAGTATCCCGGGCCCGACGACGGCGCGCCCATCCTGTTGATGATCCACGGCTTCCGCGGTGATCACCATGGGCTGGAACTGGTGGTTGACCAGCTACCCGGATACCGCGTGATCGCCCCGGATCTGCCCGGCTTCGGCGAGTCCGAACCGCTGGCCGCCAACAGCCACGACATCGAGGGTTACACGCGGTTCCTGCACAGTCTGGCCGGGGCGCTTGAACTGGGACCGGAGACCTACATCTTGGGACACTCCTTCGGCTCCATTCTGGTCAGCCACTATCTGGTGGCGCATCCGGGCAGCTTCCGCGCCGCCGTCCTGGTCAACCCGATCAGCGAACCGGCGCTGCGGGGGCCCAAGGCGATCGTCTCTAGGCTCGCCGGGTTCTATTACTGGGCCGGAGCCAAGCTCCCTGAGCGGCTGGGCTTGGCGCTGCTGCGCAATCCGGTGATTGTTCGGGCGATGAGCATCATGATGGCCAAGACCCGGGACCCGCAGCTGCGCTGCTACATCCATGCCCAGCACGATGCCTACTTCAGCGCCTTCGCGAACCGCCGGGTGGTGTTGGAAGCGTTTCGTGCGTCCATCTCCGCCGACGTCGCCCAGGTCGCCGGCCGGCTGGACCTTCCGGTGCTCCTGATCGCCGGGGAACGCGACGACATCGGTTCCGTGCCTAGCCAGCGCAAGCTAGCCGCAGCTATTTCGGGCGCCCGGCTGGAAGTGATCCCCGCCGTCGGGCATTTGATCCACTACGAAACTCCGGCCCCGGCCGCCGCTTACATCCGGGACTTCATCGACGGAATGAGTGCATGAAACTCCTGATTGACGCCCGGTTCACCCGCACCGACCAACTGGACGGCATCAGCCGCTACGGTGCGAGCCTCATCGAAGCCACCGCCCGGGTGGTGGACGTGGCCATGCTGATCAACGACGAGCGTCAGCTGCAGTTCCTGCCGGACGTGCCGTGGACCAAGATCAACAGTCCGCTCTCCCCCGCCGAACTTTTCGTGGCGCGCCGCGTGAACAAGCTCGGCGCCGACGTCGTCGTCTGCCCCATGCAGACCATGGGCAGCTTCGGCCGTGACTACGGCCTCATCCTGACCCTGCATGACCTGATCTACTACTCGCACCCGAAGCCTCCCGGTTTCCTGCCCAAACCTGTGCAGTGGCTCTGGCGGCTCTATCACAAGGCTTACTGGCCCCAGCGGCTGCTGCTGAACCGAGCGGACACCGTGGCCACGATTAGCCGGACGACGCAGGCGCTGATGGAACGCAACCGGCTCACCCGCAAGCCCATCCGGATTGTCTCCAATGCCGCCCAGCCCCACGGTGCGCCGCGGAATCCTGCCGGCGGCCGCGACAAGACCTTGCTGTACATGGGCTCGTTCATGCCCTACAAGAACGTGGAAACCATCATCGACGCCATGGTTTTGCTGCCGGACTACCAACTCCATCTGCTCAGCCCCATTCGCCCGGACCGGCAGGCTGAGCTTGAGGGGCGGGCGGCTGACCCGCGCCGCCTGGTGTTCCACAACGGAATTTCCGACGCCGGATATCATCAACTGCTCCAACGCACCACCGCTTTGGTCACCCTCTCCCGCGACGAAGGCTTCGGCCTGCCGCTGATCGAAGCCATGGCCGCCGGGACGCCGGTAATCGCCAGCGACATCCCGATCTTCCGCGAAGTAGGCGGCGGTGCGGTCACGCTGGTTGATCCGGACCAACCGGGCGACTTCGCCGCCTCGGTGGCAGCACTGGATCAGCCCGGAGCTTTCCGTGCCGCGTCTGAAGCGAGCCTTGCGCGGGCCGCCGCCTACGACTGGGACGAATCAGCCCGTCAGCTGGTGGCCGCCGCCGAAGAAGTCATGGAGCGCCGGCGCCAAGTGCGACAGAGCCGAGTGCGATAGACGGCGCCAGGTGCGATAGCCAGCCTTGGACATAGCCCGCGCCCGGAGTGTCCCGCCGCAGTCCGGACGGTCACGAAATAGCGGCCCGCTGAACCACCCGGCGCTGCCACATGCAGAGACTCTGGCACATGCAGAACGATGGCGGCTTCAGAACGGTGGTGGCGTGAGGTCGACGGGATTTCCGTTGTAGCTGGCATGCGGTGTGGGCGGGTGCGCGGCTTGGTGCTTGTGCCAAGTTTCCCTAAGTTTCTCGTTGAGGTCGTTGATTTCCAGGCGTTCGAAGATGTCGGCCAGTTCGCCCGGCGGTGTGACCGCCAGCGGTTCGGCGGTGGTGGTGTAGGAGATCCCCGCCGCGGTGGTCCAGTCGATGGTGTCCGGGTCCAGTTGGCCAGCCTTGGCGTAGCCCGCGGTTTTAAGCGCGTGGTGGACCTTGCAGAAACAACACATGCAGTTGACGTTCGTCTTACCGCCTTTGGAGTAGGCGTGGACGTGATCGATTTCGCAGTGTTCGGCCGCCCGGTTGCAGCCTGGGGCCCGGCAGGTCCGGTCACGCGTGCGCAGGAACCGGCGCTGCGCCCTGGTGGGCCGGTACTGCTTCCGGTCCATCGCCAGAACCGACTCGTTGACCGGATCGGTCAAGATCCGGGTGAAGGAGGTCGCATCGCCGACCAGCCGTCGGGCCACGTCCGGCGCGATGGGACCGTACCCGTCGAGTTCGGCCGGCTCCTCCCCCTGTCCCAGCAGGGTCAGCACCGGCACGGTAAGGCTTACATGGGCCGCGATCCTCGGTCCCGGTTTGCCAATCCGGGAACCGTCGGTGATGCCGGTCAGCAGCAGGTCGGCGAGAACGTCAGCGCGCAACTGCGTGAGCGTCCGCGGCTCTTCCGCGTCCTGCAACGCGATGGCCGCGGTCTGGATCCGGTTGAACGCCGCCACCGCTTCCTCGGCCGGCAGGTACGCGTTCAGCCAAGCCATCCCGTCCTCGTCCGGGTGCAGCTCGATACGCCGGTCCCGGCGCGCCTTGGCGTGCCGGACGGTGATGGACTCGGGATGTTCGCGTTCGCGCCGGGTACGTGCCCGGGCAGCGAACTTCGACCGGGTCATCGCAGCCTCGGTCGCGGCCGGCA
This sequence comes from Arthrobacter sp. B0316-1-20, assembly GCF_059091865.1. NCBI lineage: Bacteria > Bacillati > Actinomycetota > Actinomycetes > Micrococcales > Micrococcaceae > Arthrobacter > Arthrobacter sp. B0316-1-20. Next base: position 312,750 of record NZ_JBNHHC010000002.1, on the reverse strand, counting down.
GCATCACCGCTTCGAACGCGGTCCGTGCGTCCTCGGGCAATGAACCGGCCTGGTCCACCAGGGCCTCGGCGATCCCAGCGCTGGTATCGCCGGCAGACAGCGCGGCCAGCGTGTCCGGAAAAGTTGAGTTGAGTTTCAGGGCCAACGCGAGCTTTTCCTGCGCTGTCCTTCGCCCCAGACGCAGCGCGCGGGCTGCCTCATCCACCACGGATGACTCGGCATCATGGCCGTTGGGGCGCTTGCCCTCCGGCTCGTACGGGGTGGCCCAGGCCTGCTCCTGCCCGTCGAGTGCCTGGTGGTAGAGGGTGTTGAGCAGGCTGAACTTGTGCGCCTCAAGCCAAGCCATGGCCCGCCCGGTCTGGACCAGCGCGCACGCGGCTTCATCGTAAACCATCAGGGCCGGCTCCTGCCGACCCACCACACCCAAGAGCTCAAGGCCGGACAGCTGCAAACCGGCACCCGTCCAGCCCACACAGGCGTCGGCCGCGGCACCGGAGGGAAGACCGGCACCGTCAGCCGATTCGGGGAAGCCGGTTAGTTCAGGGTGGTCCGCATCGGTGGGCCGGTCGCAGCTTTCGTCGTCGAAGTACTCCCTCGGCAGCAACCCGTTCAGCGGATCCGCGCACGGCTTCTCTTGGGAAGCGGCCAATGATGCTTCCAGCTCCGCCCAATACTGTGCCGCTTCGGCAGAATCATCCCAGCGGCCAGACTGCCAGTCCGGATCCGGGTCAACCGGAATCCCGTCCCCGTCATACGCCTGAACCACAGCATAACGGCGGGCCTGCGCCGTCACTGCACCCGCGTCGGGAGCGCGGCCGTGCGCTACTGCCTGAGGCGGACTGGAGCTGTCCCGGGGCTCAAGGGGAATACCTCCCTGGCCGGAGAAGTCCGGCTCATCGGGTTCCAGCGAAGCGGGTGCCATGCACCTATTTTACTAGAATGTGACTACGACCACAATAAAATTTAAATCGCTGTTGTGTTCTATCAAGCATTCGCGGGAGGAACCGGGGCGCATGTGGCAGGAGGGAATGCGGGAGGAACCAGGGAGCACGGGGCAGGAGGGAATGCGGGAGGACCAGTGAGCACGTGGCAGGAGGGAATGCGGGAGGAACCAGGGCGCACGTGGCAGGAGGGAACCCACGAGGAACCATGCGGCGGGAGTTCGCACACCCTAAAGCAGGTCAATACCGTCACAACGGACCTGCACCGGGTCCGGGACGCGCTTGGCGGCCAGCGCCGCCTTGCGGTGGCGCAAGGCGGCCGTGACGTGAGGTCCGTCCTGGTAGCTAAAGAACAGCAGCAGCCGGTGCTCGCCGCTCTCCCCCGGCCGCGACTGAAGCTCGCGCGCCTGCAGCTCAACCGGACCGACACTGCGCAGGCTGCCGCCGAGTTCAAAGTCAGCCATGAACGCTTCAATCCCGGTCGCCTTGCCGGTCAAGGCCGCAATCCTCACCGCCGGCGGCAACTGGAGCTCGCGCCGTAGCTGCATTTCCCTGGCTGCCGCACCCGCGGGGTCCCAGCGGACCAACGGGGCGACCACTGCATCCTGGTCGGCGGTGACAACCACCAGCCCTCCTTCCGCGGAAGGCTGAACCAGTGAGGCGGCACGAAACCACCGGCGCAGCACATCCTCCGGTGTCCGCAAGGACTCACGGCTGAGCATGGAGTTCCCGTCCAGCAGCAGGGCCGCAGCATAGCCGCCAGGAGCCACCGGCTCGGCACCGGGCGTGGCTACCACCACAGCCTTCTTCGACTCCACAACCGACTTGATGTGGTCCCCCGAGGAGGACACCACGGTGGCACCGGGAAAGGCGCGGCCAAGTTCCTCGGCAGTCCGCAGGGCACCGATCGCCGAGGCGCGGAGCCGATGCGAGCCGCACTCGGGACAGGAGTAGTTGGTGGCGAGCCGCCCGCACCAACGGCAGGCCGGAGTGGCGGTGCGGCCCGATTGCGCCAGCGGACCGTTGCAATCGGTGCAACGGGCGGGGGTGCGGCAGTCCTGGCAGGACAACGCCGGCGAGAAGCCGGTACGCGCCACCTGCACCAGCACAGGCCCGCGTTCCAGCCCTTCTTTAGCTGCCCGCCACGCGGCGTGCGGCAACCGTGCCTGCCGCAGCAGCGGGTCGCGTTCCTGTTGAAACGAGTCCGCCGTGTTCAGGATGCGGGGAGCCGCCTGCCGCAGGAACGGCCGGGAGGGGGTGAGCGCTGCCGCCCAACCGCTCTCCACCAGCCGCTGCACTTCGCCGCTGAACGAGACTCCGGCGAACAGTGCACCACAGCCGATCTGTGCCGTCCGCAGCAGCAGCACTTCGCGGGCATGCTGGTACGGGGAACGCTGCTCCACCAGCAGATCATCGCCATCGTCCCACATGGCAACCAGGCCAAGATCCTGCACCGGTGCGTAGGCCGCCGAGCGCGTTCCAACCGCCACGGAAACTTCGCCGTGCAGCAGCCGCAGGTAGTTCCGGTAGCGCGGCGTTGGCCCGTCCTCGGCAGTCAGCCGCACGTACTGGTCCGCGCCCAGCACCTGCTGCAGCTCGGCTTCCAGGCTGGCCAGGTCCTTCGCATCGGGAACAACGACGACGGCGCCGCGCCCGCTCTGCCGAACGCTGGCGACGGCGTGGGCTACTTGGGCGGCCCACGAGGCGCGGCCGTAGGACTTATGGCTGGCCAGCACTGCCCGCGGCGCAGCACCGGCGGCCAACTGGGCGAGGAAATCCCCCGCCCCTTCGTAGCCCATAAAAGCTTCGGCAGCCCCCGCCGACGGCTCGGGCAACCGCCCACCGCCGGCACGCGTCGCATCCGGTGCAACAGGCTCCTGGGGCCGGGCGGCGAACTCCTTGTCCACTTTGGCCACACGGGCAGGGATGGCTGCGCGTAGTACGTCGCTGACGTTGCCGGCGTAGCGCTCCGCCACCGCGGTGGCCAGCTGCAGCAGCTCGTCGCTGAGCACGGGCTGCGCGGACACCACCTTGGCCAAGGGCGCCAGCTTGACCCCTTCCGGCGCCTCGGACGTCCGGCGGGTGATGAAGCCGCTCATCTCCTGGCCGCCGAAGCGGGCTTTGACCCGCGCGCCGGGAACCGCCTCGCCGTCGAGCGTCTCCGGTACCAGGTAGTCGAAGATGCGGTCGAGGTGCGGCAGCGACGTTTCGATCAGCACCTGGGCCACCGGGTCGCTGGCGGCCGCCGGCGAGGTGCCGGGAGCTTTCTTCGGTGCGCCGAAGCCCTGCAGCAGGCTCAGCTGGTGCGGATCAGAGCCCATCGGGCTCAGGCGTTGAAGTAGCTGCGCAGCGCGTCGGCGCGGTCGGTCCGCTCCCAGGTAAAGTCCGGAATCTCGCGGCCGAAATGGCCGTGCGCCGCCGTCTGCTTGTAGATCGGCCGCTTGAGCTGCAGGTCGCTGATGATGCCCAGCGGGCGCAGGTCGAACACTTCGTTGATGGCCTGGCCAATACGGGCCGGGTCCACCGTCTCGGTCCCGAACGTCTCCACGTAGATGCCCACCGGCCGGGCCATGCCAATGGCATAGGCGATCTGGATCTCTGCCCGCCGTGCCAGGCCGGCGGCCACCACGTTCTTGGCTACCCAGCGCATGGCGTAGGCGGCCGAGCGGTCCACCTTGGACGGGTCCTTGCCCGAGAAGGCGCCGCCGCCGTGGCGGGCCATGCCGCCGTAGGTGTCCACGATGATCTTGCGCCCGGTCAGTCCCGCGTCGCCCACCGGTCCGCCGATCACGAAGTCGCCGCCCGGGTTGAGGATGTGGCGCACGTCGGTGGCGTCCAGCGAACTGGCCGCCAGCACGGGCTCAATCACGTGCGAGGCCAGATCGGCGCGCAGGTGGCCAAGGTCCACGCCGGCCTCGTGCTGGGTGGAGATGACCACGGAGTCGACGGAGATGGGCTTGTCGCCGTCGTAGCCGACGGTCACCTGCGTCTTGCCGTCCGGGCGCAGGTAGGGCAGCGTCCCGTCTTTGCGGACCTCGGTCAGCCGCTCGGACAGCCGGTGTGCCAGCCAGATCGGGGCCGGCATCAGCACGTCGGTTTCGTCGCTGGCATAGCCGAACATGATGCCCTGGTCGCCGGCGCCCTGGGCGTCGCGCTCGTCCTGGCCGGTGCCCTCGCGGACTTCAAAGGAGTTGAAGACACCGGAGGCGATCTCCGGCGATTGCTGGCCGATGGAGACGGACACGCCGCAGCGGGCGCCGTCGAAGCCCTTGTCCGAGGAGTTGTAACCGATTTCAAGGATGGTGTCCCGGACAATCTGCGGAATCTCCACGTAGCCCTGCGTGGTGACCTCACCGGCCACATGCACCAGGCCGGTGGTCGTCAGCGTCTCTACGGCCACCCGGGAGTCGGGGTCCACGCGCAGCAGGGCGTCGAGGATGGCGTCGGAAATCTGGTCGCAGATCTTGTCCGGGTGGCCTTCAGTCACGGACTCGGACGTGAAGAGCCGCAGATTGCTGTCAGAAGAAGTCACAGACATACCTTACTTGCTGGCGGGGACCGCCACGGAACCGTCGACACGGCACCGCGGCGCCGGTCATGAAGTGAAACAGTGGGACATACGGCAGCAACACTGCCGGCGCCGGCAAACGGTCAGCCGGAGAGTTCGTCGACGATGCGCTTGATCACCGCAGCGGCGGCGCTGTCCTTGCTGCCGCGGTGGGACTGCGGTTCGGCCCCGGTGCGTGCCAGCACGGTGATCTCGGTGTCGTCCTGGCCGAACACCAGGTCGCGGCCCACCCGGTTGAGCACCAGCAGGTCGCAGCCCTTGCGTTCGAGCTTGCTGCGCGCGTAGTCCAGCACGTTCCCGCGGTCGTCGCCGGTCTCCGCCGCGAAACCGACGATCAGCGGGGTGCTTCCGGAGCCGCGCTGCTGCACGATCTCCACCAAGATGTCCGGGTTCCGCACCAGCGTAATGACCGGGTCGGCGGCGTCGTCGCGTTTCTTGATCTTGCTGTCGGTCACTTCAGCCGGGCGGAAATCAGCCACTGCCGCGGCCATAATGACGACGTCGGAGCGAGCCGCCGCTTCCAGCGTCGCCTCGCGGAGGTCCAGGGCGGTTTCCACCGAGCTGGATTTGATCCCGTCCGGGATGGCAACCTCAAGGTGGGCGGCGATCAGCTCGACCTCGGCGCCGGCGGCCGCGGCGGCACGGGCCAGCGCAACGCCCTGCTTGCCGGACGAGCGGTTACCCAGGAAACGCACGGGGTCCAGCGGTTCCCGGGTGCCACCGGCGGTGATGAGCACGCGCTTGCCGGCCAGTGGGCCCGGTTCCGAAGCCGAGGCGGCCCCCGCCGTCGTGCGCGGTGCAAGGGTACCGTCGGCGAGGCCTGCGGTGATGAAATCGTAGATGTCCGCCGGTTCGGGCAGCCGGCCGGGGCCGGTGTCCGTGCCAGTCAGCCGGCCGACGGCCGGGTCCATCACGGTGCTGCCGCGGCTGCGCAGCGTAGCCACATTCGCTACGGTGGCCGGATGCTGCCACATTTCAGTGTGCATGGCCGGTACAAAAACCACCGGTGCGGTGGCCACCAGCAGCGTGTTGGTCAGCAGGTCGCCTGCCAAGCCGGCCGCGGCGCGGGCCAGCAGATCAGCGGTGGCGGGGCAGACCACCACCAGGTCGGCTTCCTGGCCCAGCCGGACGTGGTTCACCGACTCCACACCGTCGAACACGCTGTTGCTGACCGGGTTGCCGGAGAGGGCCTCCCAGGTGGCGCGGCCAACAAACTTTTCGGCGGCGTCGGTCGGGATGACGGTGACCTCGTGGCCGGCTTCCTTAAACAGCCGGAGCAGGGATGCCGATTTGTAGGCGGCGATGCCGCCGCCTACGCCAAGAATGATCCGCATGCCTGCCCCGGGGTTAGACGCTGTTGGACGTTACTCTGCGACCTTTTCAGCGGGCTTGCTGACCAGCAGGCCCTCATTGATCTCGCGCAGCGCGATGGACAGCGGCTTCTCGTTCAGCTTGGTGTCCACCAGCGGGCCAACGTACTCAAACAGGCCTTCGTGCAGCTGCGAGTAGTAGGCATTGATCTGGCGGGCACGCTTGGCACCGTAAATCACCAGCGCGTACTTCGAATCCGCAGCTTCCAGCAGGGAGTCGATCGGCGGGTTGATGATGCCTTCGAGGTTGGTCGACACAAAATCTCCAATTAGTTCCGGGACAATTTCTTCCAAGGCCTGCTTAGCGCGGGTGCGGAAGAAGACCCATCAGTGAAACGAGCTCGTCTGCCGCCCGTTGGACATCGTCGTTAACGACGGTGAAATCGAACTCGGGTTCGGCAGCAAGTTCTAGTTTAGCGGTTTCCAGCCGTTGCTGCTGTTCCTCGGCCGTTTCGGTGCCACGGCCCACCAGCCGGCGGACCATTTCGTCCCAGCTGGGCGGGGCCAGGAACACGAAGGTGGCCTCCGGCATCGACTCCTTGACCTGCCGGGCACCCTGCAGATCGATCTCCAGCAGCACCGACTTGCCATCTGCCATGGCACGCTCCACCGTGCGGCGCAGCGTGCCGTAGCGGTTCCGCCCGTGCACCACGGCCCACTCCAGCATGTCGCCGGTAGCGACCAGCCGGTCGAACTCGTCGGGTCCGACGAAAAAGTAGTGGACGCCGTCCTGTTCCCCGGGGCGCGGTTCACGGGTGGTGGCGGATACGGAGAGCCAGACCTCGGGGTAATGGTCGCGGATATAGGTGGAAACGGTGCCCTTGCCGACGGCGGTGGGGCCGGCGAGAACGGTCAGGCGGGGTTTATCGGACATATCTTCCATCTGTTACTGGGATTCCAAGTGGTTAATCAAGGCACGCCGCTGGTGGATGCCGAGGCCGCGGAGCCGGCGGCTGCGCGCGATGCCCACCGTCTCCATGATGGCGGCGGCGCGGACCTCTCCGATACCCGGCAACGACTCGAGCAGTTCGGCGACCCGCAGCCGGCCGATGGACTCCATGGACCCGGCAGCATCGATGACCTCGGCGATGCTCATGGCGCCGGATTTCACCTTGGCCTTGATTTCCGCGCGGTCGGCCCTGGCTGCCGTCGCTTTCAGCCGGGCGGCCGTGCGCTCGCTCTCCGTCAACGGTCGAAGACCCACAGCTCCTCCAGACTATTCGGCCCGTAGGACAAGCGGGCCCGGCGGGCACATTTGGGCATGAATCGAACTTACCAGAACCGCACCGCTCCGGCTCGAGGCCGGAGCGGAGACTGGTTGCCCAGCAGACCGGGGCAGGAGCGGTGGCGGCTGCTCAGCCGGAGAAGGCTGACAGGTCCGCCAGGGTGTGTTCGGTCGCCTGGCGCAGGGCGGCGGTGTCCGGACCGGCTTTGAGGATGTCCCTGCTAGAGGTCGCCAGCACATTCCCGACGGCGGGGCCGAAGGCTGCCGCAATGTCGGCTCCGGTCGCGCCCTGGGCGCCCAGGCCCGGCGCCAGCAGCGGCCCGTTGACGGCAGCCAGGTCGAGTCCCAGCCGTTCCATGATGTCGGCGCGGACCGTGGCTCCGACCACCAGGCCGACCGAGCCCAGCTCGCCGTCGCGTCCGGCCGCCGCGTTGTCGGCCGCTGCCGATTCCGCGATCCGGCGTGCCACCGACTCGGCACCGCCCACGTGCTGCACGCTGGCACCTTCCGGGTTGGAGGTCAGCGCCAGCACGAACACGCCGCGGCCCGTTGCTGCGGCCAGGTCCAGAGCCGGCCGCAGCGATCCGTAGCCAAGGTACGGGCTGAGGGTCACCGCGTCGGCAGCCAGCGGCGAACCGTCGCGCAGCCAGGCGTCCGCGTAGGCCGCCATGGTGGAGCCGATGTCGCCGCGCTTGGCGTCCGCGATGGTCAGCACCCCGGCCTCGACCGAGGCCGCCAGCAGCTTCTCCAGCACCGCCATCCCGGCAGAACCGTGCCGCTCGTACAGGGCCACCTGCGGCTTCAGGGCGGCGGCCTGCTCCCCCACCGCGTCCAGCACGGTGAGGGAGAAGCGTTCCAGCCCCCCGGCGTCGTCGTTCAGGCCCCAGGCGGAGAGCAGCGACGGGTGCGGGTCGATCCCCACACACAGCGGCCCGCGGGCCGCCATCGCCGCCCGCAGCCGCTGCCCGAAGGTGGCGGGCAGCGGTCCGGCGCCGGGCTCAGGCATGGAAGGCAGCCTTCAGCTTTTCGGCATGCTCCTGCAGGCTGGTCACGTCCCACTCGTATTGGCGCATCGCTTCGATGGCCTGGATGGCGGCACCGAACTCGGACACCGTGGTGATGATCGGCGTGCCCACCGAGGTGGCCGCCGCGCGGATCTCGTAGCCGTCGCCGCGGGCCTGGCCGCCGGAGGGGGTGTTGAGGACGAGTCCAATGTGACCTTCGGTAATCAGGTCAACAATGGTGCCTTCGCCGTCGTCCGAACGCCCCTCGGCGACCTTCCGTACCGTGGTGGACTGGATGCCGTTGCGGCGCAGCACTTCCGCCGTGCCGCCGGTGGAGAGGATCTCGAAGCCCAGATCCACCAGCAGCTTCACCGGCATGATGATGGAGCGCTTGTCCCGGTTGGCCACCGAAACGAACACCTTGCCGGACGTCGGCAGCGCGCTGCCGGCCGCGGCCTGGCTCTTGGCAAAGGCGGTGTCGAAGTACTTGTCGATGCCCATGACCTCGCCGGTGGAGCGCATTTCCGGGCCGAGCAGCGAATCGACCACGGTGCCTTCGGGCGTGCGGAACCGGCTGAACGGCAGCACTGCCTCCTTGACCGCCACCGGAGCTTCCAGCGGCAGTCGGGAACCGTCGCCGGATTCCGGCAGCAGCTTGTGGACGCTGCGCAGCATGTCGATGCTGACGCCGGTGCCGATCAGCGCCGCGGCCTTGGCCAGCTGCACGCCGGTGGCCTTGGAGACGAACGGAACGGTGCGGGAGGCACGCGGGTTGGCTTCGATCACGTAGAGCACATCGGCGGCCAGCGCGAACTGGATGTTGATCAGGCCGCGCACACCGACACCCTCGGCGATGGCGGCGGTGGCGTTGCGCACCCGTTCCAGCACCTCGGCGCCGAGGGTGATCGGCGGCAGCACGCAGGCCGAGTCGCCGGAGTGGATCCCGGCCTCCTCGATGTGCTCCATGATGCCGCCGACGTAGAGGTCCTTGCCGTCGTAGAGCGCGTCGACGTCGATCTCGATGGCGTCTTCCAGGAAGCGGTCCACCAGCACCGGGTGGTCCGGCGTGATCTCGGTGGCGTTGGCAATGTAGCGGGAGAGGTTGGCCTCGTCGTAGACGATCTCCATGCCGCGCCCGCCCAGCACGTAGGACGGGCGGACCAGCACCGGGTAGCCGATCTCGTCGGCGATCTTCTTGGCCTCGTCGAAGGAGACGGCGGTGCCGTTCTTCGGCGCGATCAGGCCGGCCGAATCCAACACGCGCTGGAAGGCGCCGCGGTGCTCGGCCAAGTCGATCGCCTCCGGCGAGGTACCGAGGATCGGGATGCCGGCGTCGGCCAGCGCCTGCGCCAGCTTCAGCGGCGTCTGGCCGCCCAGCTGCACAAACACGCCCAGCACACCGCCGGTGCGTTCTTCGGCCGCGATGACCTCCAGCACGTCCTCGAGCGTGAGCGGCTCGAAGTACAGGCGGTTGGAGATGTCGTAGTCGGTGGAGACGGTCTCCGGGTTGCAGTTGATCATCACCGTCTCGTGCCCGGCCTTGCGCAGCGCCATGGTGGCGTGGACGCAGGAGTAGTCGAACTCGATGCCCTGGCCGATCCGGTTGGGACCGGAACCGAGGATAATCACGGACGGCTTGGCGTGCAGCTCAACCTCGTCCTCCTCGTCGTAGGACGAGTAGTGGTACGGGGTGTAGGCGGCGAATTCGGCGGCGCAGGTGTCGACGGTCTTGAACACCGGGCGGATGCCCAGCGCGTGCCGGACGCCGCGGACCACTGCCTCGCTGGTGTGGGACAGCTTGCCGATCTGCTCATCGGAGAAACCGTGCCGCTTGGCCAGCCGCAGGATGTCCTCGGTCAGCGCCGGGGCCTTGCGGATCTCGGTGGCCACCTCGTTGATCAGCTGCAGCTGGTCCAGGAACCACGGGTCGATCGCTGTGGCTTCGAAGACCTGCTCGATGGTCGCGCCGCCCAGCAGCGCGCGCTGCACCAGCGAGAGCCGCTCCGTGGAGCCGAACTTGGCCTTGGCCAGCAGCTCAGGGATGTCGTAGTCGTTGACCGGAGCGAACTCCAGCTGGGACCCCTTCTGCTCCAGCGACCGCAGCGCCTTCTGCAGCGCCTCGGTGAAGTTGCGGCCGATGGCCATCGCCTCGCCCACGGACTTCATGGTGGTGGTCAGCGTCGGGTCGGCGGCCGGGAATTTCTCGAAAGCGAAACGCGGCACCTTGACGACGACGTAGTCCAGCGTCGGCTCGAAGGCCGCCGGGGTCTGCTGCGTGATGTCGTTGGGAATCTCGTCAAGCGTGTAGCCGAGCGACAGCTTGGTGGCGATCTTCGCGATGGCAAAGCCGGTGGCCTTGGACGCCAGCGCCGAGGACCGGGAGACCCGCGGGTTCATTTCGATAACCACAACACGGCCAGTGTCCGGTTCGATGGCGAACTGGATGTTGCAGCCGCCGGTGTCCACGCCCACTTCGCGGATCACCGCGATGGAGATGTCACGCAGCTTCTGGAACTCCCGGTCGGTCAGCGTCATGGCAGGGGCCACCGTGATCGAGTCGCCGGTATGCACGCCCACCGGATCGAAGTTCTCGATCGAGCACACGACCACGACGTTGTCGTTCTTGTCGCGCATCATCTCGAGCTCGTATTCCTTCCAGCCCAGGATGCTCTCTTCGAGCAGCACCTCGCTGGTGGGGCTGTACTGAATGCCGGCTCCGGCGATCCGGCGCAGGTCGTCCGCGTTGTAGGCCATGCCCGAGCCCAGACCGCCCATGGTGAAGGACGGGCGCACCACCATGGGGTAGCCCAGTTCCTCGGCCGCGGCGAAGGCTTCGTCCATCGAATGCACGATGACCGACTTGGCGGATTCGGCACCGCAGCGTTCGACGACGCCCTTGAACTTCTCCCGGTCTTCACCGAGCTCGATGGCCTCGATGTTCGCGCCGATCAGCTCCACGTTGTACTTCTCCAGCACACCGTTCTTGTCCAGCGCGATCGCGGTGTTCAGAGCGGTCTGTCCGCCCAGCGTGGGCAGCAGGGCGTCCGGGCGCTCCTTGGCGATGATCTTTTCGACCACCTCAGGCGTGATCGGCTCCACGTACGTGGCGTCGGCGAACTCCGGGTCCGTCATGATGGTGGCCGGGTTGGAGTTGACCAGGATGACCCGCAGGCCCTCCTCCTTCAGCACACGCAGCGCCTGGGTGCCGGAATAGTCGAATTCGGCCGCCTGGCCGATCACGATCGGACCGGAACCGATGACCAGGACGGATTTCAGATCTTCTCTCTTGGGCATTACTTGCTGTCCTTCGTGGTCTCGGAAGTCGTCTCGGAAGCGGGCTGGGAAGCCGTCTGGGAAGCGGTCCCGGCCTGGTTGCGGCGGGAATCCATCAGGTCGGTAAAGCGGTCGAACAGGGTGGCCGCGTCGTGCGGCCCGGCGGCCGCTTCCGGGTGGAACTGGACGGAAAAGGCGGGAATGTCCAGGCAGGACAGGCCCTCAACGACGTCGTCATTCAGGCAGACGTGGCTGACCTCAACCCGGCCGAAGCGCTCTTCCGGGGCCAGCGTCGGCCCGTCCAGCGGGGCGTCGACGGCGAAACCGTGGTTCTGCGAGGTGATTTCCACCTTGCCGGTGCGCCGGTCCATCACCGGCACGTTGATGCCGCGGTGGCCGTAGCGCAGTTTGTAAGTGCCGAAGCCCAGGGCCCGGCCCAGGATCTGGTTGCCGAAGCAGATGCCGAAGAACGGCAGGCCGGCGTCGAGCACCTTGCGCAGCAGCAGCACCTGGCGGTCGGCGGTGGCCGGGTCGCCCGGCCCGTTGGACATGAACATGCCGTCGGGCGAGACACCCTGGACGTCCTCGAAGGTGGCGGTGGCGGGCAGCACGTGCACCCGGATCCCGCGCTCGGCAAACCGGACCGGAGTCATGGCCTTGATGCCCAGGTCCAGGGCGGCGACGGTAAAGCGCGGCTCGCCCTTCCAGCCGTGGTCTGCCGGTTCGACGACGTAGGCTTCGGTGACGCTGACCTCTTCGGCAAGCCGGGAGCCTTCCATCGACGGCTGCGCGGCGACCTCGGCCACCAGTTCAGCGGCGGGGCGGCCTGCGGCGTCGCCGGAGAAGATGCCGGCCTTCATCGCGCCGCGCTCGCGCAGGTGGCGGGTCAGTGCGCGGGTGTCCACGCCCTGGATGCCCACGATGCCCTGGTTGACCAGTTCGTCGTCCAGGCTGCGCTCCGAGCGCCAGTTGGAAGCGCGGCGGGCGGGATCGCGGACCACATAGCCGGCCACCCAGATCTTGTGCGATTCCGCGTCGTCGTCGTTCACGCCGGTGTTGCCGATATGCGGTGCGGTCTGCACTACCAGCTGGCGGGCGTAGGACGGGTCGGTGAGGGTCTCTTGGTAGCCGGTCATTCCGGTGGCAAAGACCGCCTCGCCCAGTGTGGTTCCCCGGGCGCCGTAGCTGCGGCCGCGGAAGGTCCGGCCGTCTTCGAGCACCAGCAGCGCCGGTGCGGTTGCGGAGGTTGTTTCTGCGCTCACGATGTTTCCTAGTCTTCCTGTACGGCGGGTAGGTATGTCTGCAGCTGCGCCAGCAGCGGTTGTTTATCGGCGGCCTGCCGGGTGCGGAAGGCGGTGTCGACGTCGCGCTCCCCCAGTTTCCACGTGATCACGGCGAGCCCTTCGGATTCCACGAACTTGCCCACCATGCCGCTCTCGGTGCGGACACCGGAGATGGTTGCGGCCGGAATGTAGAGGTCGGTGGAGCCGGGCCGCTCGATCAGCACGCCGTGCGGATAGGTCCGCAGCGTGGCCTTGGTCCGGATGCCCAGGCCGTGGACGGCCACCCGGTCCAACCAGTCCCCCGCCGTGGTGGTGACCACGTACATGCCCTCGTAGTAGCCGGTGGGGTTGGCGGTGTCCGCCGGGATCTGCGACAGCGGCGCGATGTCCTGCTGGCGCTTGAGCCGGTTCCGCCAGCCCACCGCTACCAGCACAATCAGCACGACGGCGACGGCGAGCATCACCAGGCCGGCCTGGATCTGGCCCATCAGCCCTCCTCTGCCGGGCGGGCGGGCGTGTTCAGGGCGCCGTCCAGCACGGTGGGGTGTCCGTTGAGGAACGTGGCCACCACGCGGCCGGGCAGTTTCCGGCCGGCAAACGGCGAGTTCCGGCCCTTGGTGGCCATGGCCGAGGGGTCCACCGTCCAGCGGGCCGCGGGGTCCACCAGCGTGATGTTGGCGGCCGCGCCGGCTGCCAGCGGCTGGCCCTGGCCGGCCAATCGGCCGATCCGAGCCGGCATGGCGGAGGTGATCCGGGCGAAGTCGGCCCAGCCGATCAGCCCGGATTCGATCATGGTGTGCTGCACCACGGACAGCGCGGTTTCCAGGCCGGTCATGCCCATCGCCGCCTGCGCCCACTCGCATTCCTTCGCCTCGGAGGGGTGCGGGGCGTGGTCGGTGCCGATCACGTCGATGGTGCCGTCGGCCAGGCCGGCGCGCAGCGCCTGCACGTCCTCGTCGGTGCGCAGCGGCGGGTTGACCTTGTAAACCGGGTCGTAGCTGCGGACCAGTTCGTCGGTCAGCCAGAGGTGGTGCGGCGTGACCTCGGCGGTGACCTTGATGCCGCGGGCCTTGGCCCAGCGGATGATGTCCACCGATCCGGCCGTCGAGACGTGGCAGACGTGCAGCCGGGAGTCCACATGCTGGGCCAGCAGCACGTCGCGGGCGATGATGCTTTCCTCGGCCACGGCCGGCCAGCCGGTCATGCCCAGCACCGCCGAAACGGTGCCTTCGTTCATCTGCGCGCCGTCGGTCAACCGCGGCTCCTGCGCGTGCTGGGCGATCACGCCGTCGAACGCCTTGACGTACTCCAGCGCGCGGCGCATCAGCACCGGATCCGAGACGCAGATGCCGTCGTCGGAGAACACCCGGACGCGGGCGCGGGAATCGGCCATCGCGCCCAGCTCGGCCAGCCGTTCGCCGGCCAGCCCGACGGTCACCGCGCCCACCGGGCGGACGTCGGCCCAGCCGGCGGTGCGGCCCAGCGTGTACACCTGTTCGACCACGCCGGCGGTATCGGCCACCGGCGACGAATTCGCCATCGCGTGCACCGCGGTGAAGCCGCCCAGGGCGGCGGCGCGGGTGCCGGTTTCCACCGTTTCCGCGTCCTCGCGCCCCGGCTCGCGCAGGTGCGTGTGCAGGTCCACCATGCCGGGCAGCGCAATCAGCCCGTTGGCGTCAACCACGACGGCGCCTGACGCGCTGAGCGCGCTGCCCACCTCCGCGATCTTTCCGTCGCGGACCAACAGGTCGGCCCGGTCCCCGCCGGTCAGCGAGGCCCCGCGGATCAGGTAGCTGGTCTCGGTGCTGGACGCGGTCACTTGGCCTCCTGGGCGGCGGTCGGTGTGGGAGCGGCGGACTCGGTGCCGCCGGAAAGCAGAAGGTAGAGGGCGGCCATCCGAACGGCCACGCCGTTGCGGACCTGGTCCAGCACGGTGGAGCGCGGCGAGTCGGCCGCCGCCGAGGAGATTTCCAGCCCGCGGTTCATCGGGCCGGGGTGCATGATGATGGTCCCGTCGCGGCCGGAAGCGTCCAGCGCTGCCAGCCGGAGGTCGTTGAAGCCCCAGCGGCTGGAGTATTCCTGCGTGGACGGGAAGTAGGCGGCGTTCATCCGCTCGCCCTGGACACGCAGCATCATCACGGCGTCCGTGCCGGCGGCCAGCGTGGCGTCCAGGTCGTAGCTGATGGTGCACGGCCACTCGCGGCTGCCCACCGGCAGCAGCGTCGGTGGCGCCACCATGGTGACCTCGGCGCCCAGCGTGCGCAGCAGCCACAGGTTTGAACGGGCCACCCGGGAATGCAGGATGTCCCCGACGATGGCCACCTTCATGCCAGCCAGGTCCGTGCCGGTTGAGCCGGTGCCGTTGAGCTTGGCCCAGGTGCGCCGCAGCGTGAACGCGTCCAGCAGCGCCTGGGTGGGGTGCTCGTGGGTGCCGTCGCCGGCGTTGACCACGGTGGCGTCAATCCAGCCGGAAGCGGCCAGCCGCGCCGGCGCGCCGGAGGCCCAGTGCCGGATCACGACGGCGTCGGCCCCCATCGCTTCCAGGGTTTGGGCCGTGTCCTTGAGCGATTCGCCCTTGGACACGGAGGATCCCTTGGCGGCGAAGTTGATCACGTCAGCCGAGAGCCGCTTGGCGGCGGCCTCAAAGGAGATGCGGGTGCGGGTGGAGTCCTCGAAGAAGAGGTTGACCACGGTGCGGCCGCGCAGCACGGGCAGTTTCTTGACCTCGCGCAGTGATACGGCGGACATTTCCTCGGCAGTATCCAGGATCTGCACCGCGTCCGGCTTGGCCAGGTCGGCGGTGGACAGCAGGTGTTTCATGCGCTGAAGTCCTCGATTACTACCTCGTCGGCGGCCGGGCTGCCGTTGTTCGTATCAATTTCGGCCAGCCGGACCCGGACCTTCTCCACCGAGGAGGTGGGCAGGTTCTTGCCGACGTGGTCGGCCCGGATCGGGAGTTCGCGGTGCCCGCGGTCCACCAGGACGGCCAGCCGGACGATCCGCGGCCGGCCCAGGTCCACCAGGGCGTCCAGTGCCGCGCGGATGGTGCGGCCGGAGTAGAGCACGTCGTCCACCAGCACCACGACCTTGTCGTCGATGCCGGCTGCCGGCAGCTGGGTGGGCAGCGGGGTGCGCGTGGGGTGGCGGCGGAGGTCGTCGCGGAACATGGTTACGTCCAGCTGGCCGATGATGTCTTCGGCAGCGACGGAAGGATCGGCGGCGGCGATTTTGGCGGCCAGCCGGCGGGCCAGTGGATAACCGCGGCGCGGGATGCCCAACAGGACCAGATCTTGGGACCCCTTGTTCGCCTCGAGGATCTCGTGGGCAATCCGGGTCAATGCGCGGTTGATGTCCGCTTCGGCAAGTACAACTCGCGACGATGCCGGCTGTTGCGCCGGTGAGCCCGTGTTCATCTTTTGCCGCCTCCTTCCCCGCCTCACCGGACGGAATTTAAAGGTTGCTTGCGCCCTCAAAATTACCACGACCGGCCCTGCTCGCCTGCTTCGTGACGGCTGCACGACGGCGATCTGTGGCCGATGTGGGCAAGCTCACCGAACGGCGGGCTGGCTGTGGCGGCTGCCGGGGAAACGGACCGGCTGGACCGGCACGCGACAACGGCGGGTGCCCCGCAAAGTGGGCACCCGCCGTCGTACGTGGAGATGGTGGCTGAACCGGCGGCTCAGGCCAGCAGGGTGGGCTTGAGCTGCTGCAGCCGGCCCAATAGGCCGTTGACGAAGGATGGCGACTCGTCGGTTGACAGCGTCTTGGCCAGCTCCACCGCTTCGCTCACCGCAACGCCGTCGGGCACGTCGTCGTTGTAGAGCAGTTCCCACGAGCCGACGCGCAGGATGATGCGGTCCACGGCGGGCATCCGGTCCAACGTCCAGCCCTGGGCGTAGGTGGCCAGGAACTCGTCGATGGTGGGCTGCAGGGCGGCGACGCCCTCGACGATCTGCGCGGTGTAGGGGTTGATCACCTGGTCCGTCTTGTCCCGGCCGGCCAGCGCCTCGGCTGCGCTCACGCCGCGCTGTTCGGCTTCAAAAAGGACGTCGACGGCCCTGCGGCGGGCCTTGCCGCGAGCTGAAGTAGGGGCACTCACTAGTCGTTGACTCGTCCCAGGTAGTCGCCGGTGCGGGTGTCGACCTTGACCTTGGTGCCGGTCTCCAGGAACAGCGGGACCTGGATCTGGTAGCCGGTCTCCACGGTGGCGGGCTTGGTGCCGCCGGTGGAGCGGTCGCCCTGCAGTCCGGGCTCGGTGTAGGTGATCTCCATGACCACGGAGGCCGGCAACTCGATGTAGAGCGGGGTGCCGTCGTGCATGGCGATGTTGACCTTGATGTTTTCCAGCAGGAAGTTCTCGTCCTCGCCGACTACCGGACCGGGAACGGTGACCTGGTCGTAGTCCTGCACGTCCATGAAGACGAAGTCGTCGCCATCCTTGTACAGGTAGGTGTAATCGCGGCGGTCCACCGTGGCGGTTTCGATCTTCAGGCCGGCGTTGAAGGTCTTGTCCTGGATCTTGCCGCTCACGACATTCTTGATCTTGGTGCGCACGAACGCGCCGCCCTTGCCCGGCTTCACGTGCTGGAACTCAATGACGTTCCACAGCTGGCCGTCCATTTTCAGCACGGTGCCGTTCTTGATGTCGTTGGTTGTGGCCACAGTTTCACTTTCGTTGATGATGGCGGGCCGCCGGCGGAAGGTCCGCCCGGCCCGGAGCGAAGTCCAGCAGACATTCTACCTGCTGGTGGGTTGCCCGCCCCAAGTAGCCGGGTCGGCTTCCTGAAGCAGCGGAGGCGGAAGCGGCGCTACTCGGCGATTTCCTGGTAGGCGGCGAACAACAGCGAGGTGTCCGGTACGTCCAGGATGCCGGGCTTGGCCAGTCCGTCCAGCACCACGAAGCGCAGCAGGTCGCCGCGGGCCTTCTTGTCCCGCTTCATTCCGTCCAGCAGCGCGGCCCAGCGGTCGCGGCGGTAGGTGACCGGAAGCCCGAGGGAGGTCAGGATTGCCTGGTGCCGGTCGGCGGTGGCGTCGTCCAGCCGGCCGACCATCCGGGACAGCTCGGCGGCGAAGGCCAGGCCGATCGAAACAGCCGCCCCGTGGCGCATTTGGTAGCGCTCGGCCAGTTCAATCGCGTGGCCAAGCGTGTGCCCGTAGTTGAGGATCTCGCGGCGTCCGGACTCGCGCAGGTCGGCGGAAACCACTTCCGCCTTGACCCGGATGGCGCGCTCGATAATTTCCCGCAGCTGGGCGGTACCGGCGGTGCTGGCAGCTTTCGGGTCGGCTTCAATCAGGTCCAGGATGGCCGGATCGGCGATGAAGCCGCACTTGACCGCTTCGGCCATGCCGGTGATCAGTTCGTTGGGCGGCAGCGTCTGCAGCGCGTCCAAATCGGCCAGCACGGCGGCCGGCGGATGGAACGCGCCCACCAGGTTCTTGCCCTCGGCGGTGTTGATCCCGGTCTTGCCGCCGACAGCCGCGTCAACCATGCCCAGCAGGCTGGTGGGGATGTGCACCACCTTGACGCCGCGCAGCCAGGTTGCGGCCACGAAGCCGGCCACGTCGGTGACCGCCCCACCGCCCACCGCCACAATGGCGTCCGAGCGGGTGAAGTCGTTCTTGCCCAGCACTTCCCAACAGAACGAAGCCACCTGGATGTGCTTGCCCTCCTCGGCGTCCGGGATCTCGGCGGTCAGCGCTTCCATCCCGTTCGAGGCCAGGTCCTCGCGCACGGCGTCGCCGGTGGCACGCAGCGCCCGCGGATGGATGACCAGCACCTTGCGGACCCGCTCCCCCAGCACCTGCGGCAGCCGGCCCAGCAGCGCATGGCCGACGACGACGTCGTACGCCTCCTGGGGTGTGTTCCCGGTGACGGGGATGACGGTTGCCTCGGTGTTGCTCACGGTTCGTGCCTTTCCTCAAGCAGTTGTCTCAGTTCGGCCAGCAGCTGCTGCTGGCTTTTGCCGCGGGTGTCCAGCACCACGTCGGCCAGGCGCTCGTATACCGGACGACGCTGCCGGAGGGTTTCGGTCCAGCGGCCCACGGGGTCGCCGGCCAGCAGCGGCCGGCCGGTGTCCTTGATGATGCGCGGACGCACCGTGTCCACATCGATGTCCAAAAAGACCACGGTGCAGTTGGCCAGCAGCTGCTGGGTGCCGGTATCCAGGATGGCGCCGCCGCCCAGCGAAACCACGGCGGGCGGTTTGCCTTCGCCCAGCAGCGCCGCCACCTCGCGGGCTTCAAGTTCGCGGAAGGCATGCTCGCCCATCGAGGTGAAGATCGCGGGAATCGGACCGTGCCGTTCAACCAGCCGTTTGTCGCTGTCGGCGAAAGCCAGGCCGTGCCGGCTGGCAAACTGGCTGCCCAGCGTCGACTTGCCCGACGCCATGGGACCAATCAGCACCAGATGGCGCCGCAGCCGCAGCGGTTCCCCGGAGGCCACTAGTGGCCGATCGAATCCAGCGACTCCGGAATGGCCGCCAGATAGGACCGCAGGTTGCGTGACGTCTCGGCCACGGAGTCGCCGCCGAACTTCTCGGTGACGGCCTGGGCCAGCACCAGCGCCACCATGGCCTCGGCGACGACGCCGGAGGCCGGCACGGCGCAAACATCCGAACGCTGGTGGTGGGCTTTGGCCGGCTCGCCGGTGCTGACGTCGATGGTGGCCAGCGCACGGGGAACCGTGGCAATCGGCTTCATGGCCGCGCGGACGCGCAGCGTCTCGCCGATGCTCATGCCGCCTTCGATGCCGCCGGCGCGGTTGCTGGCACGCACGATGGTGCCGTTCTCGTCGCGGACGATTTCGTCATGGGCGGCGGATCCGCGGCGGGCGGCGGTGCGGAAGCCGTCCCCGACCTCCACGCCCTTCATCGCCTGGATGCCCATCAACGCGGCGGCCAGCCGGGCGTCCAGCCGGCGGTCCCAGTGCACGTAGCTGCCCAGACCCGGCGGCAGCCCGTAGGCCAGCACCTCGACGACGCCGCCCAGGGTTTCGCCTTCCTTGTGCGCCTGATCCACCTCCTGCACCATGGCCAGGGACGTTTCGGCGTCGAAGCAGCGCAGCGGATCTTCGTCCAGCGCCAGGACGTCGTCCGGCCGGGGAAGCCGGCTGCCCTCGGGAACCGAAACCCCGCCGACCGCGGTGGTGTGGCTGACCAACCTAATCCCTAAAGCGGAGAGGAACTTCGCGGCTACCGTTCCCAGGGCTACCCGTGCAGCTGTCTCGCGGGCACTGGCGCGTTCCAGCACCGGACGGGCTTCGTGGAAGCCGTACTTCTGCATGCCGGTGAAGTCTGCGTGGCCAGGCCGAGGCCGGGTCAGCGGGGCGTTGCGGGCCAGATCCTCCAACAGTGCAGGATCGACCGGGTCGGCGGACATGACGGTTTCCCACTTGGGCCATTCGGTGTTGGCTACTTCGATGGCTACCGGGCCGCCCTGGGTCAGGCCGTGGCGGACGCCGCCCACCAGGGTGACCTCGTCCTGTTCGAATTTCATCCGGGCGCCGCGGCCGTAGCCCAAGCGCCGCCGCGCCAGCGCATCCTGCACCTCGGCTGCGGTCAGTTCGACGCCGGCGGGGACGCCTTCGATAATTCCTACCAGGGCCGGACCATGGGATTCACCGGCGGTTAACCAACGCAACATGGATTCAATACTGCCATGCCTCGGCGGGCTGTTTAGCGCCGCGGTGCACCCACCGCGTCACACATCACATTTATGACATCGGCGGCGTTGGTGAAGCGGTCGCCGGCGAACAAGCGCACCTGCTCGACCGCCTGGTAAATGAGCATTTCCAAGCCGTGCACCACCGAACCGCCCTGGGCCTGCCAGGCGGCCGCCAGCTCGCTGGGCCACGGATCGTAGGTAACGTCAAGCAGCACGCTCCCGCTGCGCTCCCCTGCTGCCTGGTCCGCCAACCGGGCAGCCAAGGGGTCCGCAGAGTGCGGCGGCAGCGTGCAGACCACCGTGCCGGCCTGCCGCACCGCGGCGGCTGCGTGGTCCCAGCCTGCTATCTGGAGCGGGAGTCCCAGGTGCTCGGCAATGGCCTGCACGTTGGCCGCCTTGGCCGGGTCGCGCAGGCACAGGGTCACGGCGGAGGGTTTCAGCTCCGCCAGCGCGGCGGCAGCAGCGGCAGCGGTGCCGCCGCCGCCCAGAATGACTGCCGGCTGGCCCTCACGGGCACCGCCGTGGCGCAGCGCGCCGACGATGCCCGCCACGTCGGTATTGTGGCCGGACAGCGTCACCCGCCCCTCGCCGTCGTACTGGGGAACCACGGTGTTGAGCACGCCCAGCAGATCCACCAGCGGGCTGGTGCGGTCCATCTGGCCAACCATCACCGCCTTCAGCGGCATGGTCACCGACAGTCCCGCCCACCCCGGCTCGGTGCGCAGCGTCCGGACGAACTGCGGAACGTGGTCCGCGGTGACGTCGATCGCCCGGTAGCTGCAATCGAAGCCAATCAGCTCATAGGCGGCCCGGTGCAGCGCGGGCGACCGGGAGTGGCCGATCGGATGCCCGAGCACGGCAGCCTGGTACCGGTGCGCAACCGGCAGCGCGCCGGCAGGTACGTCGTCGGCTGCCAGGCCGCTGTCAGCTGCCACGCCGTCGGCCGGACCGGCGATCAACTGCACCGGCCTTCTTTCTGCGTGCTGCACCACTGCTGGTATTCCTTGGTGTACGCGTTGTGCTGTTCCAGCGTCTTGGCGAACTTCGTCTCGCCGGTGTCCAGGTTGACCGTCACCCAGTAGTAGTAAGGCACGTCGGCCGGGCTGGCCGCTGCGTCGATGGCCGGCCCGCCAGGTGAGTTGATTGGTCCCGCGGGCAGTCCGGTGTGCGCGTAGGTGTTGTAGGGGTTCGACTTGTCCGCCTTTTCCTCAGGCGTGATGTCGTAACCCTTCCGGCCCAGGCCGTAGGTCACCGTGGCGTCGGACTGGATCAGGCCGTTCGTTTCGGTGTTGTCCGGCTTCAACCGGTTCTGGATCGCGCCGGCAACGGTGGGATAGTCGGCCTCGCCCGCCTCGGCTTCAATGATGCTGGCGATGGTGAGCACCCGGAACTGCTCCTGCGGATCGGAAATCCCGTCCTTGGTCAGCCGGTCCACGGTGCGGCCCACCAGTTCCGTGAGGATGTCCTTGGCGCTGGTTTCCAGCGGCCAGCGGTACTCACCCGGGAAGAGGTAGCCGTCCAGGTTGCGCGCGGCTTTTGGCAACCCGAACTGCTGCGGGTTCTTCGCCAGTTCCGCGAACTCGGAAGCCGGGATCTTCGTGCCTTCGCTGAGGACCTGGAAGACCTCTTCCTGGCGCAAGGTGCGGTTAATGGCGGTGTAGGAGACCTTCTCCCCCACGTCCTCCAACAGGATGGCGGCGGCAGCCGCGGCCGGCATCTTATGCTTCATCTGGTACTGGCCGGGCTGCACCTCGCGGCCGTCCGCCTGGCTGGCCAGTTCGCCTAGGAAAATCTCGCTGTTGGAGATGATGTCTTGCTCCACCAGCGCGCCCGCGATCACCAGCGGACCGGCGCCCTGTTCCACGGTGAAGGTCACTTGCCCCTCGCCGGGGCCGGCATAGTCGTCGGGACCGCCGCCCATGCCCAAGAGGTTCTGCAGGAACAGCACCACGCCGACCAAACCCGCGGCGAAGACCGCGAAAACCACCAGCATGATGGTGTTGCGCCGGCGGCGGGCGCGCTTCTTGGTGCGGACCGGGCGCTTCGGGCCTGCGGGCGGTTCGTCCTCGAAAAAGTCCAGCCGGCCGTCGTGGTAGATCTGGCCGTCGTCCGCGTAGCTCTGGCCGTCCGCGTAGCCCTGGTCGGCGTCGGCGGTTTCCCAGCCGCGTTCCGCGGAGGCGAGAGCATATTCCGGCTCGTCTGCCGAAGAAACGGCGGCGTAGTCCGCCTCGGGTTGGGCCTCCGGCTGAGGACGACGGCGGTGCCCACCAGAGGCAGGCACATGATGTTGGATTTCGGTGGCCGGCTCCGGGTCGGTCCAGCCGGCAGCCGGTTCGTCCTCTGCTGGTGCGTCGGTGGGCCCGGGCACCACCGGCCGGCTGGCCGGATCGGGCCAGGCCTCGTCCGCGGGTGGTGGCTCTTCCCATTCAGGTACCGCGTCGTCGTCCCAGTAGGGCGGAACGGTGTCGTCAAAGCGCGGATCGGCTGCCTGGCGTCCGCGCGTGGAACGCCGGGAAGGCAGGTTGGTCCAGTCGTCGGGGTGCTTGGTCACGTTGCCGGGTCCCCGCTTCGATCATGTCCGTGCGTAATCGTCGGCTCCTCTTGGCTGGCATCCGGCGCTGGTCTGCCGGCGGGTGGTGCGACAGGTGTCCCCACGTCCTGTCCTTGGGCCCGTTGCATGTCAATGGCCTGCTGCAGGATACCTACTGCAGCTACCTGATCAACCACTCTACGATGTTGACGCGTATCCATGCCAGCATCACGCAATCCCCGGTGCGCCGAGACAGTGGTCAGGCGTTCATCAATCAGGCTGACGCTGGCCTCGGACCCAGCGGCTGCCAGCGCTGCGGCCAGCTTCCGGGCATAGCTGCGGGCCATCTCGGTGGACGCAGAGTCGCCGCCGGACAGAGTGCGCGGAAGCCCGACGAACACCTGGACAGTGCCCCGTTCGGCGGCCTCGCGCACCAGCACCCTGATGTCGCTGTCCTTCTTGGCGTCGCGCTTCAGGGTGCGTACCGGCGTGGCCAGGATCCCGTCCGGATCGCAGCTGGCCACGCCCACGCGCACCGTACCGACGTCGACACCGAGTTTGGTGCCGCGCGGATAACCGGTAGGAGACACGCTGCCGGGCCCCTAGCGGTTCGCGACCGCGGCAGCCACGGCGGCCAGTGCCTCGTCGATCTTGGCAGCGTCGGACCCGCCGCCCTGGGCGACGTCGTCCTTGCCGCCGCCGCCGCCACCCAGCACGCCGGCAGCGGTCTTGACCAGCGCACCGGCCTTCACACCGGCGGCGCGGGCTGCCTCGTTGGTCGCCACCAAGATCAGCGGCCGGCCGTTGGCAACCCCGGTCATCGCCACGGTGACCGGCTCGGAGCCCAACCGGGTCCGCAGGTCCAGGGCCAGGTTGCGCAGGTCGTCGGCACCGTTGAGGTCGCCGACGTTGTGCGCCAGCAGGCGGATGCCTGCCACGTCCTGTGCTTGGGAGACCAGCGAGGCAGCGGAGGCCGCCAGCTGTTCCTTGCGCAGCTTGTCCAGTTCCTTCTCCACCGATTTCAGCTTGGCCAGGGTGGCGGCAATCCGCTCGGGAAGCTGGGCGCCGGGGACCTTGAGCATTTCGGACAGCTCGGTCACCAGCGCGCGCTCGGCGGCCATGTGGCGGAAGGCTTCCATGCCCACGAACGCCTCTACCCGGCGGTTGCCGGAGCCCACCGAGGCCTCGCCCAGCAGCGTCAGCGAACCGATCTGCGAGGTGGCCTCCACGTGGGTGCCGCCGCAGAGTTCGCGTGACCAGGCGCCGTCGATCTCCACCACGCGCACGGTGTCCCCGTAGGCTTCGCCGAAGAGCGCCATCGCGCCCAGCTCGCGGGCCTGGGCCAGCGGCATGACGCGGGTCTGCACCTCGAAGTTGTTGCGGATGGCCAGGTTCGAAACCTCTTCGACCTCGGACTTGGCGGCGTCGGAGAGGCCCTCGCCCCAGGAGAAGTCGAAGCGGAGGTAGCCGGCCTTGTTGAAGGAGCCGCGCTGCAGCGCCTCCGGGCCAAGGATCTGGTGCAGGGCCGCATGGATGATGTGCGTACCGGAGTGCGCCTGCTCGCCGGCATGGCGGCGCTGCGCGTCCACTGCGGCCTGCACCGTGGCGCCGGCGGGCAGCTCGCCTTCGCGGACCACGGCCTTGTGCACGCTCAGGCCCTTGACCGGCTTCTGCACGTCCAGCACCTCGACGACGAACCCGTCGCCGGTGATCAGTCCGACGTCGGCGGCCTGGCCGCCGGCCTCGGCGTAGAACGGGGTCGCGTCGAGCACCAGTTCGATTTCCTCGCCCTGGCCGGCGAAACCGCGCACTTCTCCGCCGCGGACGATGCCGCGCACGGTGGATTCGGTGTTCAATTCGTCGTAGCCGGTGAAAACGGTCTCGCCCTCGGCCAGCATCTCGCGGAAGACTGTCACGTCGGCGTGGCCCAGTTTCTTGCCGCGGGCATCGGCCTGGGCACGCTGGCGCTGCTCGGCCATCAGCGTGCGGAAGCCGGCTTCGTCCACCTGCAGGCCCGCTTCCTCGGCCATTTCCAAGGTGAGGTCGATCGGGAAGCCGTAGGTGTCGTGCAGGGCGAAGGCGTCCTCGCCGGAAATCGGCTTGGACGCGGCCTTCGATTCCTTCACGGCCTCTTCCAACCGGGCGGTGCCGGAGGCAATCGTGCGCAGGAAGGCCTTCTCTTCGGCATAGGCAATCCGGCTGATCCGCTCGAAGTCGTCCGCCACCGCCGGGTAGGTGCCCTTCATGGCGTCACGCGAGACCGGCAGCAGGTCAGGCAGGCAGGCCTTTTCCACGCCGAGCAGGCGCATGGCGCGCACGGCGCGGCGGATCAAGCGGCGCAGCACATAGCCGCGGCCCTCGTTGGAGGGAGTCACGCCATCGGAGATCAGCATCAGCGCGGAGCGGATATGGTCGGCGACCACGCGCAGCCGCACATCGTCCGTGTGGTGCGGATCGTCGTCGGACTCGGCACTGGTGTATTCCTTGCCGGAAATCTCCGCGGCCTTGTCCAGCACGGGGCGGACCTGGTCCGTCTCGTACATGTTCTCCACGCCCTGCAGGATCATCGCGAGGCGTTCCATACCCAGACCGGTGTCGATGTTCTTCTGCGGCAATTCGCCCAGGATCTCGAAGTCTTCCTTGCCGATGCCGGCGCCGCGCTGGTACTGCATGAAGACCAGGTTCCAGATTTCGATGTAGCGGGTCTCGTCGGCGATCGGGCCGCCTTCGATCCCGTATTCCGGGCCGCGGTCGTAGAAGATTTCCGAGCACGGGCCGGCGGGACCGGGCTGGCCGGTGGACCAGTAGTTGTCCTTCTTGCCGGACTTCTGGATCCGGTCGGCCGGGACGCCCACCTGGTCGCGCCAGATGGCGAGGGCTTCCTCGTCCTCTTCGTAGACGGTGATCCAGAGCTTCTCCGGCGGCAGGCCGTAGCCGCCCTGCTCCACCGGGCTGGTCAGCAGTTCCCAGGCCATGGCGATGGCCTGCTCCTTGAAGTAGTCACCAAAGGAGAAGTTGCCGCACATCTGGAAGAACGTGCCGTGCCGGACCGTCTTGCCGACCTCTTCGATGTCAGCGGTACGGATGCACTTCTGCACACTGGTGGCGCGCGGGTACGGCGGCGTCTCGCGGGCGGTCAGATAAGGGATGAACGGCACCATGCCCGCCACGGTGAACAGCAGCGAAGGATCCGGCGACACCAGGGACGCCGAGGGGACCACGGCGTGGCCCTTTTTCTCGAAGAAGTCGAGCCAGCGGCGGACAATCTCGTGGGATTTCATGGTGCCTGTGTCTTACCTTCCAGGGTACAAACGGCCGGTGCGGGCCGGGGCGTGGCTTGAGCTGCCGTAAAAAATTTAGCGCGTGCGGACGTCGTCGGCGGAATCGATGCCCAGGGCCAGGCGCAGGTCGGTTTCGCGTTCCTGCATGCCGTCCCGGACCGCATCGGCAAAATTGGCCACCGAATCGGCCACCTGGGCCAAGGCGCGGTTCAGTCCAACCGGTCCCAGCGCTTCGCGCGTCTGGGAGAGCTTGCGGACCGCGAGCACACCGATTGCCACTCCTGCGGCCATCCAGATCATTCGCTTCATGTCGGTTCCTCTCGCGGGTTAGCGGCCGCGGCGGCGCTTGCCCTCGGGCGCGCCCTTGCCGGCGGTATTAAAGGCGCTGCGCACGCCGTAGGAGAAGGCTGCCACCTTGATCAGTGGCGAGCCAAGGGTTGCGGAGAGCAGCGACGTCAGGGCGGAAACGTTGGCCGACGCGTCCGACACGTTGTTGGAGATGCCGTCGACCTTCTTCAACTGTTCGTTGGTGGTGCTGACGGTGGTGGTCACTTCGCCAATCAACGGGGTGGTGCCGTCGCTGAGCTCGCGGATGGCCTGGCGCAGTTCATCGAACACTTTGCCGAGCTTCCACACCGGGATGGCCAGCAGGGCCACCAGCACCGCGAACACGCCCGCGGCGATCAGACCGGCGATATCTCCACCTGACATAGGGTCAAACGCTCCTCTTGTTGGTTGACTGCGTACTCCGGTCCGCGCGCAGCGCAGGCATGCCTTCTGCTGCAGGGGTCCGGCTAACGACGGCGGGGCGCACCTTGTGCAGGCGTCTTCCCGCCGCTCTCAACACCTTACCTACTGAACAGCCCGCGGCCGATGCCGCGGGCTGTTCTGCGCCGCCTCCGTGCACGGAGGCGGCATCTCGCAGGGGTGGTTCCGGTGGTTTCAGGCCCCGGAACTACTTAGCTAGCGAGCGTAGTATTCGACCACCAGCTGCTCTTCGCAGGTCACCGGAACCTCGGAGCGCTTGGGGCGGCGGACCAGGCGGGCCTGCAGCTTCTCCAGAGCGACGTCGAGGTACGCCGGAACGTTGGGGAGCACGTCGCGGTGCGCGCCGGCAGCTGCCACCTGGAACGGGGGCATCTTTTCGGAGCGCTCGTGCACGTGGATCAGCTGGCCCTCGGAAACGCGGAAGGACGGACGGTCCACGCGCTTGCCGTTGACCATGATGTGGCGGTGCACCACGAGCTGGCGGGCCTGGGCGATGGTGCGGGCGAAGCCGGCACGCAGCACCAGGGCGTCGAGACGCATTTCCAGCAGCTCGATCAGGTTTTCACCGGTCAGACCGGCGGTGTTGCGGGCTTCCTCGAAGACACGGGTCATCTGTGCTTCGCGGATGCCGTACTGGGCACGCAGACGCTGCTTCTCGCGCAGACGAACGGCGTAGTCACTGTCCTGCTTGCGGCGGGCGCGTCCGTGCTGGCCGGGGCCGTACGGACGACGCTCCATGTACTTCTCAGCCTTGGGCGTCAGGGCAATGCCAAGGGCACGCGAAATGCGGACCTTGCGGCGGGCTCGTGTGTTGTTAGCCACGATGTCCTTCCAGTTATGTGCGGTGCAATGGTTTGCTGGCCTCCAAGTCCCGGAGAGCGTTGGTCAACCGCTACCTTCAGCTACAGTCCGTCCCGGGCACACGCCTCTCCCCTTTGCTGAACTGCTTGAGGGATCGACGGCGCAAGAACGGCTTGCCAGTCAGCCAACCATTCTAGCATCTGCTGATCACCCGGCCTGCCACGTCTAGGCTGGCTGGATGCGAGCCATTCTCCAGCGCGCCAGCCGCGCCAGTGTCAGCGTCGACGGCACCGTGGTGGGCGCCCTGTCCGGCCCTGGTCTGGTGGTCCTGGTGGGCGCCACCCATTCCGACACCGCGGAAGACGCCGCGCTGCTGGCGGAGAAGATCTGGCGGCTGCGCATCCTGGACGGCGAGCTCTCCTGCGCCGATGCCGGCGCTCCGCTGCTGGTGGTCAGCCAATTCACGCTGTATGCCGACACGCGGCGCGGCCGGCGGCCGTCCTGGTCCGCGGCCGCACCAGGCGAGGTCAGTGAACCGCTGCTGGAACACTTCGTCTCGGCCCTGCGCGGCCTGGGCGCCCGTGTGGAGACCGGTGTCTTCGGCGCGATGATGGAGGTGGAACTGGTGAATTCCGGTCCGTTCACCATCAGCCTGGATACCGAAGAGTTCGCCAAACCGCGCCGCGGCTGAAGCGGGCTGCCTGCGGGAAGCGGGCGCCGCCGTCGGAAGTTGCGCCCCCGCCGTCGTTATGATCCGCGGATGATCTTGCGCAGCCGGTCCACCCGGGCCGAGATCTCCCGTTCGGCGCCGTTCGTGGTGGGTTCGTAGTAGTTCCGGCCCACCAGGTCGTCGGGTGCGTACTGCTGGCTGGCGATCCCGTGCGGGGCATCGTGCGAGTACACATAACCCTTCCCATGGCCCATGCCCTTGGCGCCGGCGTAGTGGGAGTCGCGCAGGTGCACGGGAACTCCCTGGCCGCGTCCGGCGCGCACGTCCGCCACTGCCGCGTTGATCGCCAAGTAGCAGGCCGGCGACTTCGGCGCGGTGGCGATGTGGATCACGGCCTGGGCCAGCACCAGCCGGGCTTCCGGCATGCCGATCAATTGGACGGCCTGGGCGGCGGCGACGGCCGTCTGCAACGCAGTGGGATCGGCCATCCCCACGTCCTCGGAGGCGTGGACCATGATCCGGCGCGCCACGAAGCGCGGGTCCTCCCCCGCCTCCAGCATCCGCGCCATGTAGTGCAGCGCGGCATCCACGTCGGAGCCGCGCATGGACTTGATGAAGGCACTGGTGATGTCGTAGTGCTGGTCGCCGGCCTTATCGTAGCGCAAGGCGGCGCGGTCCGTGGCGCGCTCGGCGTGGCTGAGTTCCACCCGGACCGGGGCCCCCTCTTTGCCTTCCCCGCCGGATTCTCCCCAGGCGACGCCCGCGGCGGCTTCCAGCGAAGTCAGGCCGCGGCGGGCGTCGCCGGCGGCCAGCCGGACCAGGTGTTCCAGCGCCTCGTCGCTCAGCTCAACGCGGCCGGCCAGCCCGCGCTCGTCCTGGACCGCGCGCACCAGCAGCTGCTCAATGTCGTCGGCGGTCAGCGGTTTCAGGGTCAGCAGCAGCGAACGCGACAGCAGCGGCGAGACCACCGAGAACGACGGGTTTTCCGTGGTGGCGGCGACCAGCACCACCCAGCGGTTTTCGACGCCCGGCAGCAGCGCGTCCTGCTGTGCCTTGTTGAAACGGTGGATCTCGTCCAGGAACAGCACCGTGGTGATACGGTGCAGGTCGCGGGCGGTCAGCGCCTCGTCCATCACCCGGCGCACGTCCTTCACGCCGGCGGTGATCGCGGAGAGCTCCACGAACTTGCGGCCCGGGCCGCGGGCGATCACATGCGCCAGAGTGGTCTTGCCGGTGCCGGGCGGACCCCAGAGCATGACCGACGACGGTCCCGCCGGCCCGGTGGCGGCACCGCCGGCCGCCAGCAAGCGCAGCGGCGACCCGGGCTGGAGCAGGTGCTGTTGCCCGACCACGTCATCGAGCGTGCGCGGCCGCATCCGGACCGCCAGCGGGCTGCGCGGACGCGTGGATCCGCCGTCGTCGCCAGATGCTGAACCGTGGCCTTGGCCGCCACCCTCGCCGTCGTAGTCTTCGTCGTCGCCTGCCGCTGCACTGAACAAGTCACTCACACCGTCAAGGCTATCCGCTCCGCGGCGCTGCACTGTCTCGGCTCAAAAGTCGATCCGCATCACCGCCCGGCGGGCGGTCGGGCGGCTGACTTCACGGAACCCGGCCGCGGCGAAGATGCTGTAGCTGCCAACGTAGAGTTCGCCCCACGTCATTTCCTGCCCGGGCTTCAGGATCAACGGATACCCCTCGACGGCGTGGGCGCCGTTGTCCTGCGCCCAGCCCGGCACGGCCGCGGCCAGCGCCCGGCTGATGCCACGGCGCCGGAAGCCTGTCCGGGTGACAAAGCAGACCGCGGCCCAGATGCTGCCGTCGTCCGGATCCTCCTCGCGGCCGGCCCACACCACGCGACTGTTCCGCAAGCGCCGGTAGGCCGACCGCGGTTCCACCGCGCACCAACCGGCCGGTTCGCCGTCCAGGTAGGCGACCAGGCCGCTGGTCGAAGCGGCCGCCGGATCGCCACAGGCGGTCCCGGCCAGGAGCCGGAAGGCCCGTTCCTCGACATGCTCCCCGCGCCATTGCGCCGCGGGGGTCTGGAACCACTGGCACTGACAGCGGGCTGCCTCACCGCGGACGCCCAGCACTGTCTGCAGTTCGTCCCAGGGGGCCTCACGCGCAGGCACGATCGAAACGTCGGCACCGGTGTCAGTGGTCATGCCCCCAGCAGACAACACGGCGGGCGCACACCACAAGAGGTGCGCGCCCGCCGTCGTCCGTCGGTGCCGAATGCGATGCCGGCGAGGTGCCGGGCTACATGGCCTCGGATTCCTTGGCGGCGTCCTTGGCCGGCTCCTTGGCCGCTTCCTTGGGCTGTGGCTTGGCGTCCACGCCCGCTTCCTTGCGCTGCTGCGGCGTGATCGCGGCCGGAGCGGCAGTCAGCGGATCGTAGCCGCCGCCGGTCTTCGGGAAGGCGATGACCTCGCGGATTGAATCCTCGCCAGCCAGCAGCGCCACCACGCGGTCCCAGCCGAACGCGATGCCGCCGTGCGGCGGGGCACCGTACTTGAAGCCTTCCAGCAGGAAGCCGAACTTGGTCTGTGCAGACTCTTTGTCCAGGCCCATCACCTTGAACACGCGCTCTTGCATGTCGCGCTTGTGGATACGGATCGAGCCGCCGCCGATCTCATTGCCGTTGCAGACAATGTCGTAGGCATAGGACAGCGCCGACTCCGGATCGGTGTCAAAGGTGTCCATGAACTCCGGCTTGGGCGAAGTGAAGGCGTGGTGCACGGCGGTCCATTTGCCGGATCCGACGGCCACGTCGCCGGAGGCCACGGCCGCTTCGGCCGGTTCGAACATCGGTGCATCCACGATCCAGACGAACGCCCAGTCGCCGTCGTTGATCAAGCCGGTGCGGTGGCCGATTTCCACCCGGGCGGCGCCGAGCAGAGCGCGGGAGGCGGAGCGGTCGCCGGCCGCGAAGAAGATGCAGTCACCGGGCTTGGCTCCGACGGTTCCGGCGAGGTTCTCGCGTTCGAAGTCGGTGAGGTTCTTGGCCACCGGGCCGGTGAGCTCGCCGTCTTCCTGGACCAGCACGTAGGCAAGGCCCTTGGCGCCGCGCTGCTTGGCCCATTCCTGCCAAGCGTCCAACGTGCGGCGGGCCTGCGAGGCGCCGCCGGGCATCACCACGGCGCCCACGTAAGGGGCCTGGAAGACGCGGAAGGTGGTGTCCTTAAAGAACTCGGTCAGCTCGGTCAGTTCCAGGCCGAACCGCAGGTCCGGCTTGTCCGAACCGTACTTGTTCATCGCCTCGGCGTAGGTCATCCGCGCGATCGGGGTGCTGATTTCGACGCCGATCAGCCGCCACAGGGCCTGCACGATCCGCTCGCCCAGCGCGATGATGTCGTCCTGGTCCACGAAGCTGGCCTCGATGTCCAGCTGGGTGAATTCCGGCTGGCGGTCGGCGCGGAAGTCCTCGTCGCGGTAGCAACGGGCAATCTGATAGTACTTCTCGAAGCCGCCCACCTGCAGCAGTTGCTTGAACAACTGCGGGGACTGAGGCAGCGCGTACCAGGAGCCGGGGGCCAGGCGTGCCGGCACCAGGAAGTCGCGGGCGCCTTCCGGCGTCGAGCGGGTCAGCGTCGGGGTTTCGATCTCCACGAATCCGTCGGCGTGCAGCAGTTCGCGTGCCACCCGGTTGACCTCCGAGCGCAGCCGCAGCGCCTTCGACGGGCCGGGCCGGCGCAGGTCCAGGTAGCGGTGCTTGAGGCGGGCCTCCTCGCCCACCTCCACGTGCTCGTCCACCTGGAACGGCAGCGGGTCGGCGGTATTGAGGACGACGACGTCCTCCGCGATGACTTCTACCTCACCGCTGGCAAGGGCAGGGTTCTCGTTGCCCTCCGGACGCTTCTCCACAGTGCCTTTGATTTGCAGCACATATTCGTTGCGCAGCGCATGGAAGACATCCTCTTCGCGGACCACCACCTGGGCCACGCCGGAAGCATCGCGCAGATCCAGGAAGGCCACACCACCGTGGTCGCGGCGGCGGGCCACCCAGCCGGCGAGAGTAACGGTTTGTCCGATGTGCTCGGCCCTGAGGGTGCCGAGGTCGTGTGTGCGCAGCACAACAGTCCTTCCGGTAGAACGAATTGCTCAGCTGTCCGCCCGCTGTTGTTTACCTGAAGCGGCGGCGGCGTACGGCTATGGTTAGTGGAGACCTACACGAGTTTACCGTTGATCACGCGGCGTCCCGGACCCGGACTCCGGCCAAACCGCACCAGCGGCCCGACGGGCCGGAGACCCGGCGGGCCCGCAGCAAGGAGCTGTGGCATCTGTGAGTAGTGAATCATCGCTGGAACGCCGTCTGGGCGGAGTGGACGCCACCACAGTGGGTGTTGGCTCAATGATCGGCGCGGGCGTCTTCGTCGTCTTCACCCCCGCGGCCGCTGCCGCCGGCCCATGGCTGCCGCTCGCGCTGGCTATTGCCGGCTTCGTGGCTTACTGCAATGCCAGCGCCACGGCGCAACTGGCCGCCCTCTATCCCACCAGCGGCGGCGCCTATGTCTACGGCCGCAAGCGGCTGGGCGAATGGCCCGGCTTCCTGGCCGGCTGGAGCTTCGTCACCGGCAAGATCGCCTCCTGCGCGGCCATGGCGCTCACCTTCGGCATCTATGTTTTTCCTGACTACGCCACCGCCGCCGCCGTGGCCGCGGTAGTGGTGCTGACGTCGGTCAACCTGATGGGCATCACCAGGACCGCCTGGGTGACCCGCTGGATTGTGGCCTTCGTGGTCGCCGTTCTGGTCTTCGTGGTCGTGGTGGCGTTCGACGCCGATCCCATCGGTTCCCCGGCAACGGAGACCGCACTGTCCCCGTACGGGGTTCTGCAGGCAGCGGGGCTGTTCTTCTTCGCGTTCGCCGGCTACGCAAGGATTGCGACCATGGGCGAAGAAATCCGCGAACCCAAGAAGCTGATTCCGCTGGCCATCTTCTCCGCCCTGCTGATCACCCTCGTGCTCTACGTGCTGATCGGCCTGGGCCTGCTGCGCTACCTCGGACCGGAATTGTTGGCGATGACCGAAGCCCCGCTGCACTCAGTGATGGAGGAAGTCGGCGGCGGCGTGGGCACTACGGCCATTTCCCTGGCCGCGGCCCTGGCCAGCCTGGGCGCGCTGCTGGCGTTGATCGCCGGCGTCGGCCGGACCACCTTTGCCATGGCCCGGGAGGGCGACCTGCCCGGGGTCTTCACCAAGGTGGGCACGCGCTTCAAGGTTCCGTGGGCAGCGGAAGTGGTGGTCGCCGTCGTCGTGATCTTCCTGCTCCTCACCCAGGACGTGCTGGCCGTAGTGGGCTTCTCCAGCTTTGGCGTGCTGATCTACTACAGCATCGCCAATGCCGCGGCGCTGACCTTGGACGAGCGACCGTGGCATGCGCCGAAGCTCCTGAATGTGGCCGGGCTGGTCGGTTGCCTGCTGCTGGCATTCACGCTGCCGGTTACCTCGGTGGTGCTGATGGTGGCGGTCCTCGCCGTCGGCGTGATCGCGCGCGCCGCCCTAACGCCGGTGCGCCGCCGGCCCGCCAGGTAAACCGCGGACAGCGCACCGTCGCCGCCCGCCCGCGGCGCGGAACTCCAGCCGAGGCTGCCCCAGGATGTAACTGGGCATGCGCACCATAAAGTTATTGGTTCGCAACGCCCCGTCTCTCCCCCGCGCGCTTTCCGCGTTTAGCGTGGGACAAACGTTGTTACATCACAGGCGGGGGCATGATGCGCACTTTGGCCAAACTGACAGCTGGTGCTGTGGTCATGCTGGCCTTGGCCGGCTGCGGCAGCCATCCGAGGTACGGAATATCCGCTCTCGATGCTCCGGCCGTGCCGGCGGACCATTTCTCCGGCAGCGCCAACTTGCGCATCAAGTCGGACAGTGCGCGGTTGCTGGTAGAAGAGAACGACTACGCGTTCTATGCCGGACTGCCAGATGACCCGGCAGATGGCGGCAGCGTGTGCCTGATCGTCCACCGGCTGGGTGGAGAGGACATGTCTGCCAGCTGCGGCGGCAACGTCAGCCTAGGCACTGTCGAAGTGGGAAGTTTTGGCCTGAAGGCCAAGCTGACCGTGGATGGATATGACGCGAGCCGGGAACTGGCCGAAGGCTGGCGACAGCTGCACCAGAACTTGCTGGTGCGCGGGCTGTAGCAAACCGGGCGGTTGACCGATGCCGGAGGCGTCCGGAGTCAGTGGGCCGCGGCGGTGACCTGCGGGACCAAGTCTTCGACCGGCGGGGCCCAGCTGGCAGGATCGGCAGCGGTCTGGTCGCCGGAGCGGATGTCTTTCACCTCGTGGCTCAGGCTGCCGTCCTCGGCGACCGAGGTGAACCAGACAAACGGGATGCCGCGGCGGTCGGCGTATTTGATCTGCTTGCCGAATTTGTCCGCCTTGGCGGCCACTTCCACGCTGATGCCGCGTTGGCGAAGCTGGCCGGCCACGTCCTGAGCCTGCGACCAGCTGTCCTCATTCGCCAAGGTGACCAGGACCGCCGTCGGGACATGCCGCGACGCGGTGGCGAACTCCTGGCTGAGGATCCGCATCACCAGCCGGGTCACGCCAATGGACAGCCCGACGCCGGGGAAGGTGCGGTTGCCCTTGGTGGCCAGCGCGTCATAGCGGCCGCCGGAGCAGATGGAACCGAGCTGTTCGTGACCCACCAGCACGGTCTCGTAGACGGTGCCGGTGTAGTAATCCAGCCCGCGGGCGATGCTCAGGTCGGCCATCACCTTGCCGGGGGCCCGCCGGTGCGCCTCGCCGATGACTTCCTCCAGCTCGGCCAGGCCGGTCTCCAGCAGTTCGTGCTGAACGCCAAGGGCCCGCACTTGCTCCACGAAGGATGTGTCCTCGGTGCGGATGGAAGCGAGCTTCAGCGCAGCCTGCGCTTGTTCGTCGGTGGCCCCGAGTTCTTCCTGCAGCAGCGCGGCGACCTTTTCCGGGCCGATCTTCTCCAGCTTGTCGATGCTTCGCAGCACACCCGCGGTATCGGTGAGGCCGATGCCGCGGTAGAAACCCTCGGCGAGCTTGCGGTTGTTGACACGCAGCTTGAAGTCCGGGATGGGCAGGGCGCTGAGCGCCTCGACGATCACCAGCGCCAGTTCCACGTCGTAGCGGAACGGCAGCTCGCCGTCGCCCACCACGTCGATGTCCGCCTGGGTGAACTCGCGGGCGCGGCCCTCCTGCGGGCGCTCCCCACGCCAGACCTTCTGGATCTGGTAACGGCGGAACGGGAAGGCCAAATGGCCGGCGTTCTCCACCACATAGCGTGCAAACGGCACGGTGAGATCGAAATGCAGGGCCAGTTTGTCGTCGCTCTTGCCCTCGGCTTCCTCGGCCTGCAGCCGGTGCAGGCCGTAGACCTCTTTGTCGATCTCGCCCTTGCGCAGCAGTTGGGCCACGGTTTCGACGGCGCGCGTCTCAATGGAGGAGAAGCCGTGCAGCTCAAAGGTCCGGCGCAGGGAATCCAGCACATGAAGTTCCACGAGCCTCTCCTGCGGAAGCCATTCCGGGAAGCCTGACAGCGAGGCCTTGCGTGCCATACGGACGTATCTCCTAGTAGATGAGGGGTGAAGAAGGGCCGGTCGTTTGAAGCCGGCGACCGCGCAGCAGCACTGAATCGCTAAACTGGCTGCTGGACCATTTTAAGGCCTGCAGCGGCAGCGGAACCAAACCGCACTGCCGGGCGCGGGCCCGCGGGCGGGGCAAACCCAGTCAGCGTAGACCAGGAGGAGCATTGGCACGGAATAGTCCGGACCGCGAAGCCCGGCGGCGTATTGCCCGGATGGAAGCCAAGCGCGACCTGCGCCGGCAGCAATTGGCGCGGCGCAAACGGGACAACATTGTCGCCGGTGTGGCCACCGCAGCCTTGGTAGCCGGTGCCGTGGCCGTCCAGCTCACCGTCTTCGCCGCAAACCCCACTCCGTCCCAAATGGAACAAGTTCGTCAAGGCCTCGAAGACCCCGCAGCCGTGCCCTCGCCGGCGTCCTCCGCCAACGCTGCCCACATTCCCTCGCCCGAGGTCGCAGCGGGCAAGGTGTTCACCGGCACGATCGCTACCAATGAAGGCGACATCGGCGTGGAATTGGATGGGAAGGCCGCTCCCCAGGCGACGGCGGCCTTCAGCACCTTGGCGAAGGACGGGTTCTTCGAGGGCAAGACCTGCCACCGGCTCACCACGGCCACCAGCATGGGCGTGCTCCAGTGCGGTTCGGTGGACGGCGCCGGCAGCGGCGATCCCGAGTACCAGTGGGGACCGGTGGAGAACACACCGGAGGACGGCATCTACCCGGCGGGCACCATCGCCGTCGCCCGCGGCGCGAGCACCTACAGCAACGGGACACAATTCTTCATTGCGTGGAAAGATTCGACGATCCCGCAGGATACCGGCGGCTACACGATTATGGGTAAGGTAACCGAAGGGCTGGACGTGATCGAGCGGATTGCGGCCGGCGGCGTTGAGGATGCCACTAGCCAGGACGGCCCGCCTAAAATACCGGTAACAATAAAATCGTTCACCATCCAGTGAGCCCATCACCACGACGGTGCCGCAGCAAAAGGCGGTCCCGGACACAAGCGAAAGAGTTCTAGCGGTGACACCTAGTCAACAATCCGACGAAACAGCTCAGACCACCGAGACCGAACAGGCCGTGGCCACTTCGGATTCTGCTGAGCAGACTCCGGCTGAGCAGACTCCGGTTGAGGCCGAGCAGGCCCCGGCTGAGCAGACCGAGCAGGCACCGGTAGAACAGGCGCCGGCAGAACAGGCTCCGGTCGAGCAGGCGCCGGTCGAGCAGGCACCGGCTGAGGCTGAGCAGGCACCGGCAGAACAGGCGCCGGTCGAGCAGGCGCCGGCTGAGCAGACCGAGCAGGCTCCAGTCGAGCAGGCGCCGGCTGCTGCCGAAGCCTCCGCCGCTGCCCCGAGCCCGGCCGCCAAGCCGACCCCGAAGCCCATGCCCGGACCGAAGCCGTCGCCGGCTGCCATGCCCGGAAAGAGCGCTGGCGCTACTACGGCACAGCAAGTGATCCCGGCTCCAGCAGTCGCCTCCACACCGTTGTCCGAGGCGTCCAAATGGGCCCGGGTAACCGACGACGGCCACGTGTTCCTGCTGATCGACGGCCAGGAACACCCGGTCGGGCAGTATCCGGACACCAGCAAAGACGAGGCACTGGCCTACTTTGTTCGCAAGTACGACGACGTTGCAGCCCAGGCCGCTCTGCTGGAACAGCGCGTGGAAGCCAAGGCTCCGTCTACTGATATGCACAAGACGCTGAATCATCTGAAGGCCCAGACGGCCGAGCGCCACATGGTGGGCGACATCCCCGCGCTGGAGGCCCGGCTGGAGGCACTGGGCACTGCCATCAGCGACTTGCAGAAGGCCGAGAAGGCCGGGCAGGAGGCCCAGCGGGCCGCTGAACTGGCTGCCCGGGAGGCCATCGTCGCCGAGGCCGAGGAGATTGCCGGCAAGGAACCGTCGTCGGTGCAGTGGAAAACCAGCAGCGCGCGCATGAACGAGCTCTTCGACGCTTGGAAGTCCGCCCAGAAGAACGGCGTCCGGCTGGGGCGCAGCACCGAAGACGCATTGTGGAAGCGGTTCCGCTCCGCCCGCACGGTCTTCGACCGGCACCGCCGCGCCTTCTTCAGCCAGCTCGACAGCGAGAATGCCGCGGCCAAGGCGGCCAAGGAAGCCTTGATCGCGCGTGCTGAAGAGCTGTCCAGCTCTACTGACTGGGGCCACACCGCCGCCGAGTACCGCAAGCTGATGGACGAATGGAAGGCTTCCAAGCGCGCCAGCCGCAAGGATGATGACGCCCTCTGGACTAGGTTCCGTGCAGCCCAGGACAAGTTCTTCGCTGCGCGTCAGTCCGCCAATGAGGCGATCGATCAGGAGTTCTCCGCAAACCTGGCGGTCAAGGAGGCGCTGGTAGCCGAGGCGCAGGCGCTGCTGCCCGTGACCGATCTGGCCGCGGCCAAGAAGTCCCTGCAGTCGATCCGCGATCGCTGGGAGGAAGCCGGGAAGGTTCCCCGCGGCGACATGCAGCGGATCGACGCCGGCCTGCGCAAGGTTGAGGATGCAGTCAGGTCTGCCGAGGACGACCACTGGCGCCGGACGAACCCGGAAACCAAAGCCCGCACCAACAGTGCGCTGTCCCAACTCGAGTCCGCCATTGCCGGACTTGAGGACGACTTGGCACAGGCCGAACGGGCCGGAGACCAGCGACGGATCAGCGCGGCACGCGAGGCGCTGGATGCCCGCCGCCAATGGCTGGACACCCTTAAGCGCTCTGCAGAAGACTTTTCCTAGCAGCTAAGCCCTACACAGCCGGAGGGGCCGGGCACGCTTTCCACAAAGCGCTCCCGGCCCCTTCGGCTGCATGGGGCCGTTTGGCATGCTGGCTGGCATGGTCCCTCACCCTCCCCAATTCTCGACGGCTGCAGCATTGGGTCCGCAGACGCCGCCAGCAGTCCTGCGACCCGGGCACCCGTTCAGTCTCAGCGAACTCGAGTGCATGCGGCTCGATGGCCTGTTGGTCAACGTCTACGGCACGGGGTTTGCGCTGCCCTGGGACCAGATCACGCCCCGGCACCGCGCGGCGGCCGCGTTCTTCAGCCTGCCAGAGCAGGTCCGCCGGAGGGTGGTGTTGGGGAGGTTGACGGCGGCGTGGGTTTACGGCTGCGCCCCGGAACCCCAGAAGCTCTCGGTCCTGCTGGATCACCGGCACCGGGCAACCTCGCAGGGCCGCTATCGCCAGGCCCAGATCCATGAAGTGACGCTGGGCCCCTTGGATACCGTGACAATCGGCGGCGTGCCGGTCAGCACTCCGTTGAGGACCGCTCTTGACGTAGCATTGCACGCTCCAGAACCGGATGCGGTCCGCGTCTTGAGCGCGCTGGCCAGGGCCAAGGGACTCGGCTGCCGCCTGGACGTTATCCGGCAGGCGATCGAGGCCAGGCCCAGATTGCCGGGCAAAGCCCGGGCGCTGGAGCGAATCGGCGCAGCGATGGGCGCGGAGCCGTAGCCCGAGCGTCCCTCCCAGCGATGGGCGCGGAGCCGTAGCCGTCATGCGCCTGTTGAACAGCCTTCGCAGCCGCGGCCGGACCGTCCTGCCCTGCGCGGGCTGCTTCCCCCCTGCGCGGGCTGCTTCCGGGCAACTGCTGCCCGGAAATGGATCAGCGGCGCTGGGAGCCCGAGGTGCGGTAGACGTCGTACACGCCATCGATGCGCCGGACAGCACTAAGCACGTGGCTCAGGTACTTCGGGTCGCCCATCTCGAAAGAGAACCGCGAAATTGCCAGCCGGTCGCTTGAAGTGTGCACGGTCGCGGACAGGATGTTGACATGGTTCTCGGCCAGCACGCGGGTGACATCGGACAGCAGGCTCTTACGATCCAAGGCCTCCACCTGAATCTCCACCAAGAACACGCTGGACTGGGTGGGCGCCCACGCGACGTTGACGATCCGGTCGGGGCTTTCCCGCAGCTCGGCCACGTTGCGGCAGTCGGAACGGTGCACCGAGACACCCGAACCCCGAGTAACGAACCCGACGATCGGGTCCGGCGGAACCGGAGTGCAACACCGGGCCAGCTTGACCCAGACATCGCCCACGCCCACAACAGTGACGCCGGAGTCCGGATGCTTCGGCCGCTTGACCCCAGTCGAGATGGCGGGTTCGGTTTCCTCGACAGCTTCCTGTCCGCCCAGCAGGCCAACCAGGTGCTCGATGACGTTCTGCGCGGAGGTATGACCGTCGCCCACCGCTGCGTACAGCGCGGATACATCGGCGTGGTGGAGCTCCTGCGCAACCGACATCAACGCGTCGTGCGTCATCATCTTCTGCAGCGGCAGGTTCTGCTTCCGCATGGCGCGGGTGAGATGCTCCTTGCCCTTTTCGATCGCCTCTTCGCGGCGTTCCTTGGTGAACCACTGCCGGATCTTGTTCCGGGCCCGCGGGCTCTTGACGAAGCCCTGCCAGTCCTGGCTCGGGCCGGCCCCCTCCGCCTTGGAGGTGAAAATCTCCACCCAGTCGCCGTGATTGAGCTCGCTGTTGAGCGGTACCAGTTTGCCGTTGACGCGGGCACCGATGGTGCGGTGGCCCACCTCGGTGTGCACCGCGTAGGCGAAGTCCACCGGCGTCGATCC
Source organism: Arthrobacter sp. B0316-1-20 (assembly GCF_059091865.1). Taxonomy (NCBI): domain Bacteria; kingdom Bacillati; phylum Actinomycetota; class Actinomycetes; order Micrococcales; family Micrococcaceae; genus Arthrobacter; species Arthrobacter sp. B0316-1-20. The sequence goes on along the minus strand of NZ_JBNHHC010000002.1, from coordinate 272,250 downwards.
GGCCGGCAGCGCCATCACCTCGCCCTTGGGTGTGAAGACGAAGACTTCCTTGGCGTTGATCTCAAACCGGAGGGAGTCCAGGAACTCGGCCGGATCACTGGTTTCCTGCTGCCAGTCGATCAGGCTCCGGAGCCAACCCATATCTCCGCCGTCGGCTGTGCCGCCGCGGGCGATGTCCTTGTACTTCCAGTGCGCAGCAACACCGTACTCGGCACGACGGTGCATCTCGTGGGTGCGGATCTGGATCTCCACCGGCTTGCCACCCGGACCGATCACCGTGGTGTGCAGCGATTGGTACATATTGAACTTGGGCATGGCGATGTAGTCTTTGAACCGGCCGGGCAGCGGGTTCCACCGCGAATGCAGGGCGCCCAGCGCTGCATAGCAGTCCCGGACCGTGTCCACCAGCACGCGGATGCCCATCAGGTCGTGGATGTCGTCGAAGTCCTTACCCCGCACAATCATCTTCTGATAGATGGAGTAATAGTGCTTCGGCCGGCCCGTGATCGTGGCCTTGATCTTTACCGCGCGCAGGTCATCGCCGATCTTGGTGCGCAGCGTGGTCAGGTACTTCTCGCGTTCGGGGGTGCGCTCCCCCACCATTCGCACGATTTCCTCGTACACCTTGGGATGCAGGGCTGCGAACGAGAGATCTTCCAACTCCCACTTGATGGTGTTCATGCCCAGCCGGTGGGCCAGCGGCGCAAAAATCTCCAAGGTCTCGCGGGCCTTCTTAGCCGAAGACTCCGGGGACACGAAACGCCAGGTACGGGCATTATGCAGGCGGTCGGCCAGTTTGATCACCAGGACGCGGATGTCCTTGGCCATCGCCACAACCATCTTGCGTACTGTCTCCGACTGCGCCGCGTCACCGAACTGCACCTTGTCCAGCTTGGTGACACCGTCGACCAGCATGGCAACTTCTGGCCCGAACTCCCTCTTCAAATTCTCGAGGGTGTACTCCGTATCCTCGACCGTGTCGTGGAGCAGCGCTGCGGCCAGAGTCGTGCCGGTCATGCCCAGTTCGGCCAGGATGGTGGCTACCGCCACCGGGTGAGTGATGTAAGGGTCGCCGCTTTTGCGCTTCTGCCCGCGGTGGCTGCGCTCGGCCACAACGAAGGCCCGCTGAATCAGATCGAAGTCCTCGCGGGGGTTGTTCGCCCGCACGGTGCGCAGCAGCGGCTCAAGGATGGGCGAATAGCCGGAACCTCCCCTGCCGGCCAACCGGGCCAGTCGGGACATGGTGCGTTCCCGGCGGCCCGGGAAGGCATGGCGGACCGGCGCAGTGGCCGGAGCATCCTTGGCCGCAGGCATCACAGAGGAACCAGGATCCGGCTTGGCGCCGCTATCACTGGCTTGCTCGGTCGACCTGAGGTTCTCGGCCAATCCTGCCCACCTTTCCGACTTGTCCTGGAGCTGCCGCTGGCGCCGGTTATTCCGGCCGTCAGTCGAGGCACCAACTCAACGGGGTTCCGCAAGGTCCAGTCTATGCCCGCTACTACAGCCCCGGCATCCGGAGCGACGTCGGACGGCGACGGCCCCCGGAGCCGTAGGCAGCGACGGCACCAGGAGCCGCGTCAGACGGTGACGACCCGCAGGAGCCGTGTCAGACAGTGACGGCTTCGTTCCGGCGTCGTTCTTCCACCCGCTGGGCCTGCTTGACCAGCGCCGGTTCCTTTGCCCGGATCCGTGCGTACATCGGTGCCGCGATGAAGATGGTGGTGGCGGCGCCGATGATGATGCCGATGAACAGAGCCAGCGACAGGTCCTTCAGCGTTCCGGCGCCCAACACGAACGCGCCGATGAACAGGATGGCGGCCACGGGCAGGACGGCCACAACCGAGGTGTTGATGGACCGGACCAGGGTCTGGTTCACGGCGAGATTGACCTCTTCCGCGAAAGTCCTCCTGGTGGACGTGTCCAAGTCCTTGGTGTTCTCACGGATCTTGTCGAAGACCACCACGGTGTCGTACAGCGAGTAGCCCAGAATGGTCAGGAAGCCGATAATCGCCGAGGGCGTCACCTCAAAGTCGCTGAGCGAGTAGATGCCGGCGGTCACGACCAGCACCACCACAAGCCCGCTGAGCGCGGAGACCGACATCTTCCAGGTCCGGAAGTACAGCGCCATCATGAAGGCCGCCAGCACAACGAACACCACTAGGCCCCAGAGCGCCTGCCGGGTCACGTCTGCGCCCCAGGTGGGACCAACGTACGAGGAGGTCACTTCGTTGGCTTGCACGCCGTAAGCGCCAACCAATGCGTCGCGCAATTGAAGAGTCTGGTCGTCGTTCAGCCGTTCGGTCTGGATCCGCATGGTGCCCGGCGCAATGTTGGTCACCTGGGGGTCGGCCTCCGAGGCGACCTTGGCGACGGCAGCCTCGCCGGGCCCGGCGTCGGTGTTCTGAACGTTGGAAACGGTGAACTCGGAACCGCCGCGGAAGTCGATGCCCAGGTTGAAGCCACCCTTGACGAACGGCACCACGATGGACAGGAGAATGGCGACGACGGCGATGCCAAACCAGATCTTGTATTTGCCGACGAAGTCATAGGAGCGCCTGCCGGTGTAGAGGTCGTTACCCCACTTAGCAAAATTGGCCATTAGTTGCTCTCCTTGTTGGCGCCGCGGCCTGCACCGCTGGTCGCCTGCTGCCTCTCGGCCGCGCGGCGTTCGGCAATGGTCTGGCGGCGGCCCGCTTCGGCGGCCGCCGCGGTGTTCTTGGCACGGACCGGCACTTTGCGTTCGTCCGGCTGGCGGATACGCCCGGCCCCCCGGTACAGCGGCACCGCGCCCAGCAACCGGGGATCAAGGCCGGAGAACCGGTGACCCTCACCGAAGAACTTGGTCTTGGCCAGCAGCACCATGGTCGGGTGGGTGAAGAGGAAGACCACCAGAAGGTCGGCCACCGCGGTCAGGCCCAGCGTGAAGGCGAAACCTCGCACGTTGCCCACTGCCACGAAGTACAGCACGACGGCGGCCAGCAGGTTCACTGCCTTAGAGGCCAATACGGTCTGCCGTGCACGCTTCCAGCCGTTGTCCACCGCGGACACCAGGCCTCGGCCCTCGCGCAACTCATCGCGGATACGTTCGAAGTAGACGATGAACGAGTCGGCTGTCTGGCCGATTGCCACGATCAGGCCGGCCACGCCGGCCAGTGAAAGGCGGTAGTTCTCCGTCCAGCCCAATATCGCAATCGCCAGATAGGTGATGAGACCCGCCACTACCAGTGAGGCGATCGTGACGAAGCCGAGCGCCCGGTATTGGAAGATTGAATAGCCAGCGACCAGGACCAGGCCGATGACGCCGGCGATCAGGCCCATCCGCAGCTGGTCGGCGCCGAGCGTGGCGGAAATCTGCTGCTCACTCTGGATCTCGAAGCTGATCGGCAGCGCGCCGTACTTCAGCTGTTCGGAAAGGCCGCGCGCAGATTCTTCGGTGAAGTTGCCGGTGATCTGCGGTTTGCCATCCGGGATGACGGCGTTGGTCTGCGGTGCGGAAATCACCTTTCCGTCCAGCACAATAGCGAACTGGTTCCGGGCGCCGGAGAGTCCGAACAGACGCTCGGTGACGGCCTTGAAGGTCCGGGTTCCTTCGCCATTAAACTCGATGTTGACTGCCCACTGGTTCAGCGTCTGTCCCTGCTGGCCGCGGGTTTGGCCGAAGCTGGAGCCGGAGATGTCGGTGCCAGGTACTTCCACCGGACCCAAGATGTACTTCATTCCAGTATCCGGTTCACAGGCAACCACCGGCTTGGCCGGGTCTGCAGGCTGGGCCTCCTTTTCCGCAGCGGCCGGGCTAAGGCAGTCGAGCGCCTCAAATTCCTGGTAAAGCTTGGGCGTGATCCAATTCGGGTCGCTGGCGTTCTCCGGCTTGGCCGTCGGTTTCGGAATATCCTTCGCCGGTGTCCGTTCTGCTTCGGGAACAGCTGCACCCGTGGCAGAGGTCAGGACAGGGCGGAATTCCATGTCGGCCGACGCCTGGATCAATTCCCGGGTGCGCTGATCCGGAATGCCGGGCAGGCTGACCACCACATTGCGCCCGGACTGCGTGGTGATCTCCGCTTCTGCCACGCCGGAGCCGTCGACGCGCTGGCGAATGATTTCCACGGCCTGGTTGAGTTGATCGCCGGTGATCTCACCCCCGGCGCCCTGGACCTTCGGGGCCAGGATCATCTGGGTGCCGCCCTCAAGGTCGAGCGCCAGCTTCGGCGCCCAGCTCGCTTGGTTGGTGAAGACACCGCTGCCGAGGATGACGGTACCGGCGGCAAGCAGCACACCGAGCCATATAAGTGTCCGCCGAGCAATGCTGGTGGAACCGGATCGTGCCATGGAAGATCTTTCTCTCATCGGGCTCAGGCGGCCGGCGAAACCGGCCGGTACACGGCGAAGTGGCGGGGCATGCCCCGCCACTGCATGCCGATGCGGCTAAGCCGTCGCTGGCCTACTTGGTGTCTTTGTTCTGCTGTTCGTTGAGGCGCTTCAAGGTCTCCTCGGCGGTCTCCTCCGGCCGGTCCGCCTGCTCCGCGGTCAGCGATGAGGCATCGTCCGGCACCTCGGGGGTTTCCGGCGTCACCACTTCGTTCACTGCCTGCGTGTGCACCGTGGCGGTGTTGCCCGGAGACAGTTCCAGGACCACCTTGTTGTTGTCGGCGTCGACGGATACGACCGTGCCGAAGAGACCAAACTGCGTCATGACCTCGGTGCCAGGAACCATCTGTTCCTTGAGGCGTTCGGTCTTTTCGCGCATCTGGGCCTGGACCTTCTTCTGCTTGCGGAACATAAAGAAGATCAGCAGCGCGAAAACGGCGAACAGCCCGATGGTCATCACATCGATGCCACCGCCGGACTGCTGCTGGGTATTGGTAGCAGCGAGGAGATTTACGAACACAGGAAAATTCCGTCCTAGAAGTCTGGGGCGGACCGGCAGGAGATTCCGGACCGTGTACGCAGCCTGCCAGGTCCCTCACGGAACGGCGCACTCCGCACGTTCCTACCATTCTACGCGGTGACGGCGCTTACACGGTCACTTCAGTTGTCGGCGAAATCCGTGTCCGGCTGCAGCAGTTCCGCGAGCAGGTCCCCGGTCTGCGCTGCGGCCAGATGATCCGGCACCGCCAGCCCCAAGTGCTGCCAGGCGGCGGCAGTGGCAATCCGCCCGCGCGGCGTCCGGCCCAGCAGCCCTTCCCGGACCAAGTACGGTTCGGCCACGGTCTCCACCGTCTCCGTTTCCTCACCCACCGCAATGGCCAGCGTGGACAGCCCCACCGGTCCGCCACCGAACTTGGTGATCAGCGCGGTCAGCACCGACCGGTCCAGCCGGTCCAGACCGCGCTCGTCAACCTCGTACATGTCCAGTGCGGCGGCTGCGGCCCGCAAATCGATTTCGTCAATCTTGTGCACCAAGGCCCAGTCCCGCACCCGGCGGAGCAAACGGTTGGCGATGCGGGGGGTGCCGCGGGAGCGCCCGGCGATCTCGGCGAACCCTGCGGAACTGACCTTCAGGTCCAGCAGCATCGCCGAGCGGCGAAGCACCAGTTCCAGCTCTTCGACGGCGTAAAACTCCAAGTGCCCGGTGAACCCGAAGCGGTCGCGCAGCGGTCCCGGGAGCAAGCCGGCCCGGGTGGTGGCCCCCACCAGCGTGAACGGCGGCAGATCAAGCGGGATGGCCGTGGCGCCGGCGCCCTTGCCCACCACGATGTCCACCCGGAAGTCTTCCATCGCCATGTACAGCATTTCCTCCGCCGGACGGGACATCCGGTGGATCTCATCGAGGAAGAGGATTTCCCCTTCGGTCAGCGAGGACAGGATCGCGGCCAGATCGCCTGCGTGCTGGATTGCCGGACCGGAACTGATCCGCAGCGGCGAGTTCATTTCCGCAGCGATAATCATGGCCAGCGTGGTCTTGCCCAGCCCGGGCGGACCGGACAACAGCACGTGGTCGGCCGTCCGCTCGCGGATCCGGGAGGCTTCCAGCACCAGCGACAACTGCTGCCGGACTCGCGCCTGGCCCACGAAGTCATCCAGGTTCTTTGGCCGCAGCGCCGATTCGATTGCTCGTTCTTCGGCCTCCGACCCGGTGGAGACCAGCCGGCCCTCCCCGGCGTCCTCGGCCACGCTACTTCACTCCCGCGGTGCGCCGGGCCGAGCCGGTCCGGGCACCGTCCTGGCCCAGCCGCCGCAAGGTCAGCCGCAGCAGGTCGCCCACGTGGCCGGCGGCAGCTGCCTCCGGATTTTCGTCGGCGGTGGTGTCCACGGCTGCCGCGGCGTCCTTGTCCGACCAGCCCAGACCTGAGAGCGCCTGCTGCACCTGCGCTTTCCAACCGCTCGCCTGCTGCGGAGCCACCTCGCCGGTGGGTACCAGCTTGCCGGCCAGTTCCAACACGATCCTGCCGGCGAGCTTCGGCCCGATGCCGGGTACCTTGCTAAAGGCCTTATTGTCGCCGTCTGCGGCGGCAATGCGCAGGGCCTCGGGAGAATGTACCGACAGTGCCGCCAGGCCCAGCCTCGGGCCGACGCCGCTGACCGAGATCAGGGTTTCGAACACTTCCCGCTGCGCCGCGTCCTCGAACCCGTACAGAGTCATGGAGTCTTCGCGCACGATCATGGTGGTGGCCAACTGGGCTTCGCGTCCGACGAACAGCGTGCCGAGGGTCTGCGGCGTCGCCTGGACCAGCATGCCGAAGCCGTTGACGTCGATCACGGCCGAATTCAACCCCACATGGGCGACGACGCCGCGCAACGAGCTAATCATGATCCAACTCCCAATCCCGGCAATGGCTGCGGTCCGGAGCCCTCCTCCTGGACCGAAGCCCGGGAGGATTGTCCGAACATATCTACGAATAGCTTACGGGGCGCCGCGGACATTGCCGGCAACCGCCACACCATGGGCATCAGTCCCCGGCCGCACGCCCAAGCGGCTCAGCGGCGGTTGCGCTTGGCCTTCGCTTCGGCTTCCGCCCAGAGCTTCTGGGCGGTGGTCATGCCGCCGCCCGCGGTCGGCTTGGTTGCACCGACGCGCCACGCATGGGTGATCGCCAACGCCAGGGCATCCGCGGCATCGGCCGGACGCGGCGGGGTGTCCAGCCGGAGAATTCTGGTCACCATCTTGGTCACCGCCGCTTTGTCCGCCTGCCCGTTGCCGGTCACCGCCGCCTTCACCTCGGTGGGAGTGTGCAGCGCGACGACGATCCCCCGCCGCGCTGCGGCAGCCATCACCACGCCGGATGCCTGCGCCGTGCCCATCACGGTGCTGACATTGGTCTGGCTGAAGACGCGTTCGACGGCGAGCACGTCCGGGGCATGCGCATCAAGCCACTCGTCGATGCTTTCGGCGATCTTCAGCAGGCGCAGTTCCAGCGGCATGTCCGGAGTCGTTCCCACCACGCCCACTTCCACGAGGGTGGAGCGGCGGTTCGGCTCGACGTCGACCACGCCCAAGCCGCACCGGGTCAGCCCGGGGTCCACGCCCAGTACGCGCACGGGTGCTCCCGGCCGTCCGACCGGCGTCAGTCGTTCTCGAGTTCAGCGAGAACGTCCTGGCTGATATCGGCGTTGGAGTAGACATTCTGAACGTCGTCCAGGTCCTCCAGGGCGTCCACCAGCTTCAGGAACTTCCGCGCGGCGTCGGCGTCGAGCTCCACGGCCATCGAGGAGACGAACTCAATTTCATCCGTTTCGTACTCGATGCCCGACTCTTCCAGCCCAGCTACCACGGCCCGCAGGTCGGTGGGATCGGAGTGGACCTCGAAGTTCTCGCCTTGGTCCTTGACTTCCTCCGCGCCGGCATCCAGCACGGCCACCAGCAGATCGTCCTCGGTGAGCCCGTTCTTGGGCAATGACACCACGCCCTTCCGGGCGAACATGTAGGAGACCGAGCCGGGGTCGGCTACGGTGCCGCCGTTGCGGGTGATGGCCAGCCGCACCTCGGAAGCTGCGCGGTTCTTGTTGTCGGTCAGGCACTCGATCAGCACGGCCGAGCCCTGCGGTCCGCGGGCTTCGTAGATGATTTCGGTGTAGTCGATGGTTTCGCCGGTCAGGCCGGCGCCGCGCTTGATGGCGCGGTCGATGTTGTCGTTGGGCACCGAGGTCTTCTTGGCCTTCTGCACGGCCAGTTCCAGAGCCGGGTTGCCCGCCACGTCTGCGCCGCCGTTGCGGGCTGCCACTTCAATGTTCTTGATCAGTTTGGCGAACGACTTGGCACGGCGGGCATCAATGACTGCCTTCTTGTGCTTGGTCGTGGCCCACTTGGAGTGTCCGGCCATTCCTACGCTTCTCCTCTGACGATGCGGATGAATAGTTCGTGGATCCGGCGCTCCCCCGTCACTTCCGGGTGGAAAGAAGTCGCCAGCAGATGCCGCGAACGCACTGCCACAATTCTAGCTGTCCCGTGCAAAGTCCCCGTGTGGGACGCTTCTGAAGGTTCCACCGTGGCCAGGACTTCCACCCCCTCGCCCACCCGTTCCACCCACGGCGCACGAATGAAGACGGCGTGTACGGGCGCGGGAGGCTGGTCCGGGGACGGGGCACTGAACTCCAGGCCGTGGAAGTCCAGATCCGTTTCAAACGACTCACGTTGCCGGCCGAAGGCGTTCCGCCGCACCGTGATGTCCAGGCCGCCCAGTGTCTGCTGCGGCTCGCCCTTGAGGTCGGTGGCGGGGTCCGTGAGCTCCTGGGCCAGCATGATCATGCCCGCGCAGGAACCGTACACCGGCATGCCGGCCGCGATCCGCTTCTTCAGCGGATCGGCCAGTTCGAAGATCCTCGTGAGCTTGTCGATCGTTGTCGATTCCCCGCCAGGTATGACCAGGCCATCCACGGCATCCAGTTCGTCCGGCCGCCGCACCGGCATTGCTGCGGCGCCGCTGTGTTCCAGGGCGGATATGTGTTCGCGGACATCGCCCTGCAGGGCAAGCACACCAATCGTGACCACGGTGAAGATTCCTCGGATTCGGATCGGGCCGCGCGCGCGGCGGCCGTACGAAAAACAGTAATACCATCCGGTCCTGCAGTGTTAGACCGCGGTAAGACCGTCCAGGCCGCGGCTGTGGGGCACGCCACTGTTCCGCCGGAACCGTCACCGCGCTGGTGCCGGCGGCTTGTATAGTCTCTACTCATGCGACACCTCCTTGCGACCGTTGCCGGAAAGGCCGTGAAGGCGGTAGCCAGGCTCCGCGGCGGCGGCTCCGCACTGCCGGGCCTCGTGGCCGAGAAAATCGATCCGCAGTTCCTGCCCCGCACGCTCGGCAAACTGCCGCGCGGCGTCGTCGTGATCAGCGGGACGAACGGCAAGACCACCACCACCAAAATGGTGGTGGAGCTGCTGCAGGGCCAGGGCCTCAAAGTGTTCACCAACCGCACCGGCAGCAACTTCACCCGCGGAGTAGTGGCTTCGGTGTTGGGCGATTCGGACGCCCGCGGCCGGCTGGACGCGGACATTGCGGTGCTGGAACTGGACGAAGCCCACGCCGTGCACTTCGTCAAACTGGTTCAGCCGCGCTACAGCCTGCTGCTCAACGTCATGCGTGACCAGCTGGACCGCTTTGGCGAGATTGAGACGACCGCGGGATTTCTCCGCCAAATCGCCGCCGCCACGACCGACGCTGTGGTGCTCAACCGTGAGGACCCGCGCATCCTGGCCTTGGCCAACGCGGTGACAGCACCCCGGGTCGAATACTTTGGCCTGGCCCAGCAATTGCGCCACATGTTCCCGCACGATGATGAGATGCGCAACGCCGTGGCCGCCGAGATTCCCGGCGCCACCCCCGCCGGAACTGACGGGAGCCAGCCCCAGGGGCCGCGCGCCGACGTCGTACTGGCCGCCTGCGAAGGTTCCGCCGCCACGTTCCAAGTGGACGGACGCGACATCGAGGTGGAGCTGAAGCTGACCGGCGTCTACAACGTGTTCAACGCCGCCGCGGCGCTGGTGCTGGCGCGCACCGTGCTCGGTCCCGGCGTAGACGAACCGGCGCTGCTGGCCTCGCTGGAAAACGTCACCCCGGCGTTCGGGCGCGGTGAATCGCTCACCGTCAACGGGCAGCCGCTGGATCTGGTGCTGGTCAAGAACCCGGCCGGCTTCCGGCTCGCGCTGAAGTCGTTCCCGGCCGTGGGATCGCGGACCATGATCGCGATCAACGACAACTACGCCGATGGCCGGGACATGTCCTGGCTCTGGGACGTAGACTTCGAATCGCTGCGCGACACGGGCGTGGCCGAGGTGAGCGGTGTCCGCGCCCAGGACATGGGGTTGCGACTGTTCTACGAGGACGTTCCCGTAGGTCGCGTTGACACCGACCTGAACGCTTCGCTGCACCGGTTCATTGCCGACGATCCTGATACGCCCAAGCGCATCTACTGCACCTACACCGCCATGCTGGCGTTGCGCCGCGAGCTGGGCAAACTGACCGAAGTGGAAGTGGTCTCCTGATGGACGCACCCGTGATCGACCTGCTCCAGCTATACCCGCGGGACATGAACATCTACGGCGACTGGGGCAACGTCCTGGTTCTCCGCAAGCGGCTGGCCCTGCGCGGCTACGACGTGCGGCTGCATGAGTACAACCCCGGGGACACCTTTCCTGAGCAGGTGGACCTGGTGGTGGGCGGCGGCGGCCAGGACTCGGGCCAGAACAAAATCCAGGCCGACCTGCTCGCCCTGGGCGGCAGGCTGCGAGAGCTGGCCGACGACGGCCTGCCCATGCTCGCCGTGTGCGGCCTCTACCAGCTGTTCGGCCACCGGTTCACCACCCACACCGGCGAAGTAATCACCGGCATCGGACTGCTGGATGCCGAAACCATCGGCGGTCCCACCCGGCTGATCGGCAATACTGTGCTTGAAAGCGACGAGTTCGGCACCATCATCGGGTATGAGAACCATAGCGGCCTGACCACGCTCGGCACCGACGTCCAGCCGTTCGGGCGGGTCACCAAGGGCGACGGCAACAACGGCACGGACGGCACCGAAGGCGCCCGCTACCGCAACGTCATCGCCACTTACCTGCACGGGTCCCTGCTGCCCAAGAACCCTGCCGTGGCGGACTATTTGATCCGGCACGCGGCCGAGCGGCGCTATGGAAGCTTCAACGATGTGCCGCTGGACATCCCGCACGAGGCAGCGGCCAGAACCGACGCCGCGGCCCGGCCGCGCTAAGGCACGCAGGCGACCAGGGGACTTCAAGTCCCTAGTCACCGCTCAGCAGCCATTCCCGGACCACGTCCCCGGCTGCGCCCATCGACTCGACGGTGGCCTTGGTCCGGTCCCGGCTGGCTGCATCCGCCTCTTTGGAGACGCACCACTGCCCTGACTCCGCCGCTGCCGCCAAGGCATCGGCCGACACGGGACACCAGCGATGCCAGGGTCCGGCAAAGGTGGCAGGCAGCCAGTCGAGCCGCGCCACTTTCCAGGCGCCGCCGTCGTCATCCTGTGCGAATTGTGCGCGGACCATCAGGCCCTCGGTGTTGAGGATGTTGAGCGTTGCATGGGCCGCGATTGCGTTGCCCAGCCCGTAGACAATCCACGTGCCGTTGTCGCGTTCCACCGGTTGGACCGAGTGGCTGTGGTGCCCGTAAATCAGCGAGAACTCGCCGCTGTCGGCCAGGGCATGGGCGGTCTGCTGCTGTTGCAAGTTGGCATGGTTCGTGTATTCGTCGCCGGCATGAATGGTGCCCAGCACAATGTCCGCGCCGTCTGTCCGTGCCTGCTTGGCCTTGGCGATCATCGCCTGCGGATCCAGCATGTCCACCTGCCACGCTGCGTCCGGCACCAGCCCGTTCAGCGAGAACGCGCCGGTAATGACGGCGACGCGCGCGGCCGGCGTATCCAAGATCAGCACGTCGCCGGACTCGGCTTCACTGCGATAGGACCCGGTGTGCTCCAGGCCGCGGGCGTCGAGCGCGGCCAGCGTTCGTTCCAGTCCGGCGGTGCCGTGGTCGAAGCTGTGATTGCTGGCGGTGGTGCAGGCGTCGTACCCCACGGCGGTCGCGGCATCGAGGATCTGCGGCGGCGCATTGAACGCCGGGTAGCCGGAATACGGGCCATCTTCGCCTGCCAGCGGCGTTTCCAACTGACAGATCGCAAGGTCGGCGGTGTCCAGATATTGCTGCTGCGCGGCCAGGATGGGTTCGAAATCCAGGCTCCCGTTACCGGTCCGCCGGGCATCTGCGGCCGCCTGCGCCCAGAGCGCTTCATGCAGCAGCAGATCGCCGGTCATCGCCACGGTGGCGCAGCTTCTGGCCGGACAGCCCGGGCCCTCGCCGGCTGTCTGCTTCTGTTCCGGGGCCGGGTCCGTTGTGGAGGACAACGACGGCGGTGCCTCCCCCGCGGCGCCGCGGCCCTGAGTGCCGTTCCCCTCGGTACCGCTCCCCTCCGCGCTCGGCCCGGCCAACTCCGTTGCGGGTTCCGTTCCCGCCAGGCCGCCGTGGTCCGGGCCCGCGCCGTCCTGCCCGCTGGTGTAGCCGGCCATGAGCAGGGCCGCCACCGCCAGGGCAGCCGCCTTCCTGGCCCGCGGTATCGTGGCCCGCGCCGACCGCTGGTCCGGGCCGAATTCCTCTGGCGAGTGATGGAATGGCCGGGTCAGCTCATCGGTTCTTCGACCGGCGACGGGATCTTTCGGGGGATGAACACCGCCGCGGCTAGGCCGATGAGTCCCACAGCAGCCAGAACGATCGTCGAGATTGCATAGTTTTGGCCGGGGGTGGAGGCGATACCGGCCACGAGTATGGTGCCCGCGATCGCCGTGCCGAGTGAGGAGCCCAAATTCGAAACGCTTCGGGACAGCCCTGAAATCTCGCCCTGCTTGGACTCCGAGAAACTAGATTGCACCACGTTCACCGAGGGGGTGAGCATCAAACCGACGCCCAGCCCGGTGAGCAGCAAACCGGGCGCGAATGCCCAGGCGGACTGTGTGCCCCGCACGATCAGGAGCTCAAGCAATATGCCAACGATGGTCAGCGCAAAGCCAGCGATAATGAGGTTCCGCTGAGCAAACTTCTTCGACAGTGGCCCGGCCGCCAACGACGACGCCAGCAGGCCGATCGTCGCGGCGGTGAAGATCACACCGGTCTCGATGGCATTGTAGCCGCGCACCACCTGCAAGAAGCTGGCGACAACGAAGGAGAATCCCAGCAGCATCAGCCACTGCGCGTTTTGCGTGATCAACCCAAGATTAGACGTGCGATTGCGGAACAGGCTCAGCGACAGCAGGGGTTCGTGCCCAGAGCGCTCCTTCGCCCGCACCGACATGAAGAAGCCCACCAGTACCAGCGCGCCGGCGCCAATCAGGACGAGCATCAACCAGAGGCTGTTATCTGCGGCCAAAATTCCCATCACGATGAGGATGAGCCCCCCGGCAGAGAGGACCGCTCCCCGCACATCGAACTCACGCGTCGGATCCGCAGGAACGGGATCTTTGAGGCTCCGGCTGAGCAGCGCGATCACGACGATAATGAGGGCTTGGAAGACGAATGCTGCTCGCCAACTGATTGCCGACGTGATCAGGCCACCGATCAGCGGGCCGGCCGCGGATCCGATGCCTCCCGCGGCGCTGATCGCGCCGAACGCTTTGGCCCGGGAGCCCAGATCGTGGAACAGCATGGTCGTCAGAATGTAGACCGGCGGGATGAGGAGCGCGGTGCCGATGCCCTCGAAGATTGAGTTGCCCAGGATCAGCACGGGGAGACCGGGCGCGATTGCACTGATGAGCGCGCCGACGCCGTAGACGATGAGCCCGAGAAGGAACAGTCGCTTGCGACCGTAGCGGTCGGTGAGCTTGCCACCAGGGATCATCAGCGCGGCCATGACCAGCAGGAAGATGGTGATTGCGACCTGGATTCCCTGCACCGTGGTGTTGAGATCCTTGCTCATGTCATTGATCATCACGTTCATGTTCGAGCCGGCGAAGCTGCAGATGAACTGCGCGAGCGCGAGTGGGAGCAACACTCCCCGCGCCTGCGTACGGGCTGTCTGCTCAGTCATGTTGGTATCCCGTCATCGCCTGAAAAGTACTGCCGTTAGCGCCCAAATTACGGCGGACGAGGGCAATCAGGATCACCCAGAAAGGATGAGGAAACTCGCCCCGGGCCCGAGAAGACTTACTGGAGGTGGGCCGAGTCTCCGGTGACATCCGAGTCGCCACCGGCGCACCGCATGAGGGAGGACCACCATGGCAAGCGGTTCAGCGGGGCAGACCACTGGTCCGGGGCGATCCGTCGGCGGGGAGTACAACGTTGCCGCCGCGGGGACGATCCTCTTCGCCGGGATCATCATGATAGTGGCCGGCGCTTTTCACCTTATCCAGGCACTTTCTGCGCTGTTCAACGATCAGATTTACGTGGCCGGCGAGGAATACATCTACAAATTCGACCTGACCTCGTGGGGCTGGATCCACCTGCTCGGCGGTGTGCTCTTGGTGCTCGGCGGGATATTCCTGTTCCGGGGCGCTATGTGGGCGCGCATTCTGGCAGTGGTACTGGCGTCGCTGAGCGCGATCCTCAACTTCATGTGGCTGCCGTATTACCCGCTGTGGGGCGTGATCATCATCGTCCTCGACGTGGTCATCATTTGGGCCGTCATGGCCCACGGGCGCGACCTGCGGGAAGCCACACAGTCCTGAACCCGCTGGACGGGAGAAAAGATCATGCGGCCGGGGTGATGCCTCGGACGCGAAGGGAAAACTACTCTGGGCGGGTCCTGGATGGCCAATCAGATTGCAAGGGTGATGTTCGTGGCAACAACAGAAGTGCACGGCCCAATCGACTTCCTGTTGATCGAGTTTCCAGTGGAGAAGACGGGCAGCGGCGCCACCGTTGCTGCCCTGATGGACTTGATCAATCGGAAGGTGGTCTGGGTCTACGACCTCATGATCATTAGTAAAGACGCGGACGGTTCCACCGTCGGCGTCGAGATGACAGAAGACGTGAGCGAGGGTTTGGAAGGGTTCGCATCCCTTGCCTCGGTTCGTTCGGGCCTCTTAGGCGACGATGAAATCGCCGAAGCAGCTTCGGCGATGGAACCTGGTACCGTAGCGGCGCTCATCGTCTACGAGAATCTGTGGGCTATTCCTTTTATTGCCGCAGCACGCGAGGCCGGCGGAGACGTCATCGCGAGTGCCCGGATCCCTGCTGAGGATGTCATGGCCGCGCTGGACGCGATTGAATCCGATTCAACGGTCTGAGGAGGAACCGGACATGGGACTGTTACGAGGAGTAGCACGCACGGCGGTAGTCGCCGGCACAGCGACGGCGGTGAGCGGCCGCGTGCAGCGACGCCAACAAGCGCGCTGGGACGCCAAGGACCAGCAGCAGTACGCGCAGCAGGGGTACGAACAGCAGCAACCGCAGCAGGGGTACGCGCAACCTCAGCAGTATGCGCAACCTGACTACGAGACCGCGGCGGCCCAAGCGGCTGCCCCGGCCGCTGACCCCTTGGAGCGGCTCAAGACCTTGGGCGAGCTGAAAGCGCAGGGCGTGCTGTCCGAGGCGGAGTTTGAGGCGCAGAAAGCAAAAATCCTGGCTGGCTGAAGAGCCGGCTGACCCAGCCACCACCCAAATCGTGCCCTGCTGGCCCCCAGTCGGCAGGGCACGACAGCGTTCGTCGTCCGCCGTCACGGTTAGCAGGAACCGTCACGGGTTCGGAGGAACCGGCAATTCGTCGGAGGGCTCGGAGTAGGCCTGCGGTTCGGCTGGCGGACTTCCGATGAACTCAATCAGCGCGATCACGACCACAACGATGATGGTGATGGTGATGACGACGCCGATGGTTGGCTCTGACCAGAACACGAGCACCAGACCACCCACGATCACGGTGGCCACCCAGAGCAGCCGCTTGTACCGGTAAATCCAGGTTCCCGCCCCGCCAGTGCGCATGCCTGCATGCTCAGCCGACCCGCGCAGCCGGGCGATCCCCCTCGACGCGGAGGCGCGTGCCCGAACGGCTGAGGCCGAGGTCCCGGTGAAGTACGCAGCTATCGCCACCACCAGCGCGATCACCGCGGTGAGGCGCAGCGAGTCCCGCAGGAAGCGCACCAGGGTGTCGAAGACCATCCCGGCCGAATCGTGCGACAGCACCACGCCCGGCAGCGCCTGAAGGTAGGCAATGCGGGCCACCGCGAGGGCAATCCCCAGTGCAAGCATCGCCGCCACGATGCCGAGTGCTCCCCACATCAGAGCACGGGCGCGATGACGCGCGGCCAGCACTCCCCCGACGAACAAGATTCCGGTGATGATTGGCAGCCAGATGCTGAGTGCGTTCAATACGCGGTAGGCGCTCTGTGCTTTGGAGACGGCGTCCGACTGCACCAAGTCGTAGGAGACATCAACGTTGGGGATGTTCTGTGCCAGGCCGAATCCATCGGCCAAGAGGCGCTCCTTCACCTGCGCGACGATCGGCCCGAGGTTGACCGAGATCGTGTCACTCTGGGCGCTGATCGCGCCGCCCTGGTTGCCCTCCAGCAGCTTAATCAGGTTCTCGTGCGCGATCTCGTTTGCACGATCCCATACAGTGTCGAATCGCGGATCGCTGATCGTTTGCTGCACGCGGCTGTGTACAAAATTTTCGATGCCCGAAATCATCGGCTGCTGCAAGGCTAGCAGAGCGGCTTGGGCCCGCGGCGGCAGCCCTAAGTCGGAAACCGCGCCGAGCGCTTCGCTGGTGACGGCCTTCAGATCCACGTGGTTGAAGATGGCCTTAGTTACCGCATCGGTCAGGTCCGCCTGCACGGATGGGTCGTTGATGAGTGGGCTGACCGTTTCAACATAGCGGTCGGTGTCTGACACCACGCTGCCCGCCCAGACGCCCACCACCGAGATCGGAGCGAGCACACACGCCAGCGTGAGCAGCACTGATGAGCCGATTGATCTCCAACGGTGTCTTTCGGCAGCAGGTCCAGCGGCGCGGTCTGGCGCTTGGGCCCGTTCGGCCTCGAGTTCGGCCACCCGGGCCCGCAGCCGTTGCAGTTCCCCGGCGTCGGTCATTTCTGGATCCGTCATCACTGGCTCCGTTCAGGCGCACTGTCGTTCCGGCGGGCGCTATTGCCTCGGGACTCATCCGTCGACTTCAGTCTCCCGCTGGGAGGAGAGCAGGTTCATCATCTGCGGAGGATGAAAGTGCACAGATGAAACGATCGCTGAACGCTCGGCGAACGGCTTCACTCTGCGCCGGATTGCGGTGCTGGACCGCAGGCGGCCCGTGACGGGCGGCAACGCCAAACGCCCGGTACCGCACCTTCGTGCGGGACCGGGCGTTCGTCGTCGTTAGTTCTTACCAGCCGCGCTCGGCGAGGCGGTGCGGCTGCGGGATTTCGTCCACGTTGATGCCGACCATTGCTTCGCCCAGGCCGCGGGAGACCTTGGCAATGACATCCGGATCGTCGTGGAAGGTGGTGGCCTTGACAATCGCGGCGGCGCGCTCGGCAGGATTGCCGGATTTGAAGATGCCGGAGCCAACGAACACGCCGTCGGCGCCCAATTGCATCATCATCGCGGCGTCGGCCGGAGTGGCGATGCCGCCAGCGGTGAACAGCACCACCGGCAGCTTGCCGGTCTGGGCGATTTCCTTGACCAGTTCGTAAGGGGCCTGCAGTTCCTTGGCTGCCACGTACAGCTCGTCTTCGGGCATCGCGGACAGGCGCTTGATCTCGGCGCGGATCTGCCGCATGTGGCCGGTGGCGTTGGAGACGTCGCCGGTGCCGGCTTCGCCCTTGGAACGGATCATCGCGGCGCCTTCGTTGATCCGGCGCAGCGCCTCGCCGAGGTTGGTGGCACCGCAGACGAACGGAACGGTGAAGTTCCACTTGTCGATGTGGTTGGTGTAGTCGGCCGGGGTCAACACCTCGGACTCGTCGATGTAGTCCACACCGAGCGACTGCAGCACCTGCGCCTCGACGAAGTGGCCGATGCGGGCCTTGGCCATGACCGGGATGGAGACGGCTTCGATGATGCCGTCCACCATGTCCGGATCGCTCATCCGGGACACGCCGCCCTGCGCGCGGATATCCGCCGGAACCCGCTCAAGGGCCATCACGGCCACGGCACCGGCGTCTTCGGCGATGCGGGCCTGTTCGGGCG
This sequence comes from Arthrobacter sp. B0316-1-20, assembly GCF_059091865.1. Classification (NCBI taxonomy): domain Bacteria; kingdom Bacillati; phylum Actinomycetota; class Actinomycetes; order Micrococcales; family Micrococcaceae; genus Arthrobacter; species Arthrobacter sp. B0316-1-20. The sequence continues at coordinate 254,197 of NZ_JBNHHC010000002.1, read as the reverse complement.
TTACGACGTCCATGATGACGCCGCCCTTCAACATCTCGGCCATGCCCCGCTTTACCCGGCTGCTGCCGGTCACGGGGGCGTGAGTTGAGGTTGCTTCACTGCTGGACACTAAAAGCCCCTAGGAGTCGGTCGAAAGCGTACATCTCATCATACGTCCGGGCCAGTGAACCGGCTCACCGGTGACGTAACCTTCGTCAACGCCCGACGGCGGCCGCTCACCTCCCGTCGTCATGCCGCCTCCCTGCGTCCTCCGGCAGACCGGGCGGTCAACCGATCAGGCGGTCAGCCGGGTCTGTCGGTAAACGGTCATCATCCGCTGAATCACGGTCAACAGGCTGGCTGCAGCCAGCAGCACCAGGACCACCAGCAGAACCACTTCCGGCAGGCCCAGCCCGGTCAGGCCGGTGAAGACCAGGACGGCCACCAGGCGCTCGGATCGTTCGGCGAAGCCGACGGCGGCGGTGCAGCCGAGCGACTCGGCCTTGGCTCGGGCGTAGGAGACCAGGGAGCCCAGCAACAGGCACACGAGCGCGGAGACCGCGATCGCCGGGTTCTCTCCCCCGGTAAAGAACCAAATGGCCACACCGGCGAACACCGCGCCGTCGGCCAGCCGGTCAAGGGTGGAGTCCAGGAAGCTGCCCCAGCGGCTGCTGCGCTCCAACATGCGGGCCATCAGGCCGTCCACCATGTCGGAGAAAACGAACGCAGTGATAAATACCGTGCCCCAAAACAACTCCCCCAGCGGGTAGAACACCAGCGCCCCGGCGCAAACCCCGAGCGTGCCGATGATCGTGACGGCGTCGGGCGAGACGCCCATCCGGATCAGGACGCGGGCCAGCGGGGTGAAGAGCTTGCCGAAGAATCCGCGCGCGTACTTGTTCAGCATCGCCGCGTTACCGTGCAGGCCAGGCGTCGGCTACCTGCTTGCGGACCTCGTCCAGGGTCTGGGTGATGGCTTTGGTCTGCGCGATGATCGGGAAGAAATTCCCGTCACCGCCCCACCGCGGCACCACATGCTGGTGCAGGTGCGCAGCGACGCCCGCTCCGCCGGCTTCACCCTGGTTCATGCCCAGGTTGAAGCCGCTGGGGTTCGCCACCTTCCGCAGCACGCGCATGGCCGTCTGGGTCAGCTCGGCGAACTCCGCGGTCTCCGCCGGGGTGATGTCCGTGTAGTCGGGCACATGGCGGTATGGGCAGACCAGCAAGTGGCCGGGATTGTACGGAAACAGGTTCAGCACCACGTAAGCGGTCTCGCCGCGGTGGACGATCAGCGATTCCTCGTCCGGCCGGGCCGGCGCCACGCAGAACGGACACTCGTCCTTGTTCTTGAACTGCCCCTGGCCGCCCTTGACGTAGGCCATCCGGTGCGGCGTCCAGAGCCGCTGGAAGGCATCCGGGACGCCGGGCAGCTCGAAACTGTCCGTTGCCTCATCATCCGCCCGGCCCATCATGGCTTCCCTGGTCGTCCCGGCCATCGTCAGTTGCCGCGCCTGGCGACGGCCTGGACGATCCGCGCTACTGCCTCATCGACCGGAATGCCATTGTCCTGGCTGCCGTCGCGGAAGCGGAAGGAAACCGCTCCGGCTTCGGCATCCTCGCCGCCGGCGATCAGCACGAACGGTATCTTGTCCTTGCTGGCGGTGCGGATTTTCTTCGGAAAGCGGTCGGAACCCAGATCCGCCTCAGCCCGGATGCCCTGGGCCTGCAGCTTGGCCACGATCTCCAGCATGTAGTCGTTAAAGGTCTCCGCCACCGGAATGCCAACCACCTGGACTGGAGCGAGCCAAGCCGGGAACGCCCCGGCGTAGTGCTCAATCAGCAGGCCCATAAACCGCTCCACCGATCCGAACAGCGCACGGTGGATCATAACCGGCCGCTGCCGGGAACCGTCGGCGGCCTGGTACTCCAGCTCGAACCGTTCCGGCAGGTTGAAGTCCAGCTGGATGGTGGACATCTGCCAGGTCCGGCCGATCGCGTCCCGCGCCTGGACCGAGATCTTCGGCCCATAGAAGGCGGCTCCGCCCGGATCCGGCACCAGTTCCAGACCGGATGCTTCGGCCACCTCGGCCAAGGTGCGGGTGGCTTCGTCCCAAACCTCGTCGGAGCCGACGAACTTTTCGGGATCCTTGGTGGACAGTTCCAGGAAGAAGTCGTCCAGCCCATAGTCCTTGAGCAGGTCCAGCACGAAGTTCAGCGTGGTGGTCAGCTCGTCCTTCATCTGCTCGCGGGTGCAGTAAATATGCGCGTCGTCCTGCGTCATGCCGCGCACCCGGGTCAGACCGTGGATCACGCCGGACTTCTCGTACCGGTAAACCGAACCGAACTCGAACATCCTCAGCGGCAGTTCACGGTAGGACCGTCCGCGCGAGCGGAAGATCAGGTTGTGCATCGGGCAGTTCATCGGCTTCAGGTAGTAGTCCTGGCCGGGCTTGACGACCTCGCCGGTCTCCGGGTCCCGGGTCTCGTCCACGTGCATCGGAGGGAACATGCCGTCCCGGTACCAATCCAGGTGTCCGGACACCTCATACAGGTTGCTCTTGGTGATGTGCGGGGTATAGACGAATTCGTAGCCGGCCTCGGTGTGACGCTGCCGCGAGTAGTCTTCCATCGCCTTACGGACAATGCCGCCCTTGGGGTGGAAAACGGGCAGGCCGGAACCCAGTTCGTCCGGGAAGGAGAACAGGTCCAGTTCGGCGCCCAGCCGGCGGTGGTCGCGGCGCTCGGCCTCCGCCAGCCGCTCCTGGTAGGCCTTCAGGTCGTCCTTGGTGGGCCACGCGGTGCCGTAGATGCGCTGCAGCTGCTTGTTCTTCTCGTTGCCGCGCCAGTACGCTGCGGCCGAACGGGTCAACGCATAGGCGTTGGAGATTAGCTTGGTGTTCGGCAAGTGCGGGCCGCGGCAGAGATCCTTCCAGACCACTTCGCCGCTCTTGGCGTCCACGTTGTCGTAGATGGTCAGCTCGCCGGAGCCAACTTCGATGCTGGCGCCTTCGCCGGCCTCATCGGAGTGGCCTTTGAGCCCGATGAGCTCTTCCTTGTACGGCTCGCCGGCCATTTCCGCCAAGGCCTCGGTCTCGGAAACGGCGCGGCGGACGAAGCGCTGGTTGGAATTGACGATCTTGAGCATCATCTTTTCCAGCTGCTTCAGATCCTCAGGCGTGAAGGGCTCATCGACGTCGAAATCGAAGTAGAAACCGTCTGTGATGTACGGACCGATGCCAAGTTTGGAGTCCTTGCGCAACTGCTGCACAGCCTGGGCCATCACGTGTGCAGTGGAATGGCGCAGCACGTTCAGCCCGTCGGGCGAATCGATGGTCACGGCCTCCACTTTGGCGCCGGCCGGGATGGGCTGGTCCAGGTCCTTCAGCTCGCCGTCCACGCGTACGACGACGACCTCCCGCCGGGTGCCGTAAAGGTCGGCTCCCGTCGTGCCCTCGGTCACCTGGTTCTCTTCGCCGTCGACGATGAGGGTGATGTTCTGGGGCGCTGACACAGAGGTCTCCTAATTGTTGGCTACGGCCGTTACTGCAGCGACATACGTGGGCGCTGCAAGCCTCTACGATCGTATCCGCTGACGAGTTGCCGGACCAACATCGGCGCGGCCCGATCCGGCGTGACCACCGCTGAACCGGGGCCGTGGATGATCGCCTTGGTCTGCGCAGACAGGCTCTGAACGGCGGACCCTGCAGAACCGAACCACGAGCCGGCTCACCCCGCGGCGGGGTCCCTTCACCCTTGCCGCGGGGGCCTCCGCCACTCCGTTCGGCGTTCCGGTCAGAACGGCGGATTCTGCGGCTGCGCTGGCCAACCGTCAAAAGGGCTGGAATTCCTGCCCGCGCTGGTGGTTTCGGCTGTGCGCCCCAGCCCCATCTCGAGTTCTTCCTGCTGTGGCGCCCGCGGCGGATTGGCGGTGTGAACCGAGGGAATCGGGGCATTTGCCTCATGAACGGCGGACTTTGTAACGGTTGTGGGACCGCCGGGCTACCCGGAGTTGGTGCCCAGCAGGGCCGGCTCGGGAGGTCGTTCGGGCAGTTGGGCGTCCTTGAGCCAGACGTGATTGCGTAGTGGTTTTTGCGCCGGATCCATGTCGGGCGGCGGGAAGAACCAGGCGACGCCATTGATGACCTCGATCCGCCAGTCTCCTTCGTGGATGAGGTGGTGGTGGTGACTGCACAGCATCACGCCGTTGTCGGTGGATGTTGGGCCGCCCTTTTCAAACCACCGGATGTGGTGCACCTCCGTCCAGGGCGATGGGGCGGTGCAGCCGGGGAAGGCACAGCCGCCGTCCCTGGCGATGATCGCCAGCCGCATGTACTTCGGGAACAGCCGCTGTGACTGGCCGACGTCCAGAATCACGCCCATACCGGCAAGGACCACCGGGATGATGTCCGCATCGCAGGCTATCCGGCGGATGGTCTTCGCGCTCAGCGGTCCGGAGAAAGTACTGGCTCCCGGGCGGCCGAGGTCGGAGGCCAGATCCTTGTAGTCGATGGTGGCCAGCAACTGGGGACGGCGTCCGCCGGCTGCCGGCAACAGATCCGTGGTCAGCGCAACCTTGCAGGCACCGATAAGCCCGTCCAGTTGCTTCTGCTGCCGGGTGCGCCCGTCCAGCTCTTGGCCGGGTTCGGCGGCGGCAACGTCCTCGCCTGAAGCGTCGCCGCTGGTGGCAGGGGCGGCAGCGGGCGTGCCGGTCCCGTCGAACCCGACAGTGCCAGCCGTGGCTGTCCCGTCCCGCAGCCGGGGATTGGTGGCCGTGTTGTAGACCGTTGCCAAGACCTCGTTCTGCTCATCGGTGGCGTTGATCTCGTAGCAGTGCAGCCCGTTGCGCCGGCCCCGGTAAAACAAGCCCTGGCGTGCCTTCAGCTCGGCCGCAGTCGGGTCCGCTCCGGCAGGGTCGAGGCCGCCTTCCCACTGCCGGATCAGCAGCCGCAGCGAATCGGCGTCGTATTCCGAGGCATGCTTGACCAGCGCCTCTTCCATTTGACGCAGCCGGTCCGGGTCGGCCACCCGGCGCATACCGTCGACAGCCTTGCGGATCAGGTTTGCGGCTTGGCTGGATACCTGCCCTTCGTCCAAGGCCCGTGCGAGCACGGGCAAGCGTGGCGGTGCGCTCGGTTTGCCTTCACGGGCTTGCCGCGGCTCGGTGGCCTCGGCGAGCTGGAACCGGCGTGCAGCTTCCTGCCGCCCGATGCCGAGTTTCGCCCGGAGGTAGTCTTCATTCGACTTAAAGGCTCCGCGCTTTTGCAGGTTTGGGTCGTCTGGATTGTGGGGCTTGTCGGTTTCTCCGACGGCAGCGATGTTCTGCTCCTTGACCAGCAGGGCCAGGATGAGCTGAGTCTGGGCAGCCGTATTGGCCAGCTCCTCAGCCTGCGCTGCCGTTTGCGCCACATATTTGGTGCTGCGGGTCAGTCCATGTGCCCGAAGACGGTCATTGAAATCCGCGAGCTCGGCGCGTAGCCGGGCCAGCAGAGCGGAATCATCTTGCCCTGCTTCCGTTGCTACATCCACTGCCTCGATCGCCATGTATCAAGCCTATGAAGGACTCGAAAGCAGCAGGAGAAGTGGAAACACCGATGTGGGCAAGGGGCCGCACAGGGACGCCTGTGTAGAGGTGCTCGCCCGAGGCAGTGCGCGCCGTCACCTAACCCGGGACGAACGGCTTCCGGCCAGCCAGGGTTCGGCCGGGAGGCGGTGGTCCAGGCCCTCCTCGGCCATGCGGCGGGCGAGCTCGGCGGTACCCAGTGGTCCGGCACCGGGAGCGGCATGGGATGCCGCCGGCAGAGCGGCAGGGGATGCCGCCGGCGGAGCGGCAGGGGACGCCGCAGGCGATGTGGCAGGGGTCCGAACGTGCGGCGGTTCGGGACGGACGGCGTTTCCCGGTAGCGGCAGACTGGCAGCGTTGGACAGGTCCCAGGCCTCAAGCGCCTGCAACCCGATTCCTTTGGGGCCGGTCCGGCGGGTGAGTCCACGGATGAGCAGCAGCTCGGTCCCGAACAGCAGCGGGCCGGAGCGTTCCTGTGCCTCCTGGAAGAAGGTGGCGTCTACGCAGCCGGTACCGTCGTCCACGCTGATGAAAACCACCCGGCGGCCGCCGCGCATGGGCGGGGTTTGGGTGGCGACCCGGATACCGGCCACCATCACCTCGCTTCCGTTGCGCAGGCCCAGCAGGTCCTTGGCCGGGGTGACACCTAGTTTTGCCAGCAGCGGCGCGTAGCTTTCCATCAAGTGGGAGCTGGCGTCGATCGAGAGCAAGTCCAGTTCGGTGCGCACCATGTCTACCGCCGTCGGTTCTGGGAAGACCGGGACCAGGTTGCGCAGTTCCAGGTCCCCCAGCGGCAGGGACAGTTGGCCTTCGGTGGGTTGGTAGCGTTTGGGCACCGGGCGTGCGGCTGGCTGGTCCAGGTGATAAACCAGATCCGTCCGGCTGGCAGCGCGTCCGCCGCGTTGGCCGGTTGCCCGGTTCAGTTCGTCGAAGGCTCCCAGCTGGGCCAGGCGTTTCAGCGCGGGTTTGCCGACCTTGCCCCTGGCCCGCAGGTCGGCCAATGATCCGTACGGCTGTCCGGCGACAATGCGCTGGAGTTCGGCAGCTGAGAGCCCGTAGATGCCGGCAAGGCTGAGCCGGATGCCCAGCTTTTCTCCTGTACCGGAAGAAACACGTTCCACCCGGTAGCGGTCAGTGCTGCGGTTGATGTCCAGCGGCAGGATCGGGATGCCGAGCCGCCGCGCCTCCGCCACCAGCAGGCGCCGCGGATACATCCCCGGGTCATGCTCCCAGAGCCCGGCGAGGAACGCCTCAGGATGGTGGGCTTTCAACCACGCAGTCTGGTAGGTGGGGACCGCGAAAGCGGCACCGTGGGCTTTGCAGAAGCCGAAGCTGCCAAAGGACTTCAAGGTAGTCCAAACCGTATCCACGACATCCGGCGGATATCCCCGGTCCAGCGAAGCTTTGCGGAAATAATCCTCCACTGCGGGCTCGGCTTCCTCATTGCCCAGCAGTCGACGGAATTCGTCGGCCTTGGCCAGCCCGCATCCGGTGAAGACATCGAAGGTCCGCAGGACTTGTTCATGGAAGACGGTCACGCCGTGGGTTTCCTTCAAAACCGGGATCAGATCCGGGTGAGGAAATCGCTCCGGAGCCCAACCATGGCGCTGCTCCAGGAACGGGCGGACCATGTCCGATTGCATGGGACCGGGCCGGAACAGCGAAATATCGATGATCAGGTCGTTGAAGTCCCGCGGAGCCATCTTGCCCACCAGTTCGCGTTGGCCCGGCGATTCAATCTGGAAGCACCCCAGAGTGTGGGTGCTGCGGATCAGTTCGTAGGTCGGTTCGTCGTCCAGCGGTACCTGTTCCAAGTTGATTGTCCCGTTCGCGGCAATGTAGCCGGGCCCTTCCCCGTCCTCGTCCACCGGGTGCTTTCCGGCTGCAGTTACCGCTTCCTTGTTTGGATGGATGCGGGCGATTTCGGCGAGCGCGTAAGCCATCGAGCTCTGCATCCGCACACCCAACACGTCCAGTTTGAGCATGCCCATTGGATCCATATCGTGTTTATCGAACTGGCTCATTGGCAGTCCCAGTCCGCTGGGCTGGGTGGGGGTACGGTCCAGCAACGAGGTGTCGCCCAGGATCACCCCGCAAGGATGCATGGAGATATGCCGGGGCAGCCGGTCCAGCCGTTCGGTCAGGTCCACCAGCAGATCCAGTTGCTGGTTCTGCTCCACCTGGGCCGAAAACGCGCGCAGCTCCGGCTTCTCAGCCATCGCTTCACGGAATTTGCGCGCGGAGAACCGCCAAAGCTGTTTGGCGATACCGGAGATCTCATCCTCCGGCAGGCCAAGTGCCAGGCCGGCGTCGCGGACCGCGCCGCGGGCCCGGTAGCCGTTTTGCATGCTCATCAGAGTGACCCGCTCGCTGCCGAATCGGTCGAAGATCTTCTGGTAAACGTTGTGCCGCTCTGCGCTTTCCACATCAATGTCTATGTCCGGCAGGGTGGAGCGGTCCTGGGAGAGGAAGCGTTCGAAGATCAGCCCGTGGTCCAGCGGGTTGACGTGGCTGATGTAGAGCAGATAGTTCACCAGGCTGGAGGCACCGGAGCCTCGCGCCGAAGCCCGCACGCCCATGCCGGTAATCATTCGCGATACTTCGGCCACTGTCAGGAAGTAGGACGCGAAACCCAGCCGGGAAATGATGCCCAGCTCATGCGCCAACCGGTCCCGCAGCTCCTGTTCTGCCCGTCCGGAAATTCCGCCAAACCGTTCGGTGATGCCGGTTTCACAGCGCTGCAGCAGTTCGGTCATTGGTTCCCCGTCGATCCCTATGACCGAGGCTTCCGGGACCACGGGATGTTTGAAGCCCATGTCCTGGTAAGGGTCCATCCGGCACCGGTCCGCCACGGCTTCCGTCATGGACAGCAGTCGGTGCACGTCCCGGCTTCCGCCACCGGCTGCCTGAACGATTTCCCGGGCCAGCGCCTGCATCTGGGCAGGGGATTTCAGCCAGCCCTGGGCACTGGGCTGCAAGTCAGGCAGTTTGGACAAGGCGGTCAAAGCCCTAGCCGAGTCCAGTACATCTGCGGTGGCTGCGCCGTCCTCTTCGCAGTAGCGCACCGCATTGGTCAGTACTGCTGGAATCTTCAGTTCCCCGGCGAGGTTGAGCATCCGTACGGCATGGGCGGTACTCAGGTTCTCGCCGGGGGCGCTGAGGTGGGAAACGATTTCCATTGCCAGCGATCCGGCTGGCAGCACGGTACGCCAGAGTCCGGCCAGCCGCCGCGCTTCGGCATAGCTGCGGCGGCGCAGCGCCTGACCGACCCCGGACATCGGACCCAACAGCACCGTTAAGGCCGGCCCGCCGTCCGGAATGCCGGCATGCCGGGCGAGCTGTTCCAGCGTCACCCCTGGCGTCCGGTGCCTGCTCCCCCGCCCGCTGCCGGCCGTACCGTGATGAGCTGCCGAGATCAGGCGGCAGAGCGCATGGTAGCCGCTGCCCTGGTTCCCGCCATGCGCCAGCACCACAACGCGCCCGGTGTCCCGGCCGCCGTCGTCCTGGACTGCCAGGTCCACGCCGACTATCGGATCAATCCCCGCTGCCAGGCAGGCCTTGAGGTGCTTGACCGTTCCGTAGAGTCCATCCCGGTCTGTGCAGGCCAAAGCGTCCGCTCCGAAGGAAGCGGCTGCTTCGGCCAACTCATCAGGCCAGGAGACACCGTAGTGGGCGCTGAACGCCGTGGATACATGCAGATGGGTAAAGCTCATTGGTCATTCCAAACGCCTTATCAAGGCACAGGATCGTTATCCGGCAAGAAGCCGCGGAACCGAGGCGAATAAATATTGCGTGTCTGCGCTCAGGCGCTCAGTTCCCGGACGGCATCATGGACACGGATCAGTCGCCAGCGATCGGCATCCACCTGATGGGAAAGATCCAAGGTGCGGATCTGGGACCTGCCGTTCAGCCGTGCCTGAACACGCCAGATTTCATGGTCCACCAACCCGGCTCCCCTGCCCCGCTCTGCACGCAGTTCCTCCGCCCACCACTTGCGGCGTTCGTACCAACGCACGGGTTCTGCGACAATCCGGTAGCTCCTGCCCTGCCACCGCAGCCGTAGCGGCTGTCCGGCAGGGGAACAAACAACTTCGACAGCTTCACTGAAAACACCCATGTTCCAGTCACCTTTCATCTGGACAACGGGTCAGAGTCCGCAGCACGCGCCCCTGCGCCAACACGCCTGCCGAAGAACTTGACCCTCTTATTCTATTCGAATATGTGTTCGAATCCAAGATCAAGCGTAGGCACGGGCACTGACAAAATCAGAGTGAGGAGGTGCCGCCAGCCGATGCTTCCTAATGGGGTCCGATGTGGACGAACGCTGCCCTGCTCCCTAGCCTTGCTCGGCCAGGTACTTCACATCGCCGACCAGTTTGTCCCACATCAATTTGGAGTGTTCGGCATCTTCGGCACTGGCGTTGTTGTCCTGGGACAGCGTGAACTCGGTCCCGCCGGGAACTTCCTCCAGCGTCCAGACGAGGCGGTGGTAGTTCTCCGGCACGTCCTCTAGCCCGGTCAGCGGGCTGAAGTGTGTGACGACCAGCCGCCTGCCGGGTTCGAACTCCTGCACCTGGCCCCTGTCTTCGTAGGCCTTGCCTTCCCATTCGCCGCGCCAGCGGATAGGCCCGCCGACGCTCCAGTCCGTCTGGACCTCGGTGCCGAACATGAACCCCTTGATGGCTTCGGGGTCGGTAATCACCGACCAGACACGATCGGGCGGTGCTGCGATGGTCGTCGTCGAACTGGCAACAAATTTTCCCGTCATGGGTTCCTCCCCCGCAGACAGCTCGAGCAGACAGCCGCGAAGCGTGCGGTCCGGCCACACCCCTAGCTTCCAGCAGTGACGGCCGGGGCACAATACGCTTGGCGGAATTGTCGCGGACGGCCGCCTGCGAAGGCGGGCCCCCGTGTACAGGAGAAATCATTCCTCCGGTCGGCCCGGCCGGTACTCAGGCCGCTTCGTCGATGAGCTCAGGCCCGTTATTGCGCACATTGTTCACCTTGGAGCTGACTCGCCGCGGAACCAGATGCGGTTCGGGCATGGCAGCCAGCAGCTGTTGTACATCCGCCTCGGATGTTGTCTCCGGATCCAGCCAGTCCGAATAAAGGTCAGTCGGGACGATCAGCGGCGTCCGGTCATGGATGTGTCCCAGCGAATCGGAGGCCTGGGTGGTGATGATGGTGCAGGTCCGCAGCCACTTGTCCGGATGGTCGTCGGGCAAGGCTGGATCCGGCCAGTTCTCGAAGAGTGCTGCGAAGGCCAACATCTCTTCGCGTTCGCCGTGCAGATAGGTTGGTATTTTGCCGTCCGGGGTCTTTTGCCATTCAAAGTACCCATCGGCTACGAGCAGTCCGCGCTTTCTCGCCGCAGCCTTACGGAACGAGGGTTTTTCCGTGACGGTCTCCATCCGGGCGTTGATCAGGCGTGCGCCGGAGCGAGGATCCTTGGCCCACGAGGGTACCAGGCCCCACCGGGCCATGATGAGCTTCCTGGACACCCCGTCGCCGTCGTGCCCCCTGCGATCGATGATCAGGGGGACTTCGTCAGTCGGTGCAATGTTGTATGAAGGCCGGATCTCATCAACATAGGACTCATCGACATCGAATGAAGCCACCAGGTCGCCGGTTCCGCGCGCCATGACGTATCTGCCACACATGCCTCCATTATGGTCCACGTGCCGCGGATCCAGACCGGGCAGGGCAGGCACTGTCCGCGGCAGCGCCCGCCACCGGGAATGCCCGCGTCCGGTGCGACGTTGACATGTACACAAGCTTTCATACCAGAAGGAGCCACCTTGGATTACACACCTGCTGCCGGAACCGTCACCATGTTCTCCACCACGTGGTGCGGCTACTGCCGTCGCCTGAAGACCCAGTTCGATGCGCAGGGCATCGGCTACACCGAGATCAACATCGAAGAGGTTCCGGGCACCGCCGAACTGGTCGAGAAGCTCAACGACGGAAACCAGACGGTCCCCACACTGCTCTTCCCGGATGGCAGCAGCGCCACGAACCCGCCGCTGTCGCTGGTCAAGGAGCGCTTGGGCGTCTAGCGGCGCAGGCTCCGCCAGCCGGTTTCCAAGCCGCGGGCAATCGGGGCGCCACAGTTTCCATAACAATCGTTTTGGAAATTGTGGCGCCCCTGTTTTCTTCCTAGGATGGGCAGAGGCGGCCGACGACGGCCTCGCCAGACTTCGCTAGGAAGGAATCACTCCCGCATGGTTCACAAGGTACGGGCAGTAGTGGCCCTGGAAAAGAATGCGCCGGTCTCCATCGAAACCATCCTGGTGCCGGATCCGGGTCCGGGCGAGGCGCTGGTGGACATCCTCACCTGCGGCGTCTGCCATACGGACCTGCACTACAAGCAGGGCGGGATCAACGACGACTTCCCGTTCCTGCTCGGCCACGAGGCCACCGGCGTGGTCAGCGCCGTCGGCCCGGACGTGACCAATTTGGCCCCCGGCGACCGCGTAATCCTGAACTGGCGCGCCGTCTGCGGTGAATGCCGGGCCTGCCAGCGCGGCCAAGCACAGTACTGCTTCAACACCCACAACGCCACGCAGAAGATGACGCTGGAGGACGGCACCGAGCTCTCCCCCGCTCTGGGCATCGGCGCCTTTGCGGAAAAGACCCTGGTGGCCGCCGGGCAGTGCACCAAGGTGGACGACGACGTCGATCCGGCCGCAGTGGGCCTGCTCGGCTGCGGCGTGATGGCCGGCATTGGCGCGGCCATCAACACCGGTGAGGTCAAGCGCGGCGAATCCGTGGCCGTGATCGGCTGCGGCGGTGTTGGCATTGCCGCCATCGCCGGCGCCAAGCTGGCCGGGGCCACCACGATCATCGCCGTAGATATCGACGACAACAAGGTGGAACTGGCCAAGTCCCTGGGTGCCACGCACGGCGTCAACTCCAAGGAACAGGACCCGGTGGAGGCCATTCGGGCGCTCACCGGCGGCAACGGCGCCGACGTCGTGATTGAAGCAGTGGGCCGCCCGGAAACCTACAAGCAGGCCTTCTACGCCCGCGACCTGGCCGGCCGGGTCGTGCTGGTGGGCGTGCCCACGCCGGAGATGAAGCTCGAACTGCCGCTGCTGGACGTGTTCGGCCGCGGCGGCTCGCTGAAGTCCTCGTGGTACGGCGACTGCCTGCCTTCCCGCGACTTCCCCATGCTGGTCAGCCACTACAAGCAGGGCAACCTGGACCTCGACGCCTTTGTCACCGAGCGGATCAAACTGGAAGACGTGGAAGCCGCGTTCGACAAGATGCACGAAGGCAAGGTCCTGCGTTCGGTGGTGGAGGTCGCATGAGCGCCGCCATCGAAAACCTGGTCACATCGGGTACCTTCTCGCTGGACGGCGGCACCTGGGATGTGGACAACAACGTCTGGATTGTCGGTGACGACGCCGAGGTCTTCGTCATCGACCCGGCACACGACCCGCAGGCCATCGCCGCCGCGGTCGGCACCCGGACGGTGAAGGCCATCCTGCTGACCCACGGCCACGACGACCACATCCGCGCCGTCGGCGAATTCCGGGACCTGGTGAAGGCACCGGTCTACCTGCACGACGCCGACCGGATGCTCTGGGACACGGTCTTCCCGGACAGCTCGCCGGACCACGCCATCAAGGACGGCGATACATTCGAGGTCGCCGGCGCGCGGCTGAAGGCCATCCACACCCCGGGCCACTCCCCCGGATCGGTCTGCTTCCACCTGGAGTCGGAGAACGTGCTGTTCAGCGGCGACACGCTGTTCAACGGCGGCCCCGGTGCCACCGGCCGCAGCTACTCCAGCTTCGAGACGATCATCGAGTCGATCAAGGACAAGCTGCTGACGCTGCCGGCGGACACCACGGTGAACACCGGGCACGGCGATTCCACCAGCATCGGTGCCGAAGCACCGCACCTGGATGAATGGATCGCCCGCGGCCACTGAGTGGCGCATATCCAGCACCCATGCACCGCCCGTGCTTAAGTCGGTTTCGGCTTGAGCACGGGCGGTGTTCCATACAGGGGCTGGGTCAGCACGTCCGGGACGTCCTGCTGCCAGGGAAACAGCCCTTCCTCGTCGGCCCAGATGGCCTGCAGGCCGCGCAGCCGCCCCTTGTAGAGGTCCGCAGCGACCAGCAGCACATCTTGCGGCCGCTCGATCCGGGCCAGCACCACACTCCGTGGCCGCAGCGCCACCTCCATACCGGCCACCAGGGTGCGGCCGTGATGGCGCACCCGGTGCACCAGCAGGCTGAGGATGGCGTGGGTTTCCGCCTGGGTCCGTCCGGTGACAAGTAGCTCGGGGTGTTGCTGCTGCGTCAGCCCGATGGTGTAGCCAAAAGCAGTGTTATCCGCATCCCCTTCAACGATCATGCACTGCCAGCCATACTTGTCGATGGTTCGCAGCGTCTTCTCCCTGGCCTCCCGATGGGTCATGCCGTCGCACATCTCGCACACCATAGGCTCCTTTTGCCGACTGCTCAGATCGTCCAGCCAGTCTGCATCCGGACCCGCAGCAAGGGCACCGGCAATTGCGCCGATGTGGATAAGTCCGCCCTAGCCGCCGATGTAGTGCATCTCCACCTTGCGCCCCCGCCATCCGGCGGCCGGCGGGGCCTGCCCCGGAGCGCTCACGGAACGGTGGACGCCAGTGGTAGCGGCACTGCGCAGCTCCGAATAGCGGTCAGAACGGCGGCGCCACACACCGGCGAGCACGCCCGCCAGCTCGTCGTCGCCGGCGCCGCCGCGCAGCAGAGCCCTCAGATCGGTGCCTCGGGTTCCGAACAGGCAGGTGAACAGCTTCCCGTCGGTACTCAACCGGGCCCTGGTGCAGCCATGGCAGAACGCCTGAGTGACGCTGGAAATGGTGCCGATCTCGCCGCCGCCGTCGCGGTACCGGAAGCGCGTCGCTGTCTCGCCGGCGTAGCGGGGAGCCAGCGGCTCCAGCGGGAACTCAGCATCGACCCGGCGCACCACCTCCGCCGAGGGGACTACCTGCTCCAGGTTCCAACCATTGGTGGATCCCACATCCATGTATTCGATGAACCGCAAGATGTGCCCTGTTCCCCGGAAGTGGCGCGCCATCGCGAGGATACCGCCGTCGTTCATTCCGCGCTTGACCACCATGTTCACCTTAACCGGGCCAAGCCCGACGGCGGCCGCCGCCTCGATTGCCTCCAGTACCGTGGCCACGGGGTAGTCGACGTCGTTCATCTGGCGGAACGTGGCGTCATCGACGGAGTCCAGCGAGACCGTGACCCGGGAGAGGCCGGCTGCTTTGAGCGCCTCCGCCTTGCGCGCCAGCACCGAACCGTTCGTGGTCATCGCCAGATCCAGCGGGTGGCCGTCGGGCGTGCGCAGTCCGGCCAGCCCGGCCACCAGGTTCTCAATGCCCCGCCGCAGCAGCGGTTCGCCGCCGGTCAGCCGAATCTTTTCCACGCCCGCTGCGGCCGCTAGGCGGGCCACCCGGGTCATCTCCTCGAAGCTGAGCAGCTGGTCTTTCGGCAGAAAAACGAAGTCGCGACCGAAGATTTCCTTGGGCATGCAGTAGACGCAGCGGAAGTTGCACCGGTCGGTCACCGAGATCCGCAGATCCCGCAGTGGCCGGCCCAGCGCGTCGTTCAGAGGGTGCGGACCGTGCTGCGCTGGCCCGTCCATGGTGCGCCTCCACCTGCCGGGGCTTGAAGTCCCTTCCAGACTAGGCTGGCTGCGCCCGGACTACAACGGGCGGCGGAACCCGTTCCACCAGCTCGGCGAACGCCTCATCCCGCACCTCGGCGCGACCGGCGTAGGCCGCCCGCAGCGACTGTTCCACCGTTGCGACGGTCAGCCCGGGCACCAAGTCTTGAGCCGAACCGGCGGTCGCCGCGTCCCAGTCCAGGCCGAGCGCGTCGTAACTGGCGCTGAGTACCTCGCGCAGCGGAGTCGAATCCTGCACCACCACCACCGAGGAAAACAGCCAGGCGCCGGCAACTACCCGTTGGGCCGTTCCCACCAGCTTGACCCGGCGCAGCGGATCCCCGGCGTGCGCGCCGTGAATGCTGAACTCGCCGGGGCAGTACTCGCCCGGAATTTCGCCGACGGCGGCCAGCAGCCCCGCGTCGCGCAAGCCGCCGGCGATGAGTTCGCCGAACTGGCTGAAGCGCTTCTTCGCGCCGGCAATGGCATCGGCCAGCGGCTCCACGTGGTCCAGCACCAAGCAGCCTTCGTGGTACGCCGCGGCGCGGCCGCCGGCCTTGCGGATCAGCGGTTCGAAGCCCAGCTCGCGGCAACGCCGTGCTGCCTCCTCAAAGCCGGGCAAGTGTGCATCGCGCTGACCAAACGCCACCGTCGGCGCCGGACGGTAGACGCGCAGCGTGGGGCCGAGCCGTCCCTGCTTGGCAGCGGCCAGCAGGTCCAGCCCGTACTGCAGGTCAGCTTCAGCACCAAACGATTCCGGCTGCTGGACCCATTCCAGCCTGCCGGCGTTTTGCGGTGACTGCTCCAACGTCATGCCTGCTTCCTCAACGTACTGATCCGCGCCGCCTGCTGGGGGCGGATACCCTTGCCAATCTTACGGTGCGGCCGGCCGCCTGTGCCGTCGGTCTGCGCCGTCCTGCCCACCTCCGGGCAGGCGTGGAGCAGGCCACGGCGTCGGACGCGGAATAATAGCGGTGTGCCTTCTCCCCAAACCCCGCTCATTCTGCTCGGCGGCGCCTCCGGTTCCGGCAAGTCCTATCTGGCGGCACGGTTCGGCCGCCCACACGTGGAGCTCGACGGGTTCTACCGGGAGATCAGCGAGCACACCGCCGCGTCGCCGCTGCCGCAAACACCTTACGGAGAGATCGACTGGGACCATCCCGGCACCTGGAACAGCGACGCCGCGGCCCGCGCAATGGTGCAGTTGCTGCAGACCGGGCGCACCGAGATCCCCAACTACTCCATCGCCTCCTCCAGCTACACCGGTTACCGGACCGTGGCGCTCGCCGAAGGCCCGGTGATCGCCGAGGGCATTTTCGCCGATACCGTGCTGGCCCCGTTGCGCGGCCTCGGCGTGGAGGTGGACGCCGTCTTCATCAAGGTCCCTCCCATGACGACGGCGGTGCGCCGGCTGGTCCGCGACCTGCGCGAGCACCGCAAACCGCTGCCGTTCCTGCTCAAGCGCGGCTGGGCACTCTTCCGCTCCGAACGCAGCGTGCGCGAACGCTATCTGGACGCAGGGTTCCGTGCCGTCGCCAAGCGGCAGGTGAAGAAGGAACTGGCCAGGTTGCAGCCGCTGTCGGTCGGCGGGCGGGGGTAGCGTTCCGAACTACTCGGTGACGTCCCATATCCGGCGCCACCAGGGACGCCTCGGCTCGGGCTCCGGCACTTCGGCTGCCGCTGCGGCGGCCCTCACTGCCCGGCGTTCGCGCCAGCGTCCGACTTCATACTCAACGTCGCGGGTCTTGGTGATCACCGGCGGGCCTCCCTGCAGCTGGCGCCGTGCGTTCACCACTCTGGCGTTAAAGTCCTCCAAGATCTCGCGCACCTGCCGTTCCGCAACCTGTTGGTCCAGCCGGCCATCCAGCTCCGCGTCCTCGGTGCGCAACAGCAAGGCTTCCGGGCCCAGCCCGGTCAGGTGCTCTCGCTCGATCAGCCCCTTAAGCCACCAGTCAGGGTCGTATCCGTTGCCCAGGTTCGGGATCGGTTTGCCGGCATACTTCAGATCGTCGAACTCGCCGCGCGCCATGGCCTCCCGGACCAGGTAATCGGCACGCCTGGAGGTGTCCAACTCCCGAATCTTCCGCTGCTTCTCCTCGTCCGCCTTGGTCTGCTCGGCATCCTCCGGGCCGGCCGGGCCGTGTTCCCGGGCGGCGCGCAACTCGGCGGCGCGTTCCAACCGCCGGCCGTTGTCCTCCGCTGCCCTGCCCATCTGTCCTCACCGCCTCCGTAAAACCTTTGCAAGTATTTTCCCAGCCCGTTCTGCACGCGGCAATGCACGCCGGCCGTTCACGGGAGGTCGCGGGCGTCGCTGAACGCGCAGACTGGCGGTGGCAGACCGCGAACGCGCGGTGGCAGACTCGGAGCCATGCGCGCATTCGTTGTCCTCGGCACCGCCTCCCAGGTTCCCACCCGGACCCGCAACCACAACGGCTATCTGTTGCGCTGGGACGGCGAGGGACTGCTGTTCGATCCGGGCGAGGGCACGCAGCGGCAAATGATCCTGGCCGGTGTTTCGGCCAGCCGAATCACCCGCATCTGCCTCACGCATGTGCACGGCGACCACTGCTACGGTTTGCCGGGCGTGCTTTCGCGCATGGTGCTGGATGGCGTTGCACACCCGGTGCACCTGCATTACCCAGCCTCCGGCGAGGACGTGGTCCGGGCGCTGGTCTCGCTGGCTTCCCCGGGACTGGACCTGCGCCTGCACCCGCACGGCGCGGCCGGTCCGGTTGCGGATGGGCTCGAAGTACGACCGCTGAACCACCGGATTGAGGCCTACGGCTACCGACTGACGGAGCCCGACGGCCGCACCCTGCTGCCCGAACGGCTCGCTGCCGCCGGGATTACCGGCCCCGACGTCGGACGCCTGCAGCACCAGCGCACGCTGAACGGTGTGCGGCTGGAAGACGTCAGCGTGCCGCGGCCAGGCCAGCGGTTCGCCTTCGTCATGGACACGGCCGTGTGCGCCGGCGCCGAGGAGCTCGCGGACGGCGCGGACCTCCTGGTGGCGGAGTCCACCTTCAGCGACGACGACGGCGCGCTGGCAGCGCAGTACCGCCACCTCACCGCGGGACAGGCAGGCGGCCTCGGGGCCGGCGGCAAGGTGGGCATGCTGGTGCTCACGCACTTCTCGTCGCGCTACGCCGACTTGTCCCCGCTCGGCGAGCAGGCTGTCGCCCGTGCCGGGGACACCGCCGTCGTCATGGCGCAGGACCTGGACGTGATTCCCTTTCCCAAGCGCCGGCAGACCGCCGCCACATGAGGACACTAGCCGCGCGAGCTCCGTGTCCGCGCCCACCTGGACGTCGGGGTGCCAGCACAGGTCCCGCCGTCCGGTCTCTTCCCCCACCGGCGGCAGTTTCAGGTCACCTGACTATTTCCCTCGGTGCACGTTCCGGCTATGTTGGCACACTAACCGGTCCGTGTATCAACGATCGACGGAGGCCTCGATGAGCGAACAGAACCGTCCGGAGGGCGAGCAGAATCTGCCGGATCCGGAATTGAATATTCAAGCTGAAGATCCGGCCATTCCCGATGAAGGCGTCGACGCGGTCCCGCCGGATTTGGTAGCCGCAGGAGTCGACACGGAATCCGAGCGGCCGGTGGACGAAACCGTGTCCGACCCGCTTGAAGGCGGCGTGTCGGACGACCGCCCGGGAGCGTCGCTGGACGAGTTCGACCCCGACGACCCGCGCGACTAAACACGGACAGTCCGGGATTCCACCATCGGAGGGACCCAAGCATGGCACCATCCTCGCGGTATCCCACGTCTCACACCCCAGGCAGTTCATGGCGGGATCCGCTCGGACGCGCGGGCAGTCGCTGCGCGCAGATCCTGCTGATCCTGACTCTGGTCAGTCTGGCGGTCTACGCATTGTTGCAAATCCGCCTGCTGCTCATACCGGTATTGATCGCCCTCATTCTGACCGCGGCGATCGGCCCGGCGGTGAACATGCTCCGCCGGGCAGGCTTACCCGACATACCGGCAACGCTTCTGGCCTTTTTGGGCTTATTGGTGGTCCTGGCTGCGACGGGAACCCTGATTGTCCTGGCTGTGCGCAGCCAGTGGGAGAAGCTGGTAGCGGCCACCGCCTCCGGGCTCGACCAATTCGATTCCTTCCTGCTGAATGGGCCCTTTCCCGTTAGCCAGGAGCAATTGGCACAGGGGCGCCAGGCCCTGATCGATTTCGCGGCCAGTGCCCAAGCACGCTCCAGCGCATTGTCGGGCCTTTCGGTGGCCACTGAGTTTCTTGCCGGCACCGCTCTGATGATTATTGTCCTTTTCTTCTTCCTCAAAGACGGGGCCAGAATCTGGGACTTCCTCTTGCGTCCGTTCAGCGGCCCACGGGAAGCCAAGCTGCGCCGTGCCGGCAAACGGACGCTCGAAGTGCTGGGCAGCTACGTCCGGGGCACGGCAACCATTGCGCTGATTGACGCAACGGCCATCGGGATCGCGCTGCTGGTGCTGCAGGTTCCGCTGGCCGTCCCGCTAGCCATGATCGTCTTCTTAGGTGCCTTCATTCCACTGGTCGGAGCCACAGTTGCGGGCGTGTTGGCCGTACTGGTGGCACTGGTGACCCGGGGGCCGATCGTCGCCCTGATCGTGGTCATCGTCGTGATTGCCGTCAACCAGTTGGAAAACCATCTGCTGCAGCCGGTCGTCATGGCCAGGTCTCTGAAGCTGCATGCCCTGGTGATCCTCTTCTCGCTGACCGCCGGCACGATTCTGGCCGGCATCATCGGCGCAGTGCTGGCAGTTCCGTTGGCCGCCGTCGTTTGGGCCGTGTTGCAAGTCTGGACCGCGGAGGACCCGCGGCTCGAAGACCTCAATCCAGACGTGCCTCCGGCTGGCTCCGAACCGACTTAGCCCGCGGACGTGGGCCGCATCCGGAAACCGGCGGAAAAGCCCGTCGATGGCAGGCTGTGGCCGACGCATTGACCCCTTCCCGGAGAGACTGCCACACTTTGAGCATCGCACCGTTTGGTTCAAAGGAGATCCTCATGGCCGGCATGATCCGCAAGAGTCTAAACGAACCCGAAGAAACCCGGCCCTTCGAAGACGGTAAAGGAAAGCTCGATCTGGTTCATCTGGAGGCCGGCGGCGTCGGGCGGGCCGTTTTCGAACCGGGCTGGCAATGGTCCAAGCACGTGAAGCCAATCGCCAAGACTGATAGCTGCCAGGCTGACCATGCCGGCTATGTGCTGTCCGGACGGATGAAGATCGTCATGGACGACGGCGAAGAGAACGAGTTCGTAGCCGGTGACTACATGTCGGTCCCGCCCGGCCACGATGCATGGGTCATCGGCGACGAGCAGTGCGTCGTCATCGACTGGGCGGGATACGTCGACTACGCCAAGCGACGCGACTAAGTTTCTTTCCGCCACCTGCGGGGAGGCAGCTTGAGTAGAGGCTGCATCCGGCGACCGGCCCCTGGCGGAAGCCTAGGCAGCTCCGTCATGATCATCCGGGACTCGCTCCATCGCCGGTCCTGCCCGCCCACTCGTCCTGCCGGCCGCCCCCCGTCTACTGACACCCGGCGGGTGTTCCTCCACGCGCGGCAGCGCCCTGAATCTGATGACGCGAGTGGGACCGACGACGAAGACTCTTCGCGAGATCGGGTTCCCGAGACAGCTTTACCGGACCGTCAGTTGGTTGCTCATCCTTGAGGGGTGATGACACCGGCCACGGGCGCTCAGAACATTAGAAAGAGTCGCCAAGCTGCCAGCCTGACGAAATGGCGCCGCGAAACGCCTTCCCTGCCTCGCCGACAGCCGACATCAGAACAACCTCAGCTACCTGAAGAAAAGGTCTTCGAGATGAACAAGCACCCACTGATCTCCGATCACGGTCTTATCGGTGATCTGCAGACGACAGCACTAGTGGCTACAGACGGCACTCTTGGTTGGTTCTGCAGCCCACGCTTCGATTCGCCCAGCATCTTCGCCTCCTTGCTTGATCCTGAGCGCGGAGGCCACTTCGCCACGCGGCCTCGCGAGGAAGCATTCGCAACGAAGCAGCTCTATTTCCCCGATACCGCGATCCTCATTACGCGGTTCCTTACTGAAGCAGGGGTCGGGGAACTCACCGACTTCATGATTCCCACCACCGGTACCACCCCCAGCCAGCAGCACCGGCTGGTGCGGATGGTGCGATGCGTACGCGGGAGGATTTCGTTCGACATTGAGGTTGCGCCCCAGTTCGACTACGGACGTCAGAGCCATGAGCTCAGTCTCTCCGATTCCGGCGCAGTGTTCGAGGCAGGCGAGACACGCCTGAGCCTCAGCCTCATCCGCGAGGAGGATGACGAACGGCTAGGCCGTTCCATAACCACCGACGAAGGCATGCTGCGGGCCGTCCTCGACCTTGAGGAAGGTCAAATGCGCGGGTTGGTGCTGGAAACGGGACCGGATGTCGCCCCGGCGTTGATGCGACCGGCGCAGGCCCAACAGCTGGCCGACGACACCGCACGCTTCTGGCATGACTGGCTCAGCCAGTCCACCTATACGGGCAGGTGGCGAGCGGTCCTGGAACGGTCGGCCATCACGCTGAAGCTGCTGACCTATGCCCCCAGCGGGAGCCTGGTGGCGGCTCCCACTGCCGGCCTTCCAGAAGAAATCGGCGGGGAACGCAACTGGGACTACCGGTTCACCTGGGTCCGTGATGGATCCTTCTCGGTTCACGCACTGCTGCGAATGGGATTCCTCGATGAGGCTGTCGCCTTCAGCCAGTGGCTCCGCGACCGGGTCAGCGAGCCCCGCGAGGGCAAGTCCTACCCGCTGGATATTATGTACCGCGTTGATGGCAGCAGCGACCTCCATGAGGAGATTCTCGAGGATTGGAAGGGCTATCGCGGCTCCTACCCGGTGCGGATTGGAAACGGAGCCGCTGATCAACTCCAACTGGACATTTACGGGGAAGCGCTCGATGCGGTCTACTACCTCGATGGCGCGGGCGTCGGAATCGGACAAGCCGGGTGGCTCGCCATTTCCGAACTGCTCAACTGGCTTGCCGACAACTGGGACCAGCCGGAGGAAGGCATCTGGGAGACCCGGGGCGGCCGAAAGGACTTCACGTACGGAAGACTCATGTGCTGGGTCGCGTTTGATCGAGGCATCCGGCTCGCGACCTCACGCGGGCGGCCGGCGCCACTCGCCCGGTGGATAGCTGAGCGGGACGCCATCTACCAGCAGATCATGGAGAAGGGGTGGAGCAGCGAACGACAAGCCTTCGTCCAGCAGTATGGCGAAAACGTCCTCGACGCCGCACTGCTGAAGATGCCTCAAGTCGGTTTCGTGTCCCCCCAGGATCCGATGTGGCAGTCCACCCTTCGGGCGATGGACGCTGAGCTGGTCTCGGATAGCTTGGTCTACCGCTATGATCCCAGTGCCTCCCCCGACGGGCTGCGCGGTTCGGAGGGCACGTTCTCCCTCTGCACGTTCCTCTACGTAGATGCGCTGGCACGATCAAACCGGCTCGATGAGGCACGGTTGACCTTCGACAAAATGCTGACGTACGCAAACCACGTCGGGTTGTACTCCGAGGAGATCGCAGCCACCGGAGAGCAGATCGGCAACTTTCCGCAGGCATTCACACATCTGGCACTGATCGACGCCGCCATCACCCTCAACGAGCGTCTTGACGCCGCGCAGAAAGGCCGACGGTTCCGCGGCCAAACCGGGCACACGCAAGCTAGCTAGCGCGGCAGTCCCGCGTTCGGCCGCAGTCCCGCGTTCGAAGGTCCTGGGCTGCCACATGCGTGCATTACCGGGCCGCTGCCACGCGAGTGCAGTTCCTGGGCGCCGCCACGCGTGTGCAGTTTCCGGGTATCGTCAACAGCCGCCCTCCTCGGGGTTTTACTCCGCAACCTGGTGGCGCTCCGAGTTCCTGTTTGGCACTCCGACGTGGAGACTGGATGCCGCCACGCAGGAAGCCAGCTTGGTCCAGTCCCCCACAAAGTGGCTTTTGCTGGGTTGAGCCCTCAGCGAAGAAAGCCCTCGTCTCGGCGATTCATGACAGCAGTCTCGCTTTCGCGGCAGCGAATTCCCGATCAGTCAGCACGTGGGCGGCGTGCAGTTCCGCAAGTATTTCCAGCTGATCGGCCAGCCACTCCCTACCGCCAGGGGTAGCGACCGGGATGCCCTGTGCCCGCTGTTCTGGAGCACTACCGGAACGTAAGCGATCATCAATTGAACCTGCCGTCACACGTGCTGCACCCGAAATGGCGGCGGTTCTCGCTATGGTTCCGAGCAGCCCGGGAAGTCCGCTTCTTGCAAATGTCATGTCATTTTCTTGGAGTCCAGGTCCGGTTCAGCTCGCCGAGATGCCGGCCGCTTCGACGGCTGCGACAACTATTTCGTGGGGAATTCTCGCGTAAAGGGTCGTCACACCTCCCGAAGCCTGTACCGCATCAGAAAGGAGCTGTTCCCAACGGTGTTCGAGAGCTAATATCAAGGCCGTCTCGTTGTTGCCTATTGATTCAGCAGCGACTTCGAGGTCCTTGTCACTGAGGAGCGTCAGCAACCGTGGATCATCGACAAGGCCCGGCCAAGCCTCCGGAAGGTGGTCTTCCAGATCACGGACGTGCACCACCCCGTGCTCGTCCCTGGACAGCAAAACCAGGTCGATGATGGAGACCGCGCCGGGCCTGACCGCAGCCCTCAGCGCATCGATGACAGTTGCGTCGACCTCCGGTCTCCGAAACGCGCAAATTATCACTTCAACGGGTCCGACTTTCATGCGTGGCTCCTGTTGGCCGGAACTGCAAGTTCTATCAATACTCCCCGTAGTCCCACAGGTCCGGATCACCCGCCCGGGATGATCTGTGACGGGTGTGGAGACAAGCGTGGTGACCTCTCTGCGTCTGGGCCTGCCCATTCGGCCGGAGGCAGACTTTCGCCCGCCAGCCGCTGTGCCAGCCCAAGCCGTTTGTCGCCGCTCCCCCGACTTGCGCGTTGCCTTGTTGTATCTCCGCTACGCGCCTACCATGAACGACGTGGGTCTAATCTCACGCGGTCCCCAGTTCAAGATCAAGCCTCCTCGACGCGGGGAGACGCACATTGAGCGCCCGCGTTTGAGCCAAGCCCTGTCTGTTGCCGCCGATTCGCACAGGCTCATACTCGTCGAAGCTCCCGCCGGCTTTGGTAAGTCCACCGTCCTCAGCGACTGGGCTCGAAACACCCCGATGTCTTCCGCATGGCTCACCCTTGATCGCTTCGACACACGGCCTGAGCGGTTGTTCCGCGGCGTCCTGGACACAATACAGTCAGCTGCCGCCGGTTTCTCCCCCGCCATGAACGACGTCCTGCTGGCCCTTGATCGGTCTCAAGCCCAGGATGAAGTAGCGTCCTATGACCATCTACTCGCGGCGCTGGACCTGCTGGAGGACCCCCTTGCCCTCGTCATAGATGACGTGCAGCTTGCCGGACCGGGACTGGTCGAGGGCATCGTAGGGTTACTCACCAGTTCAGCACCTCCGACGCTACGGCTCGTTCTCTCCGGCCGCAACCATTCTTCGCTGCGGTTGGAGAAACTCCGCTTTGGCGATGGGTTGGAGGAATTCCGTGCCGATGAATTGGCCTTTACCTTGCAGGAGGCAACGGAGTTGGCGTTCAGCCTTGGACCGGCCACCGAGCTGGATATTGAAGCGGCTTGGAGGGCCACAGCCGGGTGGCCTGTGGCCCTCCGCGCCGGCCTTGTTGCCAACCCGATTAACAAGGAGCACGAAGACGGTTCCGGTGGTTTTGCCGTGGAGAAAGCCTTCACCGAATACATCGCCGAGGAAGTTCTCGGCCAACTTGACCCACCACTGGCAGACTTCGTGTTGCGGACCACCACAAGCGACTGGCTTGAGCATGAACTCGCAATAGAGCTTTCCGGGCTCCAAACCGGCGGCGTTCTTCTGCAGGAGTGCATCAGAAAGGGTCTGTTTATCGAGGAGAAGGACTCCCGTGGCGACGAGTCCGTCTTCCATTGGCAACCCCTGTTTGCAGCTCAGTGTCGGGAAATACTGGTGGAACGCAACCGTGCTCTGGCGGAGCACCTTCACCGGGTGGCCGCAGGCTACTACCAGGACTTCGACGTATCCGAGAGTGTTGGCCAGGCTCTACGGGGACGAGAACCCCAGCAAGTCGTGTCTGCCCTTGTGGCGCACTGGCTGGAGTATCTGCTGCGCAATGGCGTCTACCCCCTCGAGCAGCTGTGTCTTGGCCTGCCGTCACCATGGTCCGACCACGCCGGGATACTCATGATCAGGTCTGTATGCCGTGCCCTTGCGGGCGATGATCCGTCCGCGGTGGACGTCGCCCACCAAGCGCTTTCAGGGGTTTCGGCTCTGGAGCCAGCGCGCCGGAGACGGTTCGAGTTGTATGTGGACCTGCTCGGGCTGATGCCCCACGAGGGCGCCTCCACGGTGCGCAGAGTGCCGGGCCAGCCCCCGGAAATTACTCAGGGCACAGGTAGTCGCCCAACTGCACTGGACACTGGCGGATCTCCTCTTCGACCGGCTGTGGTTCAGCAGGACGATGTTCAACTCAGCCTTCCGGCCCCACCGGGCGAAGACGCCGCCAACGGGAAGCATACGGCAGTAGCAGATAAAGTCATCATCACCTCGGAGATCGCGTTGGCGTACGCAGTGGCGGGCGATCTGGTAGCCGCTAACAAGTGGGTGGCCCAAGCCTTAGACGGAGCCTACGAACTCGGTGGAAACTGGGAGGGCCAGATGGCCAGCCTGTGGCTGGCTCAGGGGATCGTGAGCTACTGGAGCGACGACCTAACGGGCGCCCGAATCCATCTGGACAGGGTCCTGCCCTCGGGAGGCCGGGCGTCTTCGATGAACAAACTGGGCGCAGTTTACCGTGTCCTGGTCGATTGCGCCGGCGGCGATCCAGCGCAGATCGCCTCCTCAAACGAGATGCTGACGTCGCTTTTAGACCAAGGTCTGTATGGACCATCGTGGAATGCCTTTTCCACGATGGCACGCGCAAAAGTTGCCGAAGCCGAAGGAGACCTTGCAAGCGCTCTGGCGATCGTGAAGCCCTTGGAATACGGGAAGAATCCTCCTCTGGTGGATGTGTTCCTTGCTGAGCTGCTGAGGCGCGGCGGCAAATTTGTCGGGGTGCCTTGCCGCACAAAGACCGCAGCAGAAGTCGACCGTAACTCATACGCTGGCACCAGTATCGCCCTTACGGAGTCGCTGCTGGCCTCCATGGACGGTGACATGGCTACCGCGCACGAGCGGCTTGAGCATGCGATTTCGCTTGCGGAGCCACAGCGCATCTTGCGTCCATTCGCCGAACGCAGAGACGAGCTAGCTGACCTTCTCATGCAGCACGCGGTGTGGGGCACCGCCCACGAGGCCTTTGTTGCTGCTCAGATAAAGGAGAACACGCACGGCGACAACCTGACGACGTTCCTGTACTGGCGACTCACGGAGCGTGAACTGGAAGTCCTTGCCTACATGCGCTCGATGATGACCGCGGCGGATATTGGAAAGGCACTGTTCATATCGGTGAACACGGTAAAGACGCACCAGCGATCTATCTACCGGAAGCTCGGCGCGGCAAGCCGGCGGGACGTTCTCAAGATTGCTGCGGCCCGCGGAATCATCTAGCGCCTCGGGAGTGGCTAAGCCGACTTGCCCCACCCCCGGGTTTCATCTCCTAGGTGTGAGGCCGTGGCCAATGCCGGTCCTCATAATGCACCCCTGCACTTTGTGCGGGCCGACGTGCTGAGAAACGCATTCAGTTCAAGAGGGAGCCTCTTTCGCCCGTGAGACCCCACTGAC
The DNA here is from genome assembly GCF_059091865.1 of Arthrobacter sp. B0316-1-20. Taxonomy (NCBI): domain Bacteria; kingdom Bacillati; phylum Actinomycetota; class Actinomycetes; order Micrococcales; family Micrococcaceae; genus Arthrobacter; species Arthrobacter sp. B0316-1-20. The sequence goes on along the minus strand of NZ_JBNHHC010000002.1, from coordinate 227,203 downwards.
GCCCAGCCTTCTGCGGACCGTTCCGCTAAGGTAGGCGCAGTGCTCCGGTGTCCGGGGCTGCGAGGGCCGGCACGTCGGCGAACGAGTAGGGCGGCCACGGCCCTAGAAAGCGAATGGATGCGCTGGGTTGTTCATCCTTGATGGCGGTCAGTTCTACACCGATATCCGGAATGCGAGCATGGAACACCAGGGCCGCCACGGTCAGCACCGGCACAAATCCTTCAGCCTGGTGCGTACGGCGGTTCTCGGCCAAGTCCTCACAAAGACGTGCAATACGGTGTCGATACTGCGGATACAGCCCGTCGGCGAGCTGGTCCGCTATCTTTCGTTCCATCGCATCCAATCGCTTCTGCAGCAGTCGCTGGATACCGGCCGGGCGATGTTGTATCTCTTCACGCAGGGTCAGCACTTCGCTGTTTTCAGCGGAAGCGAGGTGCTGGTCCAAATAGATCTCAATCCGCAATTCAGCCCTCCCCTGCAACGCCTCCAAGCGCTCTTTAAGCGGGTCAGCCGATTCGCTGAGCCACTGGGTCAGGCGATCGTCAGCGGATGTGGTGTCGTTACCGGCGACGATCACATTAAAGCTCATCGGCAGAACCGTTCCAGCCTGTTCCCAGCTTCTCTCGACCACATCCCCGTGTTCGGACACCCAGCGCTTTACGTCAGCATCTGCGCCCTCGAAAGGAGCGGCGCGGTGGCGATGCACGATTGCTGCGACATCTGCCTCCGTTGCAATCAGTTCCAATTGCGCGCCGTTAATGCCGGTTCCGAGATCGGCCAAAGGGACGGTCATTGGAACGACGGCGTACACGTAAAGGCCTTCACCTACAGGTTCAGCAGATTCGTTCATTTGATGCCTCTGCCCTGGTCTTCAACCCAGCGTTCGGGAGTTATGAACTTTTGCACAAGTTCATCCACAACGTCGTTGAGGGAGTGATGAAGGTCGGAAACCGAGTCTGTGATGCCGTGGTCGTTCTTAATCTGTTCCAAGGCCTCGTCCAGTTCCAGTAGTGCCTCGCCCAGCCGGTTCTGCTCCTCTTCGGTCAGCTCGCCACCTTCCAGCCGCCGGATGGCCTGAGTCTCAAGTGCTTCTTGAATGATTTCGACCAGGGTGACGACAAGAGTCAGTACCCCGTGCTTGAGGTTGTCCTCATCGACTTTGAGCGTCACCGTCTGCCTCCGTTTCCTCGTCTTCACCTTGACTGACTCCGTGCAGGAGCAGGGCCCACTGCCGGATACGTTCGCCGGCCAGCCGCACCGTGGCCTGTGGCGATTCCAGTACCAGAACCGATGATTCCCCGACTGGAGTTCTGCCGCTTTCCGCCCTGACGGCAACGATCTCCGCTGGCTGGAGCCGGACAGCCGGGCGGCGGTCCAGTGCAGCTTTCCAACTGAATCCCTCTTCGCTGTCGTATCTTCCTGTGCCCCCTCGCCACGTCCGGCTTCCGGATCGTTCTTCCTCGTACCAAAGTTCTCCCTGCAGTAACAGGGTGTCGGGTTCCTCCCGTGCCGGTACGCTTGCGGCACTGCGTGCTGCTAGTGCTGTTGGGCTCCCGGTATCGTTTTCTGTTTGTGTGTTGAGAATCAGTGTTCTCAGGCGCTCGGGATCGGCTGTTGACAGGAGCCCAGTGCCGCCGTCGTTTTTCTCCAAGCGCAGCCTTGGCTGGGATTGGCCGCCCCGGGAAGTCTGTTCCTGCAGGGTCAAGGTCTCGATATCGCCTATCCGTACTTGCCAGAGCACCTCAGGCGGACTCTGCCGGTGCACAACCAACCGCTGCGTGGTGAGGTAGATATGGCCGGGCAACCAGACCGTGGGCGTTCCCTCGTGGCAGTAGCTGCCCGCCACTTTCGCCACGATCTCTTCGTCTTGCTCAAGCCCCACGTGCCGGGAGACTGAGTCGCGTGCCCACGCCCGGGTGCGTGCATCCCAGCTTTGCATCATTCCGTATTCGAGCATGGTTTCCATGCCGGCAATGGTTGCGCGAAGATTGACTCCGATCAGCGGTATGTCCGCCACGGTGATGATGAGATCAAGGTTGAGAAATACGCCCTTGTTGAGTAATGCTTCGACCAGGTCAGGCAGGGTGGCACCTGGGTCACGGGTGGGCTGCATGGCCGGTTTGGGCGTATCAGGCAAAGAACGTACCCCGACCGCTCGGGTTCCCGATGCCGGTGCCATTTCCTACTGCTCCCGGTCGGAACTAGTGCCGGCAGTGGCCGCCCCCGCGTCGGGGCCACTGACCTGGCCATGATCCGCGCCGCTTTGAGCCTCGACAGGACTTCGATCCCGGGAGCTTTGCCCATCTTGCTCAAGTACTTGCGCGCTTCGCCAGCCACACCAGGGACAGAATTCGCTGAGCAGTTGGCGAACGGGTGCTCGTTTGCCGCACTGCGGGCAGGTTTCCTTCTGCTCCAAGGAATCCTGCCATGCAACGGTGTCCTGGTTGGTGCCGGCGGGAAACTCCAACCCATACCGGGCCGCCGTGTCGAAGGAAGCCAGAGCGGCACGGATGCGAATTCCCAACAGTTCGACGCCGGCCACCGAAACCATGATGTCCGCGTTGATCACCAACCCCTTGTCCAGCAGCGTTTCAATGACGTGGGTCAAAGTACCCTCGCGGTCTCTCTGCGGCTCCATCGCTGCGCTGCGCTGACTCATCGAACCGGGGGTATTGCTGGTACTCATAGTTTGGGTTCTCCCGCCTTGCCCGAGATGTGGGGTCTACGCATCATGGATGTATCGAGGCCCTGAGCTAGTCGGAGTGTCCTCGTCCCCGCACGTAGCGCGCCTGTCTGCGGTATGAGGCCAAACTGCCGCCTGAATCAAGAGTAACTTCGTACTCGGCCAGCACATCTGCTGTCTCCGGAATCCGCCGTGATTCAACGACTTCTACAGTGATCGTCCAGCCGCCGTCGTCGTTCTTGTCGATCCCTACGACTCCCTCAACATCCCTGCTGGTCAGTTCTTGCAACTGCTCCATGGCCTGGCGGGCTGCCATTCCGGCTGTCAGGCCATTCTCACTGGCTCGGGGCGTGGTGGCACGTTCGGTGGAAGGACTTGGCGTAGAGTCCCGTTGTGGACGCTGCTCGCCAGACGAGTCCGTCCGTGGCCGGGACTCTGAAGAGCTGGACGGCTGGGAAGGCCTGCTGCTGGACGTCCGGCTCTGGGATTCGCCGGAACTGCCGGGCCTTTTCTGGGAGGCGGTACCGTCGGAGGGACGGCGAACTGGCTTTCTCGCTGGACCGTCTCCTTCAGATGCGGGCCGCTTCTTGACCGGCGTCCTCTCTTCATTCGCCATAATCATCCCTCCCGGCGGTGACGCCGATTCGCTTGAATGAGCCGGTTTACCAGCTCTTGTTCAAGGGCAGCGGCCTCTTCTTCAGAAACGGAACCGGCGGCCTTCGCCTCGGCTACTTCTTCAAGTTTCCGCCGGATAACGGCGGGGTGATAGTACTCGCGCTCCGCTTCTTCGAGCACGCGCTCGGCGATCCATACCGTGCCTTTCACAGGAGCCAGCGGCAATCCGAAGATTGCGGAGAACAGTCCCATATCCCTATAACTCCCCGACAAAATCGTACGGCGCCTGGGGACCCAAGAGCCGGTACCTCAGGCGCTTCGAGAACCGCCGGGCGGACTCCTCCACCGCTTGTACGAAAGCCTCCGCTGATTCTCGGTCCACGAGCGCGGCAAGGTCAATCACGTCGCCAGGTTGATTGGATTCCCGGTGCCCTGTTTCGCGGGCCAACGGGGCAAGCGCCGCTTCGATCAGACCCGAATCAGCAGCCGCCTTCTGTTCAAGTCCTTCCACCACAAGTTCCCCAAGACGGATCCGTTCGTAGTGAAACGCGTTTTCGTCCTGGCTCGCTGTCACTTTCTGCAGCCGGGCGACATCAGGGTTTTCAGAAACTATTTCTGCGAGAACCGTCTCTTGCTCGTACCGGACACGAACTGTGAACTGCACAGCTCCCTCAATGCGGCGGAACAAGGACGCATACGCTTCCTGCATGCTTGGCAACACGTCCTCGGTGACAGTGTCCGCGTCGGGAACTACAGTGCCGAACGTCATCGGTAGGACGGAGACGGTGGCGGCCACCTGATCCAGCACCTGCCCGTGGGCCAACAAGTTCTCCGTTGATGCCAGCGCGTCCGGGTCCTCTACTGGTGTCACGAGCGCGGCGTGTGCTCCGCGGACCAATCGATGCACCGGATCCTTGTTGACGCCGGAAAGTCCCGGCGGCATGAGGCTGTCCGCCGGAACGATACCGTAGACGTATTGCATCATGGGGCGCAGCTCATTTCCCGGCTAGCGGGAAGACCTACGCGATGCCTCCGGCTCAGGCTCTCGTTCTTTTCGTTCATTGCCGTCATCCGCCTTGTCCCCCCCTCGGCCGATGGCCTCCTTCACTCCGGAGAGGACGCCACTCGTCTTGCCTTTGGACCCGCTCTGGTTCAACGACTCCATCATCTCCGGCAGGTCCTTGCCGCCCTTGGCTTCCAGGTCGAGCCGATTGACCGCCTCGGCGAACCGCAGGTAGGTATCCACGCTGGCAATAACGATACGAGCATCGATGGTCAGAACTTCAATGCCCACCAGTGAGACGCGCACGTATGCATCAATTACCAGTCCTTTGTCCAGAATGATGTCGATGACGTCCGCCAGTGAACTGGATCGAGGACGATCGATGTATCCGCTTCGTGACTGCGACATGGTAGTCATGATTGCTGCTACTTCCTTTCGGACGTTTGTTGTTCGGGTTCTTCATAGCCTTCGTCTTCACCGAGTTCGTCACCCTCGTCAGCGACGGGTTCTTCGTCGTATTCCTCCCCCGGTTCGCGATCGATGTCAGCAGCACCGGCTTCCGGCTCTCCCCCTTCTTCGTCCTCCTCGTAGCCGACGTCGGAGCCTTCCTCCGATACTTCTTCGCCTTCCTCAGGAGAGCCCTCTTCTTCCGAGCCGTACTCGTTCTCTTCGTATTCGCCCCCGGTTTCGTCCTGTTCAGCGGCTTCTGCATCCGCTCGTTCTTGTTCCAGGGTTTCGTCGTGCGTTCGCACGATTTCTTCGTCCCGGATTTCTCCGCGCCAGCCTTCGACGTCATCGGGGTTGAGGATGGTGTGGGTCATCACCCTGTGCACGTACCGTTTCATCTCCACCCGCACACGTCGGCCCACAGCACGCCAAATATTTCCCGTTTTCTCGAAGAAACCTTGAGGGTGGTACTCGACAACAATGCAGATCTTCGTCAACCGAGGCGCTGTTTCGTGAAAGGTAACGGAGCCGTTCAGATAACCTTTCTCGCCCGTGGAGACCCAGACGATGCGGTCATCGGGAACCATTTCCACGATTGTCGATTCCCATGAGCGGTGTGACCAGAAAACCTGTCCCTTAAACTTGACCTTGCCATCGTCCTGGCTGTGTTTTGCGTTTTCGAGCTTCTTCATAAAGTCCGGCCACTGCTCGAACTCAGTCCACTGGTTGTAGGCAACGGTGACAGGCACCCCAACCTCAATCCACTCGACTATGTTGGTGAATTTGTGCGGGTTGCTTCCCTTGCCTCCACCGCCCGTGAATAGATTCTTCACTTTGTCCTTCACCCCGGACAATGCGCCTTTGAAGGCACCCATAATCGGGCTTTTTCCTTTGACCGCGGCCTTGACACCCCCGCTGGTGGCTTTGTCCTTGACCCCGCCGCCCTCGGAGGGGTTGATCATCCGGCCTACCAGACCTGAGATGTTGTCCGCTCTCTTGCCCAGCCAGTTCTTAAACAGTGCCTTGCCATAGTCGATGGCGCTCTCTTTCAGCGTGTTCAGTGGAAGTTTGTCGGTTATCGAACCGGTGTTGGATTCAGCCATGGCAGCGGCTCCTTACCTGGTAGAGGGCTTGCGGTCACCGGCGGCAGGCGAACTCTTACGGGCTGCCTTCACGGGCGGGGTGTTTGACTTACTGCCGGAGCTAGACGAACTAGCTTGCGGGCGTTCGTTGGAAGTGCTCTTCTCGCCAGCACCGGCTTCATCCTCCGCCGGCTCCTCTTCAGCACCGGTCTCATCCTCCGCCGGCTCCTCTTCAGCACCGGCCTCATCCTCCGCCGGCTCCTCTTCAGCACCGGCTTCATCCTCCGCCGGCTCCTCTTCAGCACCGGCTTCATCCTCCGCCGGCTCCTCTTCAGCACCGGCCTCATCCTCCGCCGGCTCCTCATCAGCACCGGCCTCATCCTCCGCCGGCTCCTCATCAGCACCGGCCTCCTCCTCCTGGTCGGCGGCGGCCTCCTCATTGTCTTCGTCAGATTCTTTCTGCGCTGGCTTACCACCGCCGCTTCCGGGAATCACATCCTTTAGGCTTCCGGTGGCGGCGTTTAGCTTTTCGCTTCGGCTCTTCAGATTTGAGCTGACTGATTCGATTCCCCGGCTGGCCCCGGCAATCGCGGCTCCCTTGGCCGCTTCCGCCAACTGGCCCGTAAGTTGCTGCATTAGACGCTGCGCTTCGGGGGAAGACTGGATCAATGAGTTGAGTTGGCCCAGTAATTGAGTTCTGTTCCCGCCTAACTTCTGGCCGGCCAAGGTCCCGGCGACGGTCAGAGCCAACTTCATTTTCTTTGTTCTACCGAGCAAATACCCGCCCAATAGAATGGCAACTAGTTTTCCTTTATTTTCCATCGCTTGCCTCATCTCCGCCCAGGATTCTTCTTGATGAGCGCCCCCCCTACCTCAACCACTAAGGGCGCTTAGCACCAACGATGGCACAGCGGATGGAAGCTCGCTAGAAGGACGGCAATGGTGAAACGATTACTAGTTTCACTGAAAGGTTTTACCCGCTTTGTTAATCCTTTAGAGCACTTCTGCGAAGCAAATCGGCGTTGGGGCTGACGGTCATCCCCGGGGGTTGGGTTGGGTGGCTGGGTTCCCGATGCAGAGGCGCCGTCGAGAATGCCTCAGCCGGCCGCGTCCTTGTTGTCCGCCGCTGGTCAGCTTGTAAGCGGCGCCGCAGTGTTACTTCGGGAGCGATCGGGGCGCTTGCGACCGGCCCGCCTCCAACCGAGGATGGGTGCAGCCCCAAGGTTGCGTTCAGGCCGCGTCGAATTTCGGGGCCCGTCCCGGGCATCGTTGGCCTCACGCCCGCCGGAGGCACTTTGGACCCTTTACACGCACCGGGCGCGATCCCAACGCCCGTCGGAAGAGAGGAAATGAAATGATCACCAAGGACGACATCGACCGGCTTTCGGGCAGCGGGGCCAACGTGATCGACGCCGACGGAAACAAGATCGGCACCCTCCGACAGCTCTACCTCGATGACAGGACCAAGGATTTAAGCTGGATCACCGTTGTCACGGGCCTGTTCGGCACCAAAGAGACCTTCGTGCCTCTGCATGACGCTACCCTTGAGGGCGCCGAGGTCCGGGTGCCGTACACCAAGGATCAGGTCAAGGGGCTCCGCACGTGGACCCGGAAGATGAACTCAGCGTCGAGGAGGAAGAGCCGCTCTACCGGCACTACGAACTCGCCGGAACAGGAACCTCTGCCGGCGGCACCGCCGGAACCGGAGGCTACTCAACCGCCGGAACCGGAGGCTACTCAACCGCCGGAACCGGAGGCTACTCAACCGCCGGAACCGGGATGGATGCCGGGACCTACACCGCGGATGCGCCAGGCACCGTCGGCCGTGACACCTCTGGCCCGACCACTGACGATGCCATGACCCGCTCGGAGGAACAGCTCCGGGTGGGTAAGGAAACCCGCGAGGCAGGCCGGGCCCGGCTGCGTATTTACATCGTGAGCGAGAACGTCACGCAAACGGTCCCAGTCAGCCGTGAGGAGGTGCGGGTCGAGCGCGAGCCCCTCACCGACGCCAATGTCGGGGCTGCGATGTCCGGGCCGGAACTGAGCGAGGAAGAGCACGAAGTGGTCCTCCACGAGGAGCGCCCCAAGGTCGAGAAGGAAACCGTCCCGATCGAACGGGTCAGGCTCGGTACGGAGACCGTCACGGACGAGGAAGCTGTGTCCGAAGAGGTGCGCAAGGAGCGGATCGAGACCGACGGCACCGACGAGGTCGGACGCCGAGGCCGCTGACCTGGCGGACCTGGAAGGGACGGGCGCTGCCTGTCCTTTCCAGCCCGCAGGTGATCCCCCAGTCGGTCCGTCCGGAGCGCATGGCCGAGAACCTCAATGAACGCCGACGAAATCACCCGCGGACCGCGCCGCGTTCTCAACCCGCCAATCCCGCAAGCTTGCCCGATCTGGTGCATGAGACCGGGGTTCCTCTACCATCCGACTCCGGGTTCGTACGACCCAAAGCTCCACTCCCGCCCGCCCGGGTCCAGCACGCGAGCCCGCCGCGTCCCCCACTCAGTGTCCTCGGGCCGGAAAACCGATACGCCTCCGGCATTGACTGCGGCGGCGTAGAGCAGATCAACATCGCCACTAACGACATACATGCCCGCCCCGGTCGACCTCCCAACAAGCGGAGCTACAACATAGTCGCTGTCATCACTCGCGACCATGACGACAACCTCGTCCATCCGCAGTTCAGAGTGCATCACCGTACCGCCAGGACCGTCCTGACGGACGACCACTATAAAACCAATCGCTTCCAGCCAGGCAATTGCGGCGGGAGCGTCGGCGTAGCTCAAGTAGGGCGCCAGCTTTGGTGCCATACCAGCATTTTACGTCGATCAAGGTGTGCTCGCGTTCGGCTCAGACATCACCCGTCGCCGATCCCCGCCGCCGCGACCAGTCCGGCATTCCTCGCCAACGAATTTTGCTCAGATAGGTCGGGATCTCACCAACGACGACTGTAGATTGCCAGGCTATTTGTTCCCGAGGAACATCCCCTCGCCCGCGTTGACGCAGCAGCACAAGCCCGGCCGCATCTTCCCGTAGCCAAACTAGTTGATCTTTTCTTACATCGGACTCGGCTACTGAGGGCGCGTTGACCGGGCCTGTCAAGCTATCTGGCCTATACAGCCCGGCCAGCCCGCCAGCCCGGATTCCAACGGTGTCCGACTCTTGACAGCGGCGGTGAGCAGTAGGAGCGTGGGAGGGACGTTATTAGAGCTTTATTGGCCCAAACTTAAGGTTTCTTAAGGGGCTTGGCCACTAACTAACCCGCAATCACCCAGCACCCAACGATCCGGCAGCAGTTCGGCAGGGGGCTTCCGGAGCCGTTCCGGAAGGCGTCGCCGTTTCCGGAGCGTTCTTGAGGTCCGCATCGGCAAGTCGAACGGATGGGGCTGGTGGCATGGAGTGGGACACGGAACCGTCCCTGGGGAGCGGTCCGAGGGTCGTAGTCGTCTCGGAGCAGCACGACGCGCGCCAGGCCCAGCCGCGGTGCGTCACCGAGGAACTGCGCCGGCACGGCACCCGGGTACACACCCACGCGTTCGCCGGTGGCCCGGTTTCGGCCGAGGTGTCCTGGGAGCTCGGCTGGGCCGACGTCGTCGTGGCCCGCGAACGCGCCGCGCTCGGAGCCATTCGGGTTCCGGCCATGTTTACCGGAACCTATCCGGTCCCCGCCGCCGGAGCCCGGGTGGAGGCGGCCCGGCCATGAAGATCACCTTCCTTGTGCGCAGGTCCGCTGAGGAGGGACCGTCCATCACCCCTGATGTCGTGGATGTCAATGCCTTCCCGGGGTTCAAGGGTGTCCCGGACGCGGCCTTGCGGCTGGCCGATTACATCTGCGCCACAGCTACCGAGCACTTCGGCCCCGTACTGGCACGAAAGGCGATGAGGTCATGAGGGCAGTAGCCATAGGACCAGGACGCGTGGGTCTACCGTGATCATCCGCAGCAACGGAACTACAGGCAGTGCGGTGCGCCAGACCCATCCTGCAGAGGAACTCCCAACTGTCTTGCCGCACCGGGCGCGGCGCATTATGTTCGCCAGTGCTGAGGCGTACCCGTTCATGAAGGTAGGCGGGCTGGCTGATGTCAGCAGCGCGCTTCCGAAGCGGCTGGCTGAGCTGGGCGTCGACGTGCGCCTGGTGATCCCGGCGTACCCGGGACTCAACGGAAACCCGTTGTTGACGTTCGACGTGGATTATGGCCCCGTCGCCCAGCCGGTCGTCGTCCGCAGCCTCCCGCCGCTGGGCGGAGTGGAGGTCCTCGCGCTCGACCTTGCGGGGTGGTTCGAACAGGCGGTCCCCTACAGCTACCAGGACGACGACGTGATGCCGTTCGTGCTGTTCTCAAAGGCAATCGCCGCTTTGGCGGCGCAAGGCCCTTGGCGGCCCCACGTCATCCACTGCAATGACTGGCACTGCGGTTTGATCGCCCAGGAAGCCCGTCAGGGACCCTACCGGCGAGAGCTGGCAGACACGGGCACCGTCTTCACGATCCACAATATTGCCTATCAGGGGCGGGTTGGGGCCGCCACTGACCGGCTGATCGGATTGCCCCCCGCAGGAACTCTCCTCGAGCGGGGCATCGCCTTCGCTGACCGGGTCAACACCGTCAGCCCCCACTACATGCAGGAAATCCTGACTCCAGCACACGGAGCAGGTGTTGACGGGCTGCTTCGTGCGAGGGTCGAAACCGTGCGGGGCATTCTCAACGGGATCGATTACGAGGAGTTCAACCCCTGCCGGGACCCGTGGATCGAGACCCGCTATGACAATTCCTTCATCGCCGGCAAGCGCGCGAACAAGGTGGTCCTGCAGCGAATCAGCGACTTGGAGCCCGCACCGGACCGCCCGCTGTTTGGCATGGTCGCCAGGCTTGTTTCGCAGAAGGGAATAGGGCTGCTGTCATCGGCCCTCGACCAGTTCGTAGCGCGCGGGGCGCAAGTCGTCGTGATGGGCGAGGGGGCGCACCGGTACCGGCGGGAACTGAAGGCAGCGGTCCGGCGTTTCCGGGGCAGTGTGGCATTCCATCCCACGTCGCGAGAGTCCCTGGCCCGGCAGGTCTATGCGGGTTCGGACCTTTTCCTTGCTCCGTCCGTTTTCGAGCCCTGCGGGCTCACGCCGCTGATCGCCCTTCGGTACGGCACCATCCCCGTTGTCCGCCGAACGGGTGGACTGGCGGACACTGTGAAGGATTACGTCGAGGATCCAGCCGAGGGGCTGGGGTTCGTCTTCGTGCAGCGCCGGGTCGCCTCCATGCTGTCGGCTGTGGATAACGGACTGGCGGTGTACCGGCGCGCGCCTGAATGGAATCGGCTGCAGCAACGGGCGATGAGGGCGGACTTCTCCTGGCGGGGACCTGCACGTGAATACGTGGCGCTCTACGAGGAGGCTGCCAACTCCCGCCGGGCAGGGAACGTAGTCAGCAGCGCCGCATCACCCGCCATCGCGATGCCCCGGTCGGGGCAGCGGTCCACTCCACTTCCACTGGCGCTCGTCCAGCATGCCAATCAGTTCCTGGTCACCGACGGCTATCGGGACCGGGAAGGCCTGACCTCGCTCGTAACCGGTTACGCCGCCCTGTTGCGGTTGCATGAAAAGTATCGGGTCCCACTGAATCTCCATCTGTCCGGGACGATGGTCGAAGCAGCCGCCTGGCACGACCCTTGGTTCCTCGCAGAGGTCCGCCGGCTGCGCGACGTCGGCCTGATCTCACTCATCGGCGGAACATACTCCGAAAGCATCCTCACGGTTTTCGACCGGGAGTTTATCCGGCGGCAGCTGCATGAACTGTTCTGGCTTTACCGACGCCACCTTGGCTGCCCCCCGGCGGATTTGGACATCTGCTGGATTCCCGAACGGGTGTGGGACACGGACCACGTCGCGAAGGTGCTGACCGACCCGGCCCTGCCGAATGGCGGCTACCGGTACGTCCTGCTCGATGACAGACTGCTGTACCCCACAGATGGCGCCCACGGCGGCAGCGACAGGGCGGACTTTGACGGTGCCGACCCTGCCAGTCCCCCTCCTGCCGACGCCCTGCGCCCTTACCGCATCGAAGGCGGCTACGGCCTGCAGGTGGTGCCGATGTCAACCCGGGTGCGCTACTGGATTCCTCCAGATGACCGGAGCCACTGGCGCAGCCTGTCCCGGACAGCCGATCTTCCAACCGCCCCCGGTGACGACACCGTTTTGGTTTATGCCGACGACATGGAAAAGAGCGCCGGAGTGGGCCCATGGCACCCCAGCGCCCTTGAGAGGTACGAGGAGTTCCTCCGCTGGCTGGCCACCCAGCCGAACCTGATACCGGTGGATCTGCCGTCCTGGCTCGACCAACGCCGTAGGGCAGCCGGCGCCCGTGTCGTCGAACGCGGCACATTTGTGGAACTGGCCCAGGACTGGCATGCGGGAGAAGACTATGGTGGCTGGAACCGGGACGAGGCGTGGGGCCCCTACCAGGAGCACCTCGCCCGGGCACGCCGTGCAGTGGCCGGCGCAGAGAGGGCAGGTGCCGAACCACGGCTGACGGCACTGGCCTGGAAGCACCTGCTCGCTTCGGCGTACGAGACGGCCTGGCACGACGTCGACCGCCCGGACCGGCCGCCTGCAGCCTGGGCCAAGGCGGTCGCGAGCCATGGGCGCGCTACCGGCGTGTTGGTTGCCGCCGCCCAATGGTTTGGCGGCCAGGCGCGCTCCCTCGGGGCCGAGCTGGTCGATATCGACGACGACGGCATTGAGGAACTGGTTTTGAGAAGCGAGCACTTGTTCGCTGTGCTGGCCCCGGCTCACGGCGGTCGGCTGGTCTACCTCGCGTGGCACGGCCCGGACGGCGGCGTGCTGATGGTCGGAAACCCGACCGATGACTGGAACCGCCAAGAGGAAATGAACAGCTACATGGAAGTACCCGCCAACCATCCAGGGGGGCTCGCCGACAGCGGCGGTGTGCACGACCGCCACGAAGTGACCCTCCACCGCGAAGACGGCGTGCTCCGGGCCGAGCTGACCAACGTGCAAGAGGGCAGCCTGCTTCACGGCCTCCGCAAGCAGATCGTTTTGGACAACGTCAGCCCTTCCTTGCTGGTGGCCTACGACCTGCCTGCGGCCGTACCGGCGATCACCGTCGATACGTGTCTGTCACCCGACTACTGCGGACTCCTCCGCCACGGTGCGGCAGAGCTGCAGCGCCAGGGAGGACCGAACTGGCGTGGTGTTCGCAACTGTGGGACGGCGGTGTGGGTTGCTCTGCCCGGCGACGAAGGCACTACCTGGTGCGAGCCAGACGGTCCGGAACCCGGGCACGGCGTGCTTGTCCGCATGCGCGCCGAGGCGCGCTCGTTCCATCTGCTCATCGGGATCGGCGACGTTGGCGACGATACCGCTGAACGGGCGGTGAGAGCCGGACGGGAACGGCTCACCTACCTGACTGCGGAAACGACGGGAGACCTGACATGAGCACCTACACCGGCGCGGCCGCGCCTGTCACTGCTACTGGGGCTGAACGGCTCGCGATCGCCGAATCATTGCTTGCCTCACCTCCGCCACTCGATGCCCTGCCGCCAAGCCGGGTAAAGGTGCTGACCCGCTCCGTCGTACATGCCTCCCGGAGCCGGCCGGTAGTCCGGTGGACGGTGACACTCGACCCAGGATCCGGCCCCTCAGCTCCGCTCCCGGTAATCGGCAAGGGCTACCGCATGGGCGGCGGCGAGCAGGCTTGGCAACTGCTCAACGGCCTGCGTCATGCCGGCTTCGACGATCCCCAGCTGCGCGTTCCCGCACCGTACGGCTTCGATCCCGCCCGTCAGCTCTTCGCACAGGAGGAGGCACCGGCCACCACCCTGCACTCGCTCCTGGAGGGCGACCCACAGGCGACAGCGCCTGAGGCCAGCCGGGCGGGCCGCTGGCTCGCCCGGCTGCACAGTATCCCGGATATACGGGGCCTTCGGATTCCCGTCCTGGCGGAGGACTTCGAACACGTCAAGCTCACTGAGTACACCAGGGCATTGGCCGACCTTCTGCCTCAGGCCGCCGTCCGGCTGGGAAGGCTTGCCGCGGGGACTTTGGCGGGACTGGCCCGGGTCGATGGAGGCCGCGTGGTGACCCACGGTGACTTCCAGCCTAAAAACATCCATTTGGACCGGCACAGCATTGTGGTTATCGATTTCGACCGGGCCGCCTGGGCCCCTGCCGCACGCGACCTTGGTCACTTCATCGGGCAGACCCTCACGATGGGCGCCGCGCGCCGCGGGACCCTGCGAGCCGCCGTGCCCTGGGTTGAGTCGTTCGTGGACGGCTATATCACGGGCGGTGGCGATGCGGGTGCCGTCAGTTCAGCTCCTGCCTACGTTGCCCGTACTTTCGCAGAGGTGCTCTTCTACCGCCTGGTGGTCCGCCCTGTCAGGAACTCGTCGTTCGTGCCGGACTGGCTTGACGCGTGGGAAGCAGCCGTTGAGACCGCAACGGGGTGTGGGTACCGGTGAAACGGTCCCAGCCGGGGGCCAGGGGGCCCAGCACCGCCTCTCGTCGCCACCCGTCAGGCACCTCGGGCGTGCCGGTCATGAGCGCGCGCCTGATCTTGAAGACCTTCGGACCGTTCCTGCGGCCGCAGTGGCCCGGGTGCGTGCTGGCCGCGCTGCTGGCAATTGCCGGCACGGGAGTGGCGCTGCTCAAACCATGGCCGCTGAAGTACCTTTTCGACAAGGTACTGTTTCCCAGCAGTGGTCACGCTCCCCAGGACGTGCAAGCCATCCTCCTCCTCGTCATCGCTGCGTTGGGCGGCATCGCCATCCTGGACTCGCTGGTCAGCTCCGCACGGAGCTACGTTCTCACAGTGGTCGGCGAACGTGTCGCCGCCTCCGTCCGCACGAAGCTGTACGACCGTCTCCAGCGGCTCCCGCTCCGCTACCACGAGCGGACGCCAACCGGTGAACTGACCACGCGCCTCACCGGAGACGTCGATAAAGTGCAGGCGCTGCTCACCGGAACGCTCGTGGATGCTTCGACGAATATCATGACGCTGGCGGGCATGGCAGGGGTGCTGCTGATCCTGGACTGGCAGTTGAGTCTGGCGCTTTTGCTAACGCTGCCGCTGCTCCTGCTAACGGTCGCCGGTTTCCGCGCCCGCATCCGGGCAGTGGAGGAAAACTCCCGTGTCATCGAGGGCGACATGGCAGCCGTGGCGCAGGAGGCGTTGGTGGCGATCAAACTCGTCAAAGCCTCAGGGAAGGAAGATCACGAGTCCAGGCGCTTCCGGGACCGCTCCAACGATTCTGTCGCAGCAGTGCTCCGCTCTGCGCGCACGAGCGCTGTCTTCGGGGCCGCGGTGGACGCGGTGGTGGCCACGGCCACGGCTGGTCTCATTTGGCTCGGCGCCCAGCGCGTACTGACAGGTGACCTTACCCCGGGCGATCTGGTGATCTTCACGTCGTACCTGCGTGACTTCTTCAGCCCAACACGGGCCCTGTCGAAACTGCCGGCCCAGTTGACCCGGGCCGGCGTGCGCGCAGCACGCATCGCGGACACTCTCCAACGTCCCCTGGAGCTGCAGGACAAGCCCGGCGCCCGTCCCGCGGCCCCGCCAAAGGAGAAGCTGAGCCTTGAGCGCGTAAGTTTCGCCTACACTTTAGACCGCCTCGTTTTGCGAAGCGTGGACTTGACCGTCCCCGTGGGCACCACTCTGGCGGTCGTCGGCCCCACGGGTGCGGGCAAATCGACGATCGCGGCCCTGATGTGCAGGCTGCAGGATCCCACTAGCGGCCGCGTCCTGCTCGACGACGCGGACTTGCGCGACCTGACCGGCGAGAGCGTGCACACCCACGTCGGGCTCGTCACGCAGGAGGCACTGCTGTTCCGGGCGACGATCCGGGAGAACATTGCGTATGGGCGTCCTGACGCCTCACTGGACGAGATCAAGCGAGCCGCCCGTGCTGCCCTTGCCCATGACTTCGTGACGGCCCTTCCGCACGGCTACGACACGGTGCTGTCCGAGCGCGGGGCGACGCTGTCCGGAGGCCAAAGACAGCGGCTGGCGCTGGCACGCGCGGTCCTGCAGGACTGCCCGATCCTTGTGCTCGACGAGCCCACCACCGGCCTTGACGCCCGCTCCGAGCATGCCGTGCTGCGCGCACTTCGCCAGGTCGCCTCCGGACGCACGTCAGTAATCATTACGCACCGAATGACCGCAGCAATGGAAGCGGACGAAATCGTGGTCCTTGACGGCGGGCAGGTGGTGGAACACGGCTCGCACCACAAACTCATAGCGGCAGGCGGACTCTACGCCGAGATGTGCCTGCTCCAGGGCATCAGAGGTTCCCAGCCGGTGCTGAAACGCAGGGGCGCCGGCTACGGGCGCCCCACCAACCTTCCCCGTGATTTCGAAGCAGACGACCCCACTACCCATTTAGGGGAAGCCAGGCCATGACGGAGCCAAGCTTCCAGCCAGTGCCGGGTTGCGTCGCGGGTTCCACCGGAGGCCCCGCCTCCATCGGCGGCGTCCGCAACGCGCCCTCCGGCAGGGCCGAGCCGGAGGCCGGCCTGACCGGCCGGCGGCTGCACAACTCGGTGGCCCGCCAAGACTGGCGGTTGTCGGCGGCGGCGGACGAACCACTGCTGTTCCGCGTGTTGGAGGACGCGTACGACCTTGGCCGCTGGCGGGTGTGGCACCGCGCCAAAAGGGGTACCTCGAACCTCAGTTGGTTTGTCAGCACGGACGCGGGTGAGGTGGTGCTGCGGCGCTCGCACAACCTGAAGACGGTAGCCGGCGCGCAGTTCGAGTATTCCCTCATCGATCACCTGCGCCGCCACGGCTACCCTGCCCCGCCCATCCAGCGCAGCCGTGACGGCGCGGTCTGTGTCCAAGTCGGGGGTGTCCTGCATACGGTCATGCACCTGATGCCCGGCCACGCTTTCGATCCCGGCGACACGTACCAAATGGCCGCCGCTGCGCAGGGTCTTGCCCGCTACCACGCCATCGTGTCCAAGCTGACGCCGGTGGGAGAGCCGCACCGCTCCTCGGGCTTGGCTGCCCTTGGGCAACTGGGCAAGGAGCATCTGTACGCCGCGGTCGACGTCGTGTCGCCAGTGCTGGACGTCAATGCCGGAGCGGAGGTACAGGAACAAGCCCGCTATCTGGCCGGCAGGATGGAGCAGCTGAACGTCGGGCTCGGGCAGCAACAGAAGGACCTGACCGCTCTGGCGATCCACGGATCCTACGGCCAGTCGGCTCTGCTGTTCGACGGGGGCCTGCTGACCGGTGTGCTTGACTTCGACAGGTCAGCGCATGACTTGCTCACTCTGGATCTGGTCTATGCAGTGAGGTCATTCTGCCGGCAAGACCCGGTCGACGGCCCCGGGGACGACATTGACAAAGACCGCTGCCGGACCTTCCTTCGGCATTACCGCAGCCACACCCCGCTGGCGGACGCGGACCTGGCCGCCCTGCCGGAAGTCTTCCAGGCCCACCGGCTGATCATTATCGCCAAGAAGTGCGACAACTTGCTGATCAAGCAGGCGATCGCACCCCGGCAGTCCAAGGACGCCCACAGTTTCGCGCGGTTGCTGAAGCGCGAGGGCGCACGAGTGCGCTGGCTCACCGATAATCCCATCACCGTAACGGAGGACACATGAACCGCACCGAAATCCGGGCCCAGAGCCGTCAAGTCAAAGAGGAGCAGGTCAGCCGTGCAAAATGGGTCTGCACACCAGAGTTCCTTGACCGTTACATCCGCCCGCACCTGGGCGCTGCCGGCGCCGACGCTACGGCCGACGGCGGCACCTGGACCACAAACGTGATTCAGCTGGACGGCTCGGGGGCCGCCACGGTACAGGTCGAACTCGACGGCAGCGCCCCCGTCTTCGCCAAGCTGTTCCCCTTCGACGACGGACCTGCGGTGCACGCAAAACTGCAGACGATGCGTAACGCGGGGCTGGGAGCAGGGTCACCGTACCAGGTCGTCGAGCCCCTGGCCTGGTATGGGACAGAAAAGATCCTGCTGTGCCAGGGAGCCCCCGGCCGGCCGCTCTCGGCGCTGCTCGACGACGGCGCTGGACTCGTCGAGGGGTGCGCCCGTGCGGGATCGTGGCTTGCCCGCCTGCACGGCATGGAACCGCAGATCGGTGCCCCCCAATCCCTCCTGGTGACGGGGGAACTGACGAGCCTGGCCAAACGCCTCGCCAAAGTGGTGACCGAGCACCCGGATTATGTCGATATGGCTCTGGGCATGCTCAGCCGCCTGGACGCCCTCAGCCACTACACCGTGGACGGCATTTTGGCACAAAGCCACGGGCAGTACCGCCCGATCCATGTTTTCCTCACCGACGACACGGTCACCGTGATCGACCTCGACCGCAGCGCGCCGGCAGACCCCGCCCGCGATGTGGCTGAGTTCCTGCACCGGGTGCGCCAAGGCGTTCACGCTGCCACCGGCGACTTTTCCCGCGCCGATCAACCATGCGCCGCGTTCCTCGGCGCCTACCGGGAGGCCGCCGGCGGCGAACGTTTGTCAAACCTGCGCTTCCATTGGGCGCGTTACATCTTCCACAGCCTCAACCGGGAGATCAAGAGCGGCGAAGCCGACTGGCGGAACGGCGGTAACACCGCATTCCGGCACTACCGGGACGAGTTCTACCGGGTAGCGGAAGGACGGGCGGGAGCGTGACGCCAACTGTGGGCATGCTGCTGGACCGTGCCGGGCAGGAGTTCCCGCTGGCCGAACTCGCGATTCTGTGGCCGCTGGGCGGCTGGACGTCCGTCACGCCGGTGACAGGCGGCAAAAACGAGCACCTGCGCGTTACTGCCGGGAACGGCATCCACTACCTGCGCCGCTCGTACCGGTCCAAACCGCGTGAGGAACTCACCCGGCAGTTGCATTTGATGCGGCTGCTCCGGGACCGGGGATTCCCGGCACCGGAGGTGGTGCCCGCCCGCTCCGGAGAGAATCACGCCGACCTTGCCGGACGTCTGTGGATTGCTACGCGGGCCGTCGAGGGGATGCCGTTCGACGACGAGTCGCCGGCCCATGTGCGCGCCTTGGGACAGACGCTCGCAAGGTACCACCAGATCGTTGCCGACCTGCCCGCGGTGGTGATCGAACCGGCGGTACTCACCGAGTTGCGCAGCCGGAGCAAGGAAGAGGGGGTGGATCCGTCGCTGCGCGCCCGGACGGCGCACTTGGTGGAGCGGCTGACCTACCTGTTACCGGGCCTGCCCCGGGTGGTGGTGCACGGCGGCGCCCGGCGCGGCAGTCTCATCTTTAACGGCGATCAAGTGGCAGGAGTTCTGGATTTCGACAGTTCCCACCCGGATGTGCGGGTTCTCGATCTTGCGGTCGCCGTCCATGATGTGAGCAAGGTGTACACGAGCCAGGGGCAGGAGGACCACAAGGTGGCGCTCAACCTCAACCGGGTCACCGACCTGCTGGCCGCCTACAGCCGGGAGGTGCGGCCGACGGCGGCCGAGGTGGAGGCGCTGCCGCTGCTGCTGGAGGCCAAACGCCTGAAGCGGGGCCTGGGGCGCCGCAGCCGGGGCCGGAGAGGAGAAGCCCTCTCCGACAACGATCATGCAAAGATCCGGCTGGAAGACCAGCGTCTCGCCTGGCTTGACGGACATCGGGACACCCTGTTGGCCGCCTGCAATAATGCGCTGGCGCGTGTCCCCGCGTCATCCCAGGCACACCCTCGCGAAATCCGCTAGTGACAGATTGCTGGTTGGGGCAGACAAAGGGCACGGCCCGTACCGGTGCACCATCACGTCCTGATCGTCCGAGTCGCCGGACCAGCGCAGACGGGGCTTGCCCTCCTGGGGATCGGCTAGAGCGAACGCCTGCTGCCACAGAGAAGTGGCGCTCGCGTTGTTCCGACCCGTGAGCTGCCTCATCTGGGCCGCTGACGGCTTCCGCGGCGGCCACAACTGCTTGTCCGATTAGATGCCGGTCATAAAGCCAATTCAGGACCGCGTCCCGGATCGCTGGGGTGCGGCGCCTTGGGTTCTTCCTCAGTCTTGAATGCCGCAGCTGCATCAGCGCCAGGTTGATCCACCATCACGGTGCGGCTTCCCATATTTAGAAGGCCATGATTATGCAAACCTAGTTGGAAGACTTCCAACTACCCTGAACGTTCCTTCCAACTAGTTGAAGTCCATGGTTTCGCGGTTCAAGTGTCACCGGGGAGTCGGTCGAGGGTTCGGCTAGTTGGAAGATTGTTCGGTATGCTCTCTTGGCCCGCTTGAGGACAGCCCTGCCGGCCACGAGGGTTTCCGAATTGGGGGCGCGCGGTTTCAGGCGCCGCACGCAAACCGTCGTCCAGGGCGGCAGGGCCGATAATTTCACGGACCCGCTCAAGCCGGTAATGGGGCGTCGCAACGTGTGCGGACCAGGCTTGGCACGTTGGGACCTACGCTCCGCACGGAGTCGAGGTAGGCGAGCACCGCCTGCCAGTGTTCCCGCATTCCCGCTGGACAAGCTGCCGTACGCCTTCCGCTCGTCAAAGAGGCCAATCTCAGAACCTGCCTAGGCTCTAAGCTGCTTGACGATGGCCTCGGCGACGCGCTCACCGGACTGGATTGCGCCGTCGTAGTAGCCAATGTTTTCGTCGGCCGTTTCGGTGCCGGCCCAGTGGATCCGTCCGACCGGCTCTCGGAGGGCAACCCCGAAGGCGGTCAGGGCGCCCGTGCTGGGCATGGCCCAGTACGCTCCCCGCTGCCAGGGCGCCTCCGGCCATGATCGTTCCAGATACTCGATCGGGTTCATCGCCTCGGGGCCCAGATACGTGGCGAGATCTTCGAGGACCTGGGCACGTCGCTCTTCGGGTGAACGCTCGACCCAGGTCTGGGCGTAGCCGCCGCCGAAGAAGCCCACCATGCCGCCGGTTTCGACGCCCGGGATTGTATGGTCCATCCACAAACCCGTGGTTATGCGATCGGAGAGGATTGCACCGCTGAGACCCTTGTCGCGCCAGAACGGCGTCTGGTAGGCGACGTGCAGCTTGATGATGCTGCCCATCGGCATCCGCTGGGTGAAGGCGTCGCGGCGCGCAGGCATCGGGGGGGTGTAGGAGATCCGCGCGGCCATCGGCGGGGCGGTGGCCACCACGGCAAACGAGGCGGTCCAGACGCCGGCGTCGGATGTGACTGTCACCCCACCGTCGGTCTGTTCGATGGCCCGTACCGGGGCGTTCACGATGACCGCGTCGCCGAGCTCCTCAGCCATCTTCGAGGCTATCTGCCAGGCACCGCCCACGAAGAGGGTCTCCTGGGCGCCGCCAACGGTGCCGAGCATGTGCGCGAGCCCCTCGTCCGCGGCGGCGTAGACCATGACAGCAAACGGTGACAACTGGCCGGGCTCGACGCAATATACAGTCTGCACGATCACACGGAAGACGGACCGCGCCGGCTCCGAGGTGGTGGCGCTCTGCAGCCAGCTCTCGAACGTCTGGGAGTCAAGGGCGTCCGCGCCCTCCACGGACCCCGGTGAGGTGACGTCGAGCTTGCCGGCCAAGGAGTCCAGCTCGCCCATCAGCTTGTTGAACTCTGCCAGATCTGCGGGCTCAAGGGGAAGGTCTTCGCCTTCCTTATAGCGGGCCTCGCGCCCGGAGATGTCCAGGATGTGCTCGCCCCCGATGTACTGCGGATAGGTCTTGACCCCTAGCTCCTCGGCCAGGTTCAGCAGGTGGGTCTGGGAACTCGCCGCCCACTGCCCGCCAAGGTCCACGACATATCCTGCAAGAGTTCCCGGCATGGACCGGCCGCCGACGCGGTCGTCGGCCTCAAGCACGACAACCGAAACACCGGCCTTGCTGAGGTTGCGGGCCGCGCTTAGGCCGGCGAATCCGGCCCCGACCACGACAACATCGACATGAGAGGACTGGTTATTCATGCTGATTCTCCTTTGCGGCTGAATTGCTCGTCAGTTATTGCGGCAGAGTCAGGGTCGACTGCAACGTGCATGGCGGCGCGCTGTCCACCGCCGAAGCGGTGCGACGTCGACCCTTCTTGTTCTTGTCCGGCCTCGGTTCTTTGTTCTCGTACGGTCGCGTTGTCGAACGGCTCTGCGTTGTCGAATGGTTCGGTCGCGCCGGCGACTCTGGAAAGGGGACACCGGCTGTGCACCGCTGTTGTCTTCCTCGGTTAGGGTTGGGCCGCCAGGACATGGCGTCAGGCGTTGGCGCCGGTGAGGCCGACCTCGCGGATCGCCGACCTCGCAGATCTCAGCGCCGATACGGTGTTGGGCATCCACGGACGTCGCTTCCTACCGGAGTTCAGGCCACGGTGAGATTGATCGCGCGGCGGGGTCGCGTGAGGATCCTGGGCATCTTGTTCGCATTGTGCGCCTCCTGGGGGAAATACACCCCACCGACAACCATCCGCCAGCGCAGCGCCTAGCACATCACCCCATCGGGGTGAAAGCCCTTCGGTGGCCACCGGGCCTCGCAATCCGGGGGCCGGGTGCGCACGCGGCTGCCGATCTTGAAACACGAAGGGCATCGAGTCTGTGCTCCAAAATCACACGATCTGGGTGATATCGAGCATCCCGGGGTAAGACACAGTAGTTGAGACCGAACCGACCATTTCGATCCGCTGGAGACCGAGAGCAGCGCACGATGACCGCTACTCCCGGTATCGATCGGCCGCCACCGACGAAGCGGTGGGTACGACGCAGATCACGCTGGTCGCAACCGCCGGCCACGTCTCCTTGGAGGGACACATGGAAAACACCACTGAATACCGCAGCTCCTCCGTGACCGCCGAGTCATGGGAATCCCACGTCGAGAACGGCCAGCCGTTCGGGCAGGTCCACTGGCTCCGAGGGGAGGGAGAGGGAGTCCCGATGGCCGGGCTGTGGAGGGTCGACGCGGAGGAGGGCGCGGAGCTGCCCTACCGCGTCACCGGCTCCGACACCTTCCACGTCATCGAGGGCGAGGCCGAACTGGAAACCCCCGACGGGAACAAAATCAAGCTCGTCACCGGCGGCATCTACTCGTTCCCTGACGGGTTCACCGCCACCTGGCGGACTCGGGTGCCGTTCAAGAAGTTCTTCGTCATCGGCTAGACGTTCGATGCCTTGCCCACCGGCGCCGAGGGTTTCGAGTATTTTCTGCTTCATCTACCGGGACGGTGCCGATCCAGCCAGACCGTACCCGGAGCAGGTGCACTCGTTCACGTCTGAGGTGTCGGTCCATGGGTGACGCACAGGTCGAAGTTGCACTGAACATCCGGGCTCAACATCCGGAGGGTCCAATGTGGGACGCGGCAACGGCCCGCCTCTGGTGGGTCGACATCGCCGGGGAGCGCGTGCATTGCTTCGACCCGGCCTCGGGCAGCGACACCTCTTGGAGCACGTGGGGGCAGCCCGGCGGCGTCGTCGTGAGCTCGAAAGGCGAACCGGTCGTCGCCACGCCGGAGGGCCTGGCCGTGCTCGACCCGGGCAGCGGCGCTTTCGAGCTTCACGTTCCCATCGAGCGCGAGAGAGCCGAGAACCGCGCCAACGACGTCAAGGTCGACAGCCGTGGACGGGCCTGGGTCGGAACGATGGCCTTCGACAAGCGGCCAGGGAACGCTAGCCTGTACCGGGTCGACGACGGCACTGCGACCACGGTCGTCAACGGCCTGACGATCTCCAACGGACCCGCGTTCGACGAGTCGCGTGGGTGCCTCTATCTGGCCGACTCGGCGATCTGCGTCGTCGATGTGTTCGACCTGGACGTCGAGACGGGCGCGATCGACGGACGCCAGCGGTTCCTTGACTTCAGCGACGCCCAGGTCTGGCCCGATGGCATGACCGTCGACGACGAGGGCATGTTCTGGGTTGCGCTCGGTCGATCCGGGGCTGTCCACCGCTACCGCCCCGACGGGACCCTCGACGGCGTCCTCGAGCTGCCGACCACGAATCCGACATCGGTTGCGTTCGGTGGCCGCGACGGCGGCGACTTATACATCACGACGTCGTGGACCGACGTCGAGGAAGACAGCCGCGACGCGCAACCCTTGGCGGGAGCCATCTTCTGTTGCCGTCCCGGAGTCACGGGACGCCCCTCGCCGCGTTACGAAAAAGGCGGCGACCAATGATCGAGCGCATCGTCCTCTTCGGAGCCTCGGGCGACCTCACCAGCCGCCTGCTGATGCCCGCTGTTGCCCAACTGGCCGAGGCCGGCCTCCTTCCGCCTGGCCTCAGGATCGTTGGGTCGGCCAACACCGAGTGGTCAACCAAGGACTTTCGGGACCACATTGCGAGCCAGCTCGAGAAACACGCGCAGGTCGCACCGGCGGCCCGCGATGCCGTTCTCAGGATGCTCAGCTTCAAGCCCGCCGACGTGACCCAAGCAGCCGACGTGGGATCGGTGATCGGTGACGGCGGAGCGGCCACGCTGGTCTACCTCGCCTTGCCGCCGGGTCTGCTCCCGCAGGTGCTCCCGGCCGTCGCATCGTCGAAGCTGCGCACATCGGACGCCGTCGCGATCGAGAAGCCATTCGGAACCGACCTCGCATCGGCGCAGCACCTCAACGAGATCCTCCGCATCCAACTTCCCCAGCCGACGATCTTCCGGATCGACCACTTTTTGTCGAGCGAGCTCATCCGCAGGATTGTCACGCTCCGGTTCCTCAATCGGGTATTCGAGCCGACGTTTAATTCGGTGCACGTCGATCGAGTTGACATCAGCTGGCTGGAAAGCCTCACCCTCGAGGGCCGCGCCACGTACTACGACAGTGCAGGCGCCATGAAGGACATGGTGCAGAACCATCTCATGGAGGCCATGGCACTCGTCCTCATGGAGCCGCCCGCCCGCCTCGACGCCGACTCCTTCCGGTCGGTACGCGTCGAGGCGCTACGGGCGGTGGCGACGCCGCTGCCGGAAACGATGCGCAGCCGAACCGTCCGCGCCCGGTACACCGAGGGCACGATCGGCACCAGACACGTGCCCTCCTACATCGACGAACCCGGCGTCGACCCGACCCGCAACACGGAGACATATGCGGCTCTGACCCTGGACATCAACAACCCACGGTGGACCGGCGTTCCCTTCACCCTCCGCTCCGGCAAGGCGCTCGAGCAGGACTCGGCCGAGATTGCGATCTATTTCCGCCCGCTTCCTGGCTATCTGCTCGACCGGTGGCCAGGCGCCGAGCCGAACGTGCTTCGGCTGGGACTCGCCGAGCCCTACGTGCACCTCGCTACAACGCTCAACGGGCCTGAACGCAACGCGGAGACACACCAGCTCCAGGCCCGCTCGACACCGCCGCGGTTCACCGCGTATGCACACCTGATCCTCGAAATGCTCATGAACGACCCCATGCTGTTCATTCGCGGCGACGAAGCCGAAGAGGCATGGCGCATCATCGATCCAGTCATGAGCGCGTGGTCGGCTGGACAGGTGCCGATGCGGGAATATCCGGCCGGCGGGGCGGCGCCGAGGGCAGCGTCCTAAGCCTGCGCCTCAGGAAACGCGGGCGGTAAGGATCACGGCCGGGACGATGAGGGCGAGGTAAGTTAACGCCTGGGAAAATGGCTTCAGCCGGAGCATCGGCAGCACTCCGCTATTCGCTGCGGCCGGACGTCGCAAACTTTCGGCCGCAGAGCTGCCGTGGTTCATCACGATGCTCGGACGCGACAGCATCCAGGATCTTGACACCGAATACCCGCCGTCATCTAGATCCTTTCGACCGGTTCGCATTCGGGCGCCTGATACGTCTTGCTGAGGCACGCAGACGATCGGCTAGGGCCTGAGGTGCTTGACGATGTCCCCCGCGACCCGCTCCCCGGACTGGATTGCGCCGTCGATATAGCCGACGTTTTCGTCGGCTGTTTCGGTGCCTGCCCAGTGGATCCGGCCGACCGGCTCTCGCAGGGCGGGCCCAAAGGCGGTGAGAGCGCCCGGGCTGGGGATGGCCATGTATGCTCCCCGCTGCCAGGGGGCGGCCGGCCAGGACCGTTCCACATACTCGATCGGGTTGTTCGCCTCGGGTCCCAGATAGGTAACGAGATCTTCAATGGCGCGGGCGCGTCGCTCTTCGGGTGAACGCTCGGCCCAGGCTTGGGCGTGGCCGCCCGCGAAGAAACCCACCATGCCGCCGGTTTCGACGCCCGGGATCGTATGGTCCATCCACATGCCCGTGACCGTGCGATCGGAGAGGATTGCTCCGCTCAGACCCTTGGCGCGCCAGAACGGCGTCTCATAGGCGACGTGCAGCTTGATGACGCTGCCCATCGGCATCCGCTGGCTGAGTGCGTCCCGGCGAGGGGGCATCGGAGGGGTGTAGGAGATCCGCGCGGCCATCGGCGGGGCGGTGGCCACCACCGCCAACGCTGCGGTCCAGACGCCGGCGTCGGATGTGACCGTTACCCCGTCGTCGGTCTGCGCGATCGACCGCACCGGCGCGTTCACGATGACCGCGTCGCCGAGCCCCTCGGCCATTTTCGCCGCCAACTGCCAGGCGCCGCCCACGAAGAGGGTCTCCTGGGCGCCGCCAACGGTGCCGATCATGTGGCCCATCCCCTCGTTCGCAGCGGCGTAGAAGATGGCGGTCAGCGGTGACAGCTGGCCGGGCTGGCTGCAAAATATTGTTTGCGCGATCAGCCGGAGCACGGCCCGCGCCGGCTCCGAGGTGGTGGTAGCCAGCAGCCAGTTCTCGAACGTCTGGGAGTCAAAGCCGTCCGCGCCCTCCACAGTCCAGGGTGCGGCGACGTCGAGCTTGCCGGCCGCTGCCTCCAGTTCGCCCACCAGCTTGTTGAACTCCTCAAGATCTGCGGGCTCAAGCGGAAGGTCTTCGCCTTCTTTGTAGCGGGCCTCGCGCCCCGTGACATCCAGGATGTGCTCGCCCCCGACGTACTGCGGATAGGTCCTGACCCCGAACTCCTCGGCCAGGGCCAGCAGGTGGGCCTGGGAACTCGCCACCCACTGCCCGCCAAGGTCCACGACATACCCGGCGATACTTCCGGGCATGGATCGACCGCCGACGCGGTCGTCGGCCTCGAGCACGACAACCGAAACACCGGCCTTGCTGAGGTCGCGGGCAGCGGTGAGGCCTGCGAAGCCGGCCCCTACCACGACGACATCGACATGAGAGGACTGGTTATTCATGGTTGATCTCCTTTTTGCGGCAGAATGCTCGCCGTAAGCCCCTCCCTCGGGTCCATGCCCGGGTAAGGCCCGGTCACACACCCGAGAACTATCCGCCGGCGCGGCGCCTCGGGCATCACCCGATCAGGGTGAAAGCAACCCAGCGGGCGCTGGTCCCCGGGCTGGACTCCTCTACATTCGGCGTGGAGCGTCGCAACTTCTCGTACGCATGCTCGAAAGGGCGATGGTGCCGGGAGCAGAAGTCCGCCGACTCTAGCCGTGTTGAGGCAGTAAGCCCAAGTCTCTGCGGCTGCCACAGTCCGGTGACGGGACGCACCCGCGGCTGTCGATCGTGAAACACGACGGGCATCCGGTCTGCTCTCCAAAGATCACACGATTTGAGTGATGCCGTGCAGCTCAGCGTAGGACACAGTATTCGATAAAGAACCGCCCATTGCGATCTGCTGGAAACGCCGGGGTAACTGCCAGGGCGACGCCAGAGGAGGCGACATGTCCGCCACCAACCCGAAAACCGCGGGCCGCGCAGGCGGCCACCGATGAACGCGCCGAACGGGGGCGGCACTCAGACGGAGCCGTTCAACGGCAGGCTCGCGCTGTTGCTGGCGATGGCGATGTTCGTGCTCGTCGTCGACACGTCGATCATGAACGTATCGATCTCGGCCGTGGTCAGGGACATCGGCACGACCGTCAGCGGCCTCCAGTCGACGATCGCGCTCGAGGCGCTGGTGTCCGCCGCCTTTATCCTCATCGGTGGCAAGCTCGGCGACCTTATCGGACGCAAGCGCGCCTACGTGATCGGGCTGGTTTGCTATGCCATCGGCGCCGTGGCGATGACACTGGCCCAGACCCTGCTCCCGATCCTCATCTTCTGGGCGATGATCGGCGGTCTGGGCGCCTCGCTGCTCCTTCCCGCCATGCAGTCCCTCATCCACGGGAACTTCGAGGGAGCGGCGCAGAAACGTGTCTATGCCTCGGTCGGAGCCTCCGCCGCGATCGCGGCCGCCGTCGGGCCCCTGATCGGCGGGTTCATCACTACGTTCCTCTCCTGGCGCATCGCGTTCCTGCTCGAGGCCATCATCATCGCGGTCGTGCTGACCGGAATCAGACTGGTTCACGACGTCCCATACCTGGGACCCCGAACGCTGGACGTCGTCGGGTCGTTGCTGTCAATCGTGGGCATGGGTGGAATCGTGCTCGGCATTCTGGTCTGGCAGGAGGGCGGCGAAGCCGTGGGCGCCCTCCTGGCCGTGGGGGCCGTTGGGCTGGGCGGGCTGGTCTACTGGCTTCTTCGGCGCAAGCGCCGCGACAAGCCGACACTGCTGGACCCGGACCTGTTCCACTCGAAAGCCTTCCGGTTGGGTGCCTCGGGGCAAATGCTCCAGCAGATTGCCCTCGGCGGCACCATGATCGTGCTGCCGATCTACCTCCAGATGGTGCTCGGATACAACGCCATGCTGACGGGGTTGTCGATCGCGCCGCTCTCACTCACGATGTTCGCGATCGCCATGCTCGCCGGAAAGAAGTCCGGCACACGGCGCCCGGCCAGCCTTATCAGGTGGGGCTTCCTTCTCCTGATGGTGGGTCTGCTGATGGTCGTGCCGATCGTGCCGCGCGCGGACTTCGGCTGGTGGCTCCTGCTCCCGCTGGTCATCGCGGGAGGCGGGCTGGGGTTGTTGGTGTCGCAGCTGAACAACTACACCTTGGCCCCGATCTCGGACGAGCGGGTCAGTGAGGCCGCCAGCGTGAACTCGGCCGCCGGGTCGTTCGGTTTGTCGTTCGGGCTCGCGTTTGCCGGCGGCGTCATGCTGGCAGCCCTGTCGATCATCTTCACGAGCATGGCGACCTCAAGCACGGTGCTCGCCCCCGACGAACAGCAGCAGGTCGCGCAGGTGCTGGAAGAGGACGCCCAGGTACTGAGCAACACGCAACTCGAGGAACTCCTCACCGGCCAACCGGAGGAGATTCAGGACGAGATCATCCGCATCAACACGGACGCACGGCCCATCGCACTTCAGATCGCGCTCTTCATTCCGATACTCGCCGGCCTCGCCGGCCTGGCCAACTCCTTCCGCATGATGAAACTCCCCGATCCCAAGCCCTCCGGTGCCGGGGAAGGCACGCTCTTGGGCTGAGCCTCCGCGCACAAGGGCGCTGCGACAGTCTCCGCTCCGGGCAACGCACTCGGATGCGCTGCTCGGCCAGACCGGCGCTCAACCTGGCGGTGCACAAGGACGGGATTTCGGCCCCCTCGCTGCAGGGGCGCTGGCACAACGAATGAGCCGTAGTAGTGAAACAGAATGGCCGCGGAACCGCCGGCCACGCCTTCCAGGAGGGACAAAATGAAAAACACCACTGAATACCGGAGCTCCTCCGTGACCGCCGAGTCATGGGAACCCCACGTGGAGAACGGCCAGCCGTTCGGGCAGGTCCATTGGCTCCGCCGGGAGGGAGAGGGAGGCCCGCTGGCCGGCTGTGCAGGGTCGACGCGGAGGAGGGCGCGGAGCTGCCCTACCGCGTCACCGGCTCCGACACCTTCCACGTCGTCGAGGGCGAGGCCGAACTGGAAACCCCCGACGGGAACAAAATCAAGCTCGTGACCGGCGGTATCTACTCGTTCCCTGACGGGTTCACCGCCACCTGGCGGACTCGGGTGCCGTTCAAGAAGTTCTTCGTCGTGGCCTGACCCGCAGCACGACTCCTTCGCGTAGCTGGAACGGTCTGTCATTTCCGCAGCCTGCTCGGAATGCCCCAGAAGGGACGCAAAGAAAGGAAGCCAGAAATGGCCACCAGCCCAGCCGAAAATAAGCGCCAAGCCGCTGTCGAGCGCATGGGCTTCGGCACGCTCATGATCGGGGCTCCCATCCTCATGCTCGGAGCGGCGCTCCTCCACCCACTGCACGGTATCGAGAGCGGCACGGAATACTATGCTGCCTCGCACGACCATCCCACTGAGTTCTATATCTCCCACACGTTGTTCTTCCTCGCAGCGGTCCTCTTCGTACCCGCAGTCGTCGGGCTGGCGCGAATGGTGCACCCCAGCCATCCCAGGGCGGGCTTCTGGGGCTGCATACTTTCGCTCACGGGCTTCGTCGGCTACGGAGCATTGGACGGCATAGACTACATGACCTGGGTAGCAGGGAAGCCGGACACCGGACTGGACCCGGCAACGATGCAAAAATACATCGACGTCACTCTGGCCACCCCGGCCATTCTGGTCCCGGTCATGTTGATCTTCGGCCTGCTCATAGCTGGTCTGATCGTGCTCGGTGTCGGTCTCGCCCGAGCACGCATCCTCCACCCCGTACTCGCCGCGTTGATGCCATTAGGCATGTTGGGCGTGGCAGCCTTTCTCGATTATCGCGTCCCGCTGGTCCTCTCTGCCCTCGCCCTGCTCGCCAGCTTCGGAACTGCCGGAGTGAAGCTCCTGAGGACCCCGGCCGGGATGCTGCCCGAACCGCACCCGGTGTGACAGGAACATGCAAACGGACCGGACCGGCTGTTCGATTGCGTCTCGGAAGGAAGCGGCACCGTCCGATACCGGCTCGGCCCGCCGGGTGTAACGGGCGGCCAGCTTCGCCCGGTCTCGAAACATTAGGTCGCACCACGAACGTCTTCAGGCCCGCTTTTCACATCCAGGTGCGGACGTTCTGCCTGAGCGGAACCATCTGAGCCCGTTCCACTCGATCGAATAGCGTCCTCAGCCTCCCGTGCTCCGTCCTCACCGCGACCGGACAGCAGCACCAGTTGCTGC
This sequence comes from Arthrobacter sp. B0316-1-20, assembly GCF_059091865.1. NCBI lineage: Bacteria > Bacillati > Actinomycetota > Actinomycetes > Micrococcales > Micrococcaceae > Arthrobacter > Arthrobacter sp. B0316-1-20. Next base: position 196,558 of record NZ_JBNHHC010000002.1, on the reverse strand, counting down.
ACTCCTGCCTCAACGGCCGCCGTGGATAAATCGGCGATCAGTTCGGGCACTCCCGGGAAAGCCAGATCAGGGCTGTAGCACAAGTACGCTGCCCGCACCCCCGTCTAGGGCGGCCGGCCAAGTGCCCGAGTCGTTCCAGTCAAAGGGCACGCTACTTACGGCCAGCGCAAGCGCTGAGGCTAGTCGACTCGGTCGACGCGCGCTCGTCGTAGTAGGGGCATCTCTCTTCGTGGCTGCGGTTACGATGCTTGTTGCCAATACCGGAGGCCGCACCTTGTGGTCTGAACTTGTTGCCACCGTCGTCGGCTGGTTCTAAACGCACCGCACCTAAGGAGCGATTCGCGAGAATCTCGTTGGGGGCGCCAAGCGTGGGTGAAACCGATTCGGAGGTCTTGACCTATGAGCCGGCTCCAAGGTTTACCCTAAATCCATGATTGAGATGCAGGTACGGACGGGGCTCAGGGTTGGGGAACTGGCCCGGATCTGCGGGATGAGTCCGGATGCGGTTCGCTACTACGAGCGGTCTGGCCTGCTGCCCGCCCCGGAGCGTTCTCCGGCCGGATACCGTCTATACTCGTCCAGCACCATTGAGCGGGTGAGGTTCATCCAGGGGTGCCAGCGGCTGGGTCTACGGCTGAATGAAATCGGAGACCTGCTGCGGGTCCGCGATACGGGCGAATGCCCGTGTGAGCCGGCGGGCGTTTTGCTCCGACGACAAATTGAGGAGCTGGATAGGGAAATCGCCCGGCTCAATGCCCTACGTGCGGATCTGAAGGCTATGGTCACCCGCCTGCCGGACGATGATTGCCCCGACCCGCTGCCGGGCACATGGTGTCCGCCGGAGAACCAAGGAGGTGACTCATGACCCTTGAACCCAAGACATGTCCTTGCTGCGACGACCCGACCTGCGACGGAAGCTGTTGCACTAACTGCTGCTAGCGGCGGTCCATCAGCCACAGCCACGAAGGGGCACCCGGCAGGGTGCCCCTTCGTATGTACGGATCAGATCGGAATCCGCAACGCCGTCCTTCGATGGCCAAAAGCCAGAGGCACGATCGCTGCTGACCCAGTTGAAAGACTGCCATCTACGCGGGCTACTTCTTCCAACTAGACGGTCAATTCACAACGACGACAGACGGACGACGACGACGACCTAGAAGTCCCAGTCCTCGTCTTCGGTGTTGACGGCCTTGCCGATCACGTAGGAGGAGCCGGAGCCGGAGAAGAAGTCGTGGTTCTCGTCGGCGTTGGGGCTCAGGGCGGAGAGGATGGCCGGGTTCACGTCCGTGACGGTGGACGGGAACATGGCCTCGTAGCCCAAATTCATCAGCGCCTTGTTGGCGTTGTAATTCAGGAACTTCTTGACGTCTTCGGCCAGGCCCACCGAGTCGTAGAGGTCGTGGGTGTACTGCACCTCGTTTTCGTACAGCTCGTAGAGCAGCTCGAAGGTGTAGTCCTTCAGCTCCTGCTTGCGCGCTTCGGACTCCCCCTCGACGCCCTTCTGGAACTTGTAGCCGATGTAGTACCCATGGACGGCCTCATCGCGGATGATGAGCCGGATCAGGTCCGCAGTGTTCGTCAGCTTGGCCCGCGAGGACCAGTACATCGGCAGGTAGAAGCCGGAGTAGAACAGGAAGGACTCCAGCAACGTGGAGGCAACCTTGCGCTTGAGCGGGTCATCGCCGTAGTAGTAGCCCTCGATGATCCGGGCCTTCTTCTGCAGGTTTTCGTTCTCGGTGGACCACCGGAACGCCTCGTCAATCTCCTTGGTGGAGCACAAGGTGGAGAAGATCGAGGAGTAGCTCTTGGCGTGCACCGATTCCATGAACGCAATGTTCGTGTAGACAGCTTCCTCATGCGGGGTCAGCGCATCCGGGATCAGGCTGACTGCGCCGACCGTGCCCTGGAGCGTATCCAGCAGGGTCAAACCGGTGAAGACGCGCATGGTGAGCAGCTTTTCGTCTTCGGTCAACGTGCCCCAGGACTGCACATCGTTGGACAGCGGGACCTTCTCGGGCAGCCAGAAGTTGTTGCAGAGCCGGTTCCAGACCTCAACGTCCTTCTCGTCCTCGATCCGGTTCCAGTTGATCGCTTCCACGTGATGCAGAAGCTTGACCTTCTCGGCTGACATCGCGTCCCCTTCTTCCCAAAGTCTGTGTTGTTCCATGGTGCCCGAATGCCGGCCGTGGTGCGGCCGGCGGCGGCCCGTGGGCGAGCCGGATTGCCGGCGTCCCGTCGGTGCAGGTACGACGGCGGGCGGGCACCCGCCGTCGTACTTTTCAGATGTTTTGGGCTGCTACAGCATGCAGCTGACGCAACCTTCCACTTCGGTTCCTTCCAGCGCAAGCTGGCGGAGCCGGATGTAGTAGATGGTCTTGATGCCCTTGCGCCAAGCGTAGATCTGCGCCTTGTTGATGTCGCGCGTGGTGGCGGTGTCCTTGAAGAACAGCGTCAGCGACAGGCCCTGGTCCACGTGCTGGGTAGCCGCGGCGTAGGTGTCGATGATCTTTTCGTAGCCGATTTCGTAGGCGTCCTGGTAGTACTCCAGGTTGTCGTTGGTCAGGTACGGCGCCGGGTAGTACACGCGGCCCAGCTTGCCTTCCTTGCGGATCTCGATCTTGGACGCCACCGGGTGGATCGAGGAGGTGGAGTTGTTGATGTAGGAGATCGAACCGGTCGGCGGGACGGCCTGCAGGTTCTGGTTGTAGATGCCGTGCTCCATCACCGAAGCCTTCAGCTCCCGCCAGTCTGCCTGGGTGGGGATTTCCACATTGGCAAACAGTTCCTTGACCCGCTCGGTCTGCGGCAGCCACTCCTGCTCGGTGTACTTGTCGAAGAACTCGCCCGAGGCGTACTTGGACTTCTCGAAGCCGCCGAAGGCCTGGCGGTGTTCAATCGCCAGCTTGTTCGAGGCACGCAGCGCATGGAACAGCACGGTGTAGAAGTAGATGTTGGTGAAGTCCAAGCCCTCTTCGGAACCGTAGTGGACCCGCTCGCGGGCGAGGTAGCCGTGCAGGTTCATCTGGCCCAGGCCGATGGCGTGCGACTGCAGGTTGCCTTCGGCGATCGAGGGCACCGAGTTGATGTAGGACATGTCCGACACGGCGGTGAGCGCGCGGATGGCGGTCTCGATGGACTTGCCGAAGTCGGGCGAATCCATGGTCTTGGCGATGTTCATCGACCCGAGGTTGCAGGAGATGTCCTTGCCGATTTCGGCGTAGGTCAGGTCCTCGTTGTACAGCGACGGCGACGAAACCTGCAGGATCTCCGAGCACAGGTTGGACATGATGACCTTGCCGTGGATCGGGTTGGCGCGGTTCACCGTGTCCTCGAACATGATGTACGGGTAACCCGACTCGAACTGGATCTCGGCCAGCGTCTGGAAGAACTCGCGCGAGCTGATCTTGGTCTTCTTGATCCGGCTGTCGTCGACCATCTCGTAGTACTTCTCCGTGACGGAGATGTCCGAGAACGGCACCCCGTAGACGCGCTCGACGTCGTACGGCGAGAAGAGGTACATGTCCTCGTTCTTCTTGGCCAGTTCGAACGTGATGTCCGGGACGACCACGCCGAGCGAGAGCGTCTTGATGCGGATCTTTTCGTCCGCGTTCTCGCGCTTGGTGTCCAGGAAGCGGTAGATGTCGGGGTGGTGCGCGTGCAGGTACACGGCACCGGCACCCTGGCGGGCACCGAGCTGGTTGGCGTAGGAGAAGCTGTCTTCGAGCAGCTTCATGACCGGGATGACGCCGGAGGACTGGTTTTCGATCTGCTTGATCGGCGCGCCGTGCTCGCGGATGTTGGTCAGCGACAGGGCCACGCCGCCGCCGCGCTTGGACAGCTGCAGGGCGGAGTTAATGCCGCGGGCGATCGATTCCATGTTGTCTTCGATGCGCAGCAGGAAGCAGGAGACCAGCTCGCCGCGCTGGGCCTTGCCCGCGTTGAGGAACGTGGGGGTGGCCGGCTGGAAGCGGCCGTCGATGATTTCGTCCACCAACTGGGTGGCCATGGCCTCGTTGCCCCGGGCCAGATGCAGTGCCACCATGCAGACGCGGTCTTCGTAGCGCTCCAGGAAACGCTTTCCGTCAAACGTCTTCAGTGTGTACGACGTGTAGAACTTGAACGCGCCCAGGAAGGTCTCGAAGCGGAACTTCTTCTTATAGGCCCGGTCGTAGAGCGAGCGGATGAAGTTCATCGTGTACTGGTCGAGCGTCTCGCGCTCGTAGTACTCGTTCTTGATCAGGTAGTCGAGCTTCTCTTCCAGGTCGTGGAAGAAGACGGTGTTGTTGTTAACGTGCTGCAGGAAGTACTGGTGTGCAGCCTCGCGGTCGGCTTCGAACTGGATCTTCCCGTCCGGGCCGTAGAGGTTGAGCATGGCGTTGAGCTCGTGGTAGCCCAGACCCTTGAATGCGGCCGGCAGCTCTGCCTTGGCGTCGGCTAGGGGCGCGTGTGCGACTGTCGTTTCCAAAAGAGTTCCAATCCTTGCTTGACCCGGTCTACGTCCTCGGACGTGCCCATGAGTTCGAATCGATAGAGAAGGGGCACCTGGCATTTGGCTGCGATTTTCTCCGCCGCCAGGCAGTAGGTTGTGCCGAAGTTCGTGTTGCCGCCACCGATGACTCCGCGCAGCAGGCGCCGGTTCTCCTCGTTGTTGAGGAATTTAATCACCTGCGGCGGAATCGAGTTCCGGCCGGATTCCCCGCCATAGGTGGGCAGCACCAGCACGAACGGCCGGAGCGCTTGCAGCGTCTCCTGCTGGGTGCGCAACGGGATCCGTGCCGCCGGCAGCCCCAGCTTTTGCATGAATCGGTCCGTGTACCCGGAAGCGGAAGAGAAGTAGATCAGGTCCGCATCGGCTGTCGCGCCGACCACCGGACCTGCCTGCTGCGTGCCTTCACTCATCAGCAGCTCGGTCATGACGTGTGGTTCTGGTTTCGCTCGACGCCGGTCAGGCTACGGAGGCGGCAGCCTGGGCCAGTTCCTCGATCTTGTCGGGGCGGAAACCAGACCAGTGGTCCTGCTCGGTGACGACCACGGGGGCCTGCATGTAACCAAGGGAACGGACACGCTCCAGCGCTTCCGGATCCTGGGACAGGTCAACGCTCTGGTAAGCGATGCCCTTCTTGTCCAGAGCCCGGTATGTGGCGTTGCATTGCACGCATGCTGGCTTGGTGTAAACCGTTACAGTCATGGTCCTTCTCCCCTAATTATCGATACGGCGTTTCTGCTGTTTTCTTGGCTGCGCGGCCTCCCATGGAGGACCCGGACTCACTGCCCAACAGCTGCTCCCAATACTACATCTAGTGGACTCGGCCGATCGGAACCCCAAGATGATGTATTACAAGTATGTCATTCCCTTCCCTGCTTCGTCCACAGCCCGTGGGGATATCTTTCGGTGGTTAAACTGTTGATATTCCGGCCTTCCGGGCTCACCGTCCACAGCCTGTGGATTCCCTGCCCACAGCTAGGGAAAGTATCGTGTCGGCACTTCCTCGGCGTGTCGTTCGTAGTGCGGCCACCACTAGATGTTGTGGTCCCCGATCCGGAAGGTGTCCACGCTCACCGCTTGATGGTGATCCGCACAATAGCGTGCATGTCGGACACTTTCGCCGGACCCTATCGCCACCCGGGACTGGATACCGGTGGGTGCTTCCAGCTCCGATCCCCCACCGGACCTTTTCGCCGCACTTAATAGAACACTGCAAGACCCCGGCACATTCCTTCGGGCCAGCAGGCAATCGCGCCTGGGCAGCCCTCTTGCAGATGCAGCCAAAAGCCCGCGAAGGCAGACCTCCGGTGCCCGACAAGCCCAAGGTAGGCTTAGCTCAATTACCCAGATGCGACAGGAGAGCTGATGGTCAATACGGTGCACCTGCGCACGCTGCTAGAGGTGACCCGGCGCGGCTCGTTTGCGGCGGCGGCCGCCAATCTGGGCTATACGGCCTCGGCGGTCTCCCAGCAGATGTCCGCTCTGGAGCGCGAAACGGGCGCCAAGCTGTTCGAGCGGTCGGCTCGCAGCGTCCAGCCGACCGAAACCGCACTGGTGATGTCCCGGCACGCGGCCAGGGTGCTGACGGACATCGATGCCCTCCTGGCTGCCACTGCCCGCAGCCAGGACACCAGCACGCAGGAAATTCGGCTGGGCATCTTCCCCAGCCTGGCCACCTATGTACTCCCCCGCCTGCTGCAAGCGCCCGAATGGCCGGGCCTGGGGATCAATCTCAAAGTATCCGTCGCCGAGCCAGGCCAGACGATCCAAGGGCTTCGTGCCGGCGGCGGACTCGACGTCGCCCTGGTATTCCAAGTGGGCCAAGGCGGCTTGGCCTGGCCCAACACCGTGAGCCGGCAGTGGATCGGCGACGACAACTTCCGCGTGGTGCTGCCCGCATCGTGGGGCATCCGCCCCGGCGCCTCGGTGACAGCCTCGCAGCTGGCCGAGATGCCGTGGATCATGCACCACCCGGGCACGGCGGACGCCACGGTGATTGAGCGGCTGTTTGCCAGCTGCAACCTGCATCCCCGCGTGGTGGCCTACTGCGACGACTTCAATGCCAGCCTGGCCATGGCCGGCGCCGGGCTGGGTGCGGCGCTGGTCCCGGAGCTGGCCATGTACAACGGACCGGACGGGATTGTGGTGCTGGACGTCCCGGAAATCCGCTTGGCCCGAAACATCTTCGCGCTGTTGATCAACGACAGGCAGAACGCGCAGCTGGGCCTGTTCATGGACCAACTGTCCGTGATCCTGCGCGACATGAGTATCACTACCCGGCGTACCTGAGGGAACGCCGGGGCTACACGGCGCATCGGGTCGAACCCCCCAGAGGAACCAGCCACGCCGGCCCGGGGCACCGCCGGCCCCGGGCACCGCCGTCGTTATTATTCAGCACCCCTTAAACCGCAAGCGCCGCCGGTTCCCGCGCTGAACGGGATCCGGCGGCGCCGCGCTGGTTAGTTGGTGACCGGCTGCCTTACTTAGTCAGACCGTCCACGTACTCCTGGTTTTCGCCGATCCACTTTTCCACGACCGGGCCGTAGTCGTCGGTATCAGCCTCATTGAACATGGCGTTCTCCAGCGAATACAGGGTCTCGGAGTCCATCTTAAAGTTCTTCAGCCAACCGGCCAGGGTCGGGAAGTCCTCCGCGAAGCTGGTGCTGGAGTAAGCGTAGATGCCCTCGGCGTCGCCGAGCGTTCCCTCGGGATCTTCCAGATCCTTAAGCGGGAAGGCATCGTAGGCCCAGTGCGGGCGCCACAGGGTGACGGCGATATTCTCGCCGGCGGCAGTGGCCGACTTCAGCTCGGAGAGCATGGCGGGCGTCGAGGAGGTCAGGTACTCCATCTTGTCCAGGCCGTACGTCGGGATGACGTTCTTGGTGGTGGCCTCGGTCAGGCCGGCCCCGGGCTCGATGCCCACCAAACGGTTGTCGAACTTGTCGGCGTTGGCCGCAAGGTCCTTGAGCGAATCGACCGGCGCGTCCTCGTTCACCGCGATGGTCAGCTTAGCCTCGTCGTTCCACTGGCCCAGCTCGGTGATCTTGTCGCCGTATTCCTTCAGGTAGCTTTCATGGGTGACCGGCAGCCAAGTATCCAGCGTCAGGTCGTAGTCGCCGGTGGACAGACCCGCAAAAACCGGGGCCGGGTCGGCATATTCCAGCGTGACCTTGTAGCCCTTCTCCTCCAGGATGGCCTTCCACAGTTCCGACGCGGCAATGCCCTCATCCCAGCCGTTGAAAACCGCAATGGTGACGTCCTGCTTATCCCCGTTGTCCACACCGCTGGATGCCTGCCCGCCGGTCTCGCCGCCACCGCCACCACACGCAGTCAGTCCGAGGGCTGCGACGGCGGCCAGGGCCGCGAGCTTGCTGTAATGCTTCATGTTGTTCCTTTCGGTATGCCCGCTGCGGGCACGTTGATTGGTCTTGGAGCAGGTTTTTCAGGCGTCCTGCAGTTTTCGCTTCGCCAGCCGGCCCGCGCCCGCGCGTCCGCCGGGCTCCGAGGTCTTACCCACGCTGGCGGTCACGCGGTCCAGGAAGATGGCCAGGATGACCACGGCCAGTCCGGCTTCGAAACCAAGGCCGGCGTCGATCCGGTTCAGGCTGGCAACCACTTCGCCGCCCAGTCCGCCGGCGCCGACCATGCCGGCGATGACCACCATCGACAGGGCCAGCATGATCACCTGGTTGATGCCGGCCATGATCGTTGGCATCGCCAGCGGCAGCTGGATCTTGCGCAGGATGCTTCCGGGACTGGAGCCGAAGGCGTAGCCTGCCTCCACCACTTCCTTGTCCACGCCGCGGATGCCCAGCTCGGTGAACCGCACGCCGGGTGCCATCGAGAAAATGATGGTCGCGATGATGCCCGGAACCACGCCCACCCGGAACATCACCAAGGCCGGGATCAGGTACACCATGGCAGGCATGGTCTGCATGAAGTCCAGGATCGGCCTGATGATCGCCGAGGCGGTGGCTGACCGGGCGGCGAGGATGCCGGCCGGGACACTGAGGACAATAGCCACTACCGTGGCCACAATGACCAGCGCGAACGACTCCATGGCGTGCTCCCACTGGTTGACGCCGACAATCAGCAGGAAGCCGACCGCGGTGCCCAGCGCCAGCTTCCAGCCTCTGGCCGCGTAGGCGATGGCAGCGAACACGATGATCATCACCCAGGACGGGGGCGTGATGAGCAGCCACTCCAGGCTGTCGTAGGCGCCGAGGAAGACGGTGCGGATGAAGGAAAAGACGGCGGCGAAGGTGGCCAGCAGCCAGTCGAGGCCGACGTCGACCCAGTCGCCCAGTGGGATGCGGAATTCCAGGTCCATTAGCGGGTTCCTCCTTCGGCCGACGTTTTGTTGCCAGCCGACGTCCGGTTGAGCGTCCGGGTGACTTCTTGTTCGGGGATCGGCGCCGGGGCGCTCTCGACGATCGGAATGTCGGTGGTAATGGAGGGAACGTTGCCGAGCGCAGCCAGCAGCGTCACCCGGGGTATCGCGCCCACCAACCGGCCCTCGGCGTCGACCACCGGCAGCGGAATGGGACTCTCCACCGCCAGGCCAAAGAGTTCCGAGAGCGGGGTTTCGGCACGAACCGGCCCGTTACCGTTGCGCACGGCGGCGGTCAGGTCGGGCGCCCGTGATTCAACCAGTTGCATCACGTCGCGGTCGCGCACCGTGCCGAAGAAGGTCCGGCGCCGGTCCACCACGAAGGCTGCGGACGTCTGCAGGTCGCGCATGGTGCGCAGCGCGTTCCGCGGACCTCCGGAGAGATTGACGACGGCGCGGGCCGGCTCCATCACGGAGCCTGCGGTCAGCACCCGGGTCCGGTCCACGTCCTGGACGAACTTCGCCACGTAGTCGTTCGCGGGGTGCGTCAGGATGTCGTCGGGGGTGCCGATCTGCACAATCCGGCCGTCCCGCATCACGGCGATCCGGTCGCCCAGGAACATGGCCTCGTTCAGATCGTGGGTGATGAACACAATGGTCTTGCCCAGGTCCGCTTGCAGCGCGACCAGCTGCTCCTGCATTTCGCGGCGGATCAGCGGGTCCAGGGCAGAGAAGGCCTCGTCCATCAGCAGAATGTCGGTCTCGGCGCACAACGCGCGGGCCAGCCCGACGCGCTGCTGCATGCCGCCGGAGAGTTCGGCCGGGAACTTGTCGCCCCAGCCTTCCAACCCCACCAGCTTCAGCACCTTCTGGGCACGGGCCAGTCGCTCAGCCTTGGCCACGCCCTGAACCTCGAGGGCATAGGCAGCGTTGTCCGCCACGGTGCGGTGCGGCATCAGCGCGAAGTGCTGGAAGACCATCGAGATCTTTTGCTGCCGGACCTTCCGGAGCTCTCCGTCGGAGATCGTTGAAATATCCGTCCCGCCGACCACCACGCTGCCCGCGGTCTGCGGCTGCAGCCCATTGAGGGTGCGGATCAGCGTTGACTTCCCGGAGCCGGAGAGCCCCATCACCACGAAGATTTCGCCGGCCCGGACGTCGAAGGACGCGTCGATCACTGCAGCAGTGCCTAGAGCGGAGACCTCCTCGCGCGTTTTCCCGGCTTGCAGCCGTTTGACTGCTTCGGCCGGTCGCTTGCCGAAGACCTTGTAGACATTCTGTACGCTCAGTGCAATTTGTTCGTTCACTACGGCCCATCTACGCTGCAGCGCCGCCAGGAGCAGGCAGTTTGGCAACGATTGGTGCTTGGTCTTTGCGGACAAATAGACGCGTCAAACTGATACAGCTCCTGGTTGCCGCGGGTCACGGCGCCCAGAACGGCGGTTTCGCCGAAGCGATGACGGGAAAGCCCCCCCCAACCGCCAGTTTGACGTCCAGCACATGTGGACCCTGCCATGGATCTGCATCGCTTTGGCCACATGCTGTTCGTATTACTGGTTGTACGTCCCCACCGTAACAATCCGTTGTTCACTGTGAGCTGAATAACGGACGGGAATCGGTAAAGTCCTTGCAGGCTAGCAGCGCTTTGGCCCCGAAACCCCGCGGCTGTCAAGGAGTTATGTCATCGTAACCACCGGCGCACCAAACTGGCTGTTTTCTGCAATCAGATGCGTCCTGCGCAACAGATTCTGTCCCACGAGACGTGGCTAATACCGGATCGACCGGGAAGCCTGCTTGGCAAGTGACGCCGGGGGTGTCACGCTCGACACAACGCGAGGAGATCGCGCACAGCGAGCCAAGGAGAAGCATGACGTTCGACGTTTCCGCCCTACGCACGGAGTTCCCCTCACTGACGTCGGGACTGGCCCATTTTGACGGCCCCGGAGGCACACAAACGCCAGCCGTCGTGGGACAGGCGATTGCCCGCACCTTGACCGGTCCGTTGTCCAACCGCGGCACATTGGTCGCCAGCGAACTCAACGCCGAGAACGCCGTCTCAGGTTTCCGCACCGCCGTGGCCGACCTGCTTGGCGCCTCGCCCGAGGGGATCGTCTACGGGCGCAGCGCCACCCAGATCGCCTACGACTTCTCCCGCACGCTGGCCAAAACCTGGACACCTGATGACCAGATCGTCGTCACCGGGCTCGACCACGACTCCAACATCCGGCCTTGGCTTCAAGCCGCCCAGACAGCCGGCGTCACCGTCCGCTGGATTCCGTTGGACCCCGCCACCGCAGAACTTGATCTGACCGCCGTCGACGAGATCATCAATGAGCGCACCCGCCTGGTCGCCGTCACAGCCGCTTCCAACCTGCTGGGCACCAAGCCCCCCGTCGCGCGAATCGCGGCGCGCGCGCACGAAGTCGGTGCCCTCGTCTATGTCGACGGCGTCCATTACACCGCCCACGCCGCAGTCGACATCAGGGCACTGGGTGCGGACTTCTTCACCTGTTCGCCGTATAAATTCTTCGGGCCGCACTGCGCCGCTCTCGCCGCCGACCCCGGCCTGCTGGAAACCCTGAAACCCGACAAGCTGCTCCCGTCGACCAACAACGTCCCCGAGCGGTTCGAGCTCGGCACCTTGCCCTACGAGATCATGAACGGCACGGCCGCGGCCGTGGACTTCATCGCCGGCCTCGCGCCGGACGACGGCCCACGCCGCGAACGGCTCATTGCCGCCCACCACCTCATCGAGCAGCACGAATTGCGGCTACGTCAGCGCATCGAAGAAGGTATCGCCGGTCTCGGGGACCGCGTCACCGTCCACTCGACCGCCGCAGATCGCACCCCGACACTGTTTTTTACCTTCCGCGACAAGGACGCCACCAAGGCCTCCCAGTTCCTTGCAGACCGTGACATCCTGGCTCCTGCCGGCAGCTTCTACGCCCACGAGCCCTTCCAGGCGCTCCAGCTCCCCGTCGATGCCGGCATGCGCGTCGGACTCGCCCCCTACAACGACGACGCTGAGATCGACCGGCTGATGACGGCGCTGTCGGACTTCCTCTAAGGACGGTCCACCAGACAAAAGAAAACACCCCGGTCCTCGGACCGGGGTGTTGACGATGAGCGGAGTCATCCGCGAAGGATGTCTCACTCAGTTCCCAAGTGGAGCTGAGGGGACTCGAACCCCTGACCCCCTGCATGCCATGCAGGTGCGCTACCAGCTGCGCCACAGCCCCTTGAAATGGAAGTTTTGCCCACGCTTAGGCGTGTATTCCACAGCGTGAATATCACTAAAAGTGTCTTCACGAGTGGAGCTGAGGGGACTCGAACCCCTGACCCCCTGCATGCCATGCAGGTGCGCTACCAGCTGCGCCACAGCCCCATTATCCTTGCGGATTCCGTGCCACTTCCTTCGAAGCAACTTGAATATTCTATGCAGACACCGGCACGGATTCCAAATCAGCAGACCGGCTCGGAACATGCCACCGGCGCCGCGCAGGGCGGAACCAGGCGGCAAGTGCCACGCTCCCCCGGTTACTCAGTGCCCGTTGGCGCTGGCTTATCGTCCAACTGCAGGTCGATGGGCGGGCAATCCTTCCACAGCCGTTCCAAGGCGTAGAAGACGCGGTCTTCCTGGTGCTGCACGTGGATGACCACGCCGGCGTAGTCCAGCAGTACCCAGCGGCCTTCGGAGCGTCCTTCCCGGCGGACCGGACGCAGGTCCTGCTTGTGCAGTTCCTCTTCAATGCCGTCGACAATCGCATTGACTTGCCGTTCGGTCGGCGCAGAGGCGATGAGGAACACATCGGTGATGGCCAACCGCTCGCTGACGTCGATGGCGACGATGTCTTCGGCGATTTTGTCGCTGGCTGCCTTGGCGGCGGTACGCGCGATGGCGATAGAGCTTTCGAGTGCGGTCATGTGTCTCCTTGAATGTTAACCAGCTATTGATTGGCGGCTTCAGCCGCCGAAGAGTCCAAGCATCATGGCGATACCCGCTGCGAAGGCGGCGGCGCCAAGCACCAGAGCGGAACCGACCGCAAGCCGCATCCGGTGGACGCGGGCCAGCCCAGCAGTCCGGGCGTCCAGTGGATCAAGCCCGTGGGCGCTGGTGGCCTTGAGCGGATGGATGGCAGTGCCGCGTCCTCCAGCCAGCGCTTCTGCTTCGGCCAGGATCTTCGACCGTGGTGCAGCACCGTTTGCTTGGGCTGCCCGGGGTACGGGGTTCTCTTCCCGCAGCGCCGGAACAGCCTGGGTGGTGGCGGAAGCTTCAGTCTTCGTGGCTTGCCCGGACGGCCGCCGCCGTGCGGGGACCGGTTCCCGGGCAGGAGTCGGCCGGGCCGGAGCCGGCGCCGGCGTCGTCACCACAGGAACATAGGACGTCGAGGACGGCCGCAGCACATGCTGATCGGAACCCGGGACGGCCACAAACTCCATCGGCGATGACGCAATGTCCGCGATCGGCCGGTCCGAGGCCGAGTGCCGGCGCTGTTCGTTCTCGTCGCTCAGCCGCTTCTTGTCGGCAGCCCGCCTATTGAGGACAGCGGCACGCTCGGCCAGCGCCTTCTGCTGGGCCAGCAGTTCCAAGTCCACGTCATGCGGAGACTGTTCCTGCCTGGACTCCATCATGGCGACCATGTTCTTGGCCTGGCCCATCAGCAGGTCGCGGGCAGCCAAGGCCTGCTCCACGCTCATCTCGCCGGCGTCGACTGCCTCGCGGCCGGCGGCAGAAAGCAGATAATCCTGCCCGTCGGCCGGCGGCTGGACCGGTTGCCGGCCGGTGTCGCCGCTGCGCCGGGCGCGGCGGCCGCCTTCGATCGGCGGACGCTGCGGCTGATACGGGGCATCGGCCGGAGCAGCCGAGGTGCGGGCCCGGCCGTCCGCCGGCTTGGCCGAGGTACGGGAATCGTTGGAAGCCGGAGCAACGGTGCCACCGGCCCGGCCGCCCGCCGGCTGAGCCGAGGCACGGGCAGGGTCAACAGCCGGAGCCTCCGGGGCAAGCCCGGGGTTTTCACGCTGCAATTGCTGTTGGCGCAGCTGGCGCCGGGTGGGCACCTGGTCCCGCTCCGGCGTGGGGATCTGCGGCAGCGCAGCGGTCAGGGTCTTGAGCGCACGGTGCGCCTCCCGCTCGCGGGCGCGGGTTTGCGAGGACCGTTCGCCCTGGCGTTGGCGGGAAGCTGCGGGGCCGCTGCCGGAAGCTGCGGGAGCTGCTCCCCCGCCGTCGGCCGGGGCGCTTGCGTGGGCATCCGGTTTCTGCGGGACGATCCCGGAGGCAGGCTCCGGACCCGTACCGGCGCCGTCGCGCTGCCTTCGGATGTCCCGTCGGCTGCGCGGCGGCTGGGATTGATTGCTCATGCTTTGCTGATCACCCAGTAGTAAACGACTGATTTCATTGGCTCGGTTCAAGTTGGCTCGTCACCGCGGCACCGTGCGACGAGTGCCGGTAGAGACCGTACTTGGCTATGTACTGTACTACGCCGTCCGGAACCAAGTACCAAACCGGCTGGTCCTCGGCCACGCGCTCCCGGCAGTCCGTGGACGAAATGGCCATGGCCGGAACCTCCAGCAGGCTGACGTCCTTGCGGCCCAGGTTGTGCAATTCGTGCCCCGGCCGGGTCACACCAACGAAGTGGGCCAGCGACCACAGCTCGTCGATGTCCTTCCAGGACATGATCTGCGCCAGCGCGTCCGCGCCGGTGATGAAGAACAGTTCCGCATCGGGACGCGCCGCGCGCAGGTCCCGCAGCGTATCAATGGTGTAGGTCAGCCCCGGCCGTTCGATGTCCACCCGGCTGACCGTGAACCGCGGGTTTGAGGCGGTGGCGATCACTGTCATCAGGTAGCGGTGTTCGGCCGGGCTGACATCGCGCCCGGTCTTCTGCCACGGCTGGCCGGTGGGCACAAAGACCACCTCGTCCAGGCCAAACACGGACGCTACCTCGCTGGCTGCCACCAGGTGACCATGGTGGATCGGATCAAACGTTCCGCCCATGACGCCAAGCCGGAGCTTGCGCCCCGGGTAAGTGAGGTGCAGTGCTCCGGCTTGCGGGGCTTTGACAGGCAGCGCGGGCACGAACGGCTAGTGGCGCGGTGCGGCTTGGCCGTGGTCGTGCTTGTTCGGGAACTGGCGGTGCGGGTCCACCTGCTCCTCGACCGCCGAGTGCCGCTGGCCAACGCTGGTGAAAGCGATCGTGGCAAACATCATGAGTACGAACAGCGTCATGAATCCGACGCCGACGGCCCATGCGGGGACCGGAAGTTCGACGTGGGCGGCTTCGCTAGCCACGAGTGCGGCGTCGAGGACCTGAGACAGCATGATTCTCCCTTGATGTTTTTCAGTCCGGCCGCGCTCAGGCGGACGGGATATGGCTTCCTACCCATGGTACGCGTTCCGGCCGCGGAACCGTGATTCAGCCGGGAGCGGTGCCGGCTGGCTACAGGTTCAGTCGCGGACCTGGCCGTCGCCTTGGACGATCCATTTGGTGGTGGTCAGTTCGCGCAGCCCCATCGGCCCGCGGGCATGCATCTTCTGCGTGGAAATACCCACCTCCGCACCCAAGCCCAGTTCGCCGCCGTCGGTAAAGCGGGTGGACGCGTTGACAATCACCGCCGCCGAATCGATCTCGGCGATGAACCGCTCCGCGTTGCGCAGGTCGTTGGTGATGATCGCCTCGGTGTGTCCCGTGGTCCAGGCCCGGATGTGCCGCAGCGCGTCGTCCATCGAGTCCACCATGCCCACCGCCAGGTCCAGGTCCATGTACTCGCGGGCCCAGTCGTCGTCGGTGGCGGTTGTGGCCTCGACGCCGGACGGCAGGATGCCGGCCACCCGCTGGTCCACATGGAGCCGCACTCCCGCGCCGGCCAGGGCAGCGAGGACGTCGGCCGTGGCGGCCGCATCGCGGTGCACCAGCAGGGTCTCCACCGTGTTGCATACCGAGGGCCGTTGCGTCTTAGCGTTGAGCAGGATGTCCACGGCCATCTCCGTGCCCGCCGACTCGTCCAGGAAGATATGGACGTTGCCTTCGCCGGTCTCGATCACCGGGACCTTCGCGTTGTTGACCACGGACTGGATCAGTTCGCGGCCGCCGCGCGGAATCAGCACGTCCACCAGCCCGCGCGCCTGCATCAGGGCGTGGGCGCCGTCACGGCCATAGTCGTCCACGCTTTGCACGGCGTCGGCGGGCAGGCCCACCCGGTCCAGCGCATCGCGGATGATGCCCAGCAGCGCAACGTTGGTGTGCCGGGCCGCGCTGCCGCCGCGCAGGATCACGGCATTGCCGCTCTTGAGCGCCAGGCCGGCGATGTCCACGGTGACATTCGGGCGGGCCTCGTAAATAGCAGCCACCACGCCCATCGGCACGTGGACTTGGCGGAGCCGCAGGCCGTTCGGCAGGGTCTGCCCGCGCATCACGGTTCCCACCGGATCCGGCAGCGCGGCCAGGTTTTCCAGCGCCGCGGCCAATCCGTCGATCCGCTTGGTGTCCAGCGTCAGCCGGTCCAGCAGCGCGGCGCTGGTGCCGTTCGCCCTGCCCTGGTCCAGGTCCTGGCGGTTGGCCTGCAGCACCACGTCCCGCTTGGCGACCAAAGAGCCAGCGATCTCCCGCAGCGCCTTGTCCTTCCACGCCCGGTTGGCGCGTGCCATCCGGCGCGCAGCATTCCGGGACCGGATGGCGATGGATTCAACGGCGGCGGCGGCATCCGGCTTCTGGCTGTCCTGGGACGTTTCGGCCGTGGACTGGGAAGAGGCTGTCTGGGTCATACTGCCGATTTTAGCCCGTGTGCCACGCGAGGCACGACGACGGAGGTCACGTTACGCTTGCGCCTGCGGCCGGCGGCGTGGTTCAGAGCACCACCAGGTCGTCGACGTGGATGATTTCGCGTTCGTACTGCCGGCCCAGCGACGCGGCAAGTTCCTTGGTGGAGCGGCCGAGCATCCGCGGCAGTTCATAGGAGGAGAAGTTGACCAGTCCGCGGGCCACCACCCGGCCGTCGCCGTCGGCCAGTTCCACCGGATCCCCGGGTTCGAAGTCGCCCTTGACGGAGACGATGCCGGCCGGCAGCAGCGACCGGTGCTTGTCCCGCACGGCCTGCACGGCGCCGTCGTCAAGCACCAGCCGGCCCTGCACGGAGGCCAGATGCGCCAGCCACAGCAGCCGCGGCGGCCGGCGGGTGCCGCTGACCGCAAACCACGTTCCCACGTCTTCGCCGGCCAGCGCGCGGGCCGCGTTCGGCGTGGACGTGACCAGCGCCGGGATGCCCGAGCCGGCCGCGATTGCGGCGGCCTCGACCTTGGTCATCATCCCGCCGGTGCCGACGCCCGCGGCACCGGTGCGGCCAATGTTCACGCCGTCCAAATCTTCCGGCCCGGCCACCAAAGGTATCCGCTGCGCGCCGTCCTTGGGCGGACCGTCGTAGAGCGCATCGACGTCGGACAGCAGCAGCAGCGCGTCGGCCTTGACTAGGTGGGCCACCAGCGCGGCCAGCCGGTCGTTGTCGCCGAAGCGGATTTCGTGAGTGGCCACGGTGTCGTTCTCGTTGACCACCGGCACGACGCCGAGGTGCAGCAGCCGGTGCATCGCCCGGTAGGCGTTGGCATAGTGCTGGCGGCGCATCAGGTCCTCGGCGGTCAGCAGCACCTGGCTGACGGTGATGCCGCGGGCGCCGAAGGCCTGCGTGTAGCGGGCCATCAACAGGCCCTGGCCCACGCTCGCGGCGGCCTGCTGGGTGGCCAGATCCCGCGGCCGGCGGCTCAGGCCCAGCGGGGCCAGTCCGGCGGAAATGGCGCCGGAGGACACCAGGATGACTTCGGTGCCGGCGTTGCGGCGGGCCGCCAGCACTTCCACCAGGGACAGCAGCGCCTCTTCGGAGATGCCGCCCGCCACCGAGGTCAGTGAGGACGAGCCGACCTTGACCACCAGACGCTCGGCCGTGGCCAGCAGGGTCCGGTCGGCCGCCGTCGCCGGCTCAGAGCTCATCGTCGTCGTCATGGTCTTCCTTCTCGGTCCAGACGCCTGACTTACGCTCGGCTTCGAGCTCGGCGCGGGTGGCGGCCCGGGCCTCCTTGCGCTCCTGGTACTGCTCCCGCTTCTCCTCGCGGGTGGGCCGGATGTATTCCATCAGGCGCAGGTCGGTGCCACGCGGGGAGGACAGCAGTTCGGCGCCGGCCGCCATGGTCGGCTCCCAGTCGAAGACCACTGCGTCGTCCTCGCCGATCACCACGGTGTCTCCCGGGCGCGCACCGGACTTGAACAACTGGTCTTCAACCCCCAGCTTGGCCAGCCGGTCGGAGAGGTAGCCCACGGCTTCGTCGTTGTTGAAGTCGGTCTGCTTGACCCAGCGCTCCGGCTTCTCGCCCAGCACCCGGAAGAGCGGTTCCAGGTTCTTTTCTTCGCGGCGGATGATGAAGCCACGGTCGTTCACGGACCGCGGGCGCAGCACGGCAGGTGCGACCTTCGGCGGGGCGGCCTTCACCGCGGCCCGCGCGGCGCTGACGATTTCGGCCATGGCGAAACCCAGCTGGCGCAGCCCCTCGTGGCTGGAGGCCGACACTTCGAAGACGCGGTATCCGCGCTTTTCCAGCTCGGGCCGGACGAACTCGGCCATGTCGCGGCCGTCCGGCACGTCCACTTTGTTCAGGGCCACCAGCTTGGGCCGCTCGTTCAGCGGGACCACATCGCCGTCGGCACCGGCGTAGCTCATATCCACCGCGTACTGTTCCAGCTCGCGTTCGATGATCGCCAGGTCGGAGAGCGGGTCGCGGTCGGCTTCCAGCGCGGCGCAGTCCAGCACATGCACCAGCGCGGCGCAGCGCTCCACATGGCGCAGGAAGTGGTGGCCCAGGCCCTTGCCCTCGCTGGCGCCTTCGATCAGCCCGGGCACGTCGGCGATGGTGAACCGGGTGTCCCCGGCCTGCACCACGCCCAGGTTCGGCACCAGCGTGGTGAAGGGGTAGTCGGCGATCTTCGGCCGGGCCGCGGACATCGCCGCGATCAGACTGGATTTGCCCGCGGACGGGAAGCCGACCAGCGCCACATCGGCGATGGACTTCAGCTCCAGGACGATGTCCCGCTCGTCGCCCGGAATGCCCAGCAGGGCGAATCCCGGGGCCTTGCGCTTGGCCGATGCCAGCGCTGAGTTGCCGAGCCCGCCTTGGCCACCGGCGGCGGCAACAAATTCGGTCCCCTCGCCCACCAGGTCGGCAAGCACGTCGCCGTTCTTGGTCTTGACCACCGTGCCGTCGGGCACGGGCAGCACCAGCGTGGCGCCGTTCTTGCCGCCCCGCCAGTCGCCCATCCCGGGACCGCCGTTGGTGGCGTGCCGGTGCGGGGCGTGGTGGTAGTCCAGCAGAGTGGTGGTCTGGGAGTCCACGCGCAGGATGACGTCGCCGCCATTGCCGCCATTGCCGCCGTCGGGGCCGCCCAAGGGCTTGAATTTCTCGCGCTTGACGGAGACGCAACCGTGGCCACCGGATCCGCCGGATACATGCAGGACTACCCGGTCAACGAATGTTGCCACGTGATCGATCTCCTCTTTGCCGGTGGGCCAGAACCGAAACGGCCCACCAGTGATTCTAGTCGGGTTAAAACACCAGTGAGGCGGACCGTCGGCCCGCCTCACTGGAAAGCTGTTTGCTGCTGGAGGTTACTCCGCAGCGGCAGCCACGATGTTTACGACGCGGCGTCCGCGGCGCGTGCCGAACTCAACGGCGCCGGCCTCGAGGGCGAACAGCGTGTCGTCGCCGCCACGGCCGACGTTGGCGCCGGGGTGGAAGTGGGTACCGCGCTGGCGGACGATGATCTCGCCGGCGGAAACTACCTGGCCACCGAAGCGCTTGACGCCAAGGCGCTGTGCGTTGGAATCGCGACCATTGCGAGTGGAGCTCGCACCCTTCTTATGTGCCATTTGTTTTGCCTACCTTTGTGTCTGAAGGAACGTTTGAAAAGTCAGCGGACCGCTTAGGCGATTCCGGTGACCTTGACCTTGGTCAGTGCAGAGCGGTAGCCCTGGCGCTTCTTGTAGCCGGTCTTGTTCTTGTACTTCTGGATGACAATCTTCGGACCGCGGAGATTCTCGACGATCTCGGCCGTGACCTTGACGTTGGCCAGGGCATCGGCTGCGGAGGTGACCTTGTCGCCGTCGACCAGGAGCAGAGCAGGCAGCTCGATGGTGCTACCGGCCTCGCCGGGGACGCGGTCAAGGGTCACGAGGTCTCCAACGGAAACCTTTTCTTGGCGGCCGCCGGCGCGGACAATCGCGTACACCACTTGGGAACTCACTTCTCTAGACGTTTATTACAGTTGTTGCTCGAATACGCAGGCACGCTATGACGGCCTGGAAAGCACTGTGCATCCGCGCCTGCGGGTGGAAACCCTTCGAAGGCGTACGCACCGAAGATCTAGATTACGCTATTGCGGCTATTCGCCGCAAACCAGCGGCTCCGGGAGTGCCGGAGGGGCCGTGCGTGATCCTTACCTGGCGCGAGCGGACAGGAATCCGCTCGGTCGCACCCAGTAATACTACTGCCGCTTCGCCCAGACGCGTGCATTTCCACTCCGCGACACGGCGGGCAACGGACCTTTTGCCTCCCAAACGCAGCACAGGCCGCGCACCCGAGGAGTCCGCGGCCTGTGCTGATGCGGGTTGCTACAGCTCCGAGGCGGGCACTCCCACACCCAGCACCAGCGGAGCGGCGGCTTCGGTCTTTCCTGCTGCCGCCTCGGCCAAGGCGGGCGCGGCCGGCGCGGCCGCGGCGTGCCGGTGGCCTCCGTTGTTCTCCGGGAAAGTGGACACATCCACGGTCTCCACCGGAGCGTCGGCAGCCCCCTGCGGGCTGCTGGCAGCACGACGACGGCGCGGCTTCCGCACCGGGGTGGTCGCCGGAGCCTGCGGCTCGGCGGCGGGCGCGGGCTGGACCTGCTCCGCCGGCACCGACGGCTCCGCGGCCTGGGCACGGCCTGCCGCGGCTGGTTCCGGAGCGGCTGCAGGGGCGGCCGGCTCCTGCTTCTCCACCGGCTTCTCCACCGGGGCAACCTTGTTGAAGGCCTCGGTCAGGCTCTCCAAGGTCAGCGACGGCTCTTCCCGGGCGGCCACCGGAGCGGACGTCGCCCGCGGGATGGCCACGGTTTCGCCGTTGATGTTCAGCACTCCGGCTCCGGCTTCCTCGGCGCCGGTCGCCGCCGGGGAAGCGGCGGCCGCAGCGATGCCGGAATCGTCGGCACGGCGCGAGCGGCGCTTGCGTCCGGAGGCAACAGGCTGGCCCTGCGCCGGCGCGGTTCCGCCGGCGGCCTCGGGCTTGCCGGCGGAGCTGGCTGCGGCGGCTGCTTCGCCGTCGTGCTGTTTGGCCTTGGCAGCCTCGGGGTGCTCCTCCGCCTCATGGGCGGCGTGGGCTGCGGCGGCGATAGTGGCCAGTGCCGCACGGGCGGCCTCGGCCTTGGCCTTGCGCTCGGCCTCGTCGTCCTGCCCCACCGCAGCCGGAGCCTCGGCGGTCTGCTCCTGCTGGCCCTGGCCGCGGCTGCGGCGCTTCTCGCTGCGCGACTGCCGTTCCGAACGCTTATCGATCCGGACCTGGTGGTGCTCGGTCGCGGCGCCGGTGCGGCGGTGTTCGACCGGTTCGTCGTGGGTGATCACGCCGCGGCCGGCGCAGTGCTCGCACTGCTCGCCGAAGACTTCCAGCAGCCCCGTGCCCATCCGCTTGCGGGTCATTTGCACCAGGCCCAGCGACGTCACCTCTGCCACCTGGTGCTTGGTGCGGTCGCGGCCCAGGCACTCGACCAGCCGGCGCAGCACCAGGTCCCGGTTGGATTCCAGCACCATGTCGATGAAGTCGATGACGATGATGCCGCCGATGTCCCGCAGCCGCAGCTGGCGGACCACTTCTTCGGCAGCTTCCAGGTTGTTCTTGGTGACGGTTTCTTCCAGGTTGCCGCCGGAGCCGGTGAACTTGCCGGTGTTGACGTCCACCACGGTCATCGCCTCGGTGCGGTCAATCACCAGCGAACCGCCGGAGGGCAGGAACACCTTGCGGTCCAGTGCCTTGTGGATCTGCTCGTCCAGCCGCTGGGCAGCAAAGATGTCAGTCTCCGACGTCCACTTTTCCAGCCGGTCCACCAGGTCCGGGGCCACGTAGGTGACGTAGGCCTCGATGGTGTCCCAGGCTTCCTCGCCGGAAACTACCAGCTTGGAGAAGTCCTCGTTGAATACGTCGCGGACCACCTTGATGGTCAGGTCCGGCTCCGCGTAGAGCATCTCCGGTGCCAGCGTCTTGGTGGAGCCGGCACGCGATTCGATGCCTTCCCACTGCGCGCGCAGCCGGTTGATGTCGTTCATCAGCTCTTCTTCGCTGGCACCTTCGGCCGCGGTGCGCACAATCACGCCGGCGCCGTCCGGAACATGTTCCTTCAGGATCTTCTTCAGCCGGTTGCGTTCCACGTCCGGCAGTTTGCGCGAGATGCCGGTCATCGAGCCGCCGGGCACGTAGACCAGGAAGCGGCCCGGCAGCGAGATCTGGCTGGTCAGCCGGGCGCCCTTGTGGCCCACCGGATCCTTGGTCACTTGGACCAGCACCGAGTCGCCGGACTTCAACGCCAGCTCGATCCGGCGCGGTTGTCCGTCCAAGTGGGCGGCGTCCCAGTTGACCTCGCCGGCGTAGAGCACGGCGTTGCGGCCGCGGCCGATATCAATGAAGGCCGCTTCCATGCTGGGCAGCACGTTCTGCACCTTGCCCAGGTAAACGTTGCCGATCAGCGAGTCCTGCTGCGTCTTGGACACGAAGTGCTCCGCGAGCACGCCGTCTTCGAGCACACCGATCTGGATCCTGTCGTCGCGCTGGCGGACCACCATCTGCCGGTCAACGGACTCGCGGCGGGCCAGGAACTCGGCTTCGGTGATCACCTGGCGGCGGCGGCCGGATTCGCGGGATTCGCGGCGGCGCTGCTTCTTGGCTTCCAGCCGGGTGGAGCCCTTAACCGATGCCACCTTGTTGCTGGGAGCGGTTTCGGCCACCGGGCGCGGGGCCCGAACCCGGGTGACCGTGTTGGGCGGATCGTCCTCCGAACCGCCGGTCAGTTCCAGATCGGCGTCGCCGCGGCGCCGGCGGCGACGGCGGCGCGAAGTCACGCCGTCCGTCTCCCCCACCGTGCTGTCTTCTGCGGATTTGGCGGCCTCGTCGTTCCCTTCAGTGCCGTCTGTCTCGCCGTTGCCGGCCTCGACCTCGGCGCGGTTGCGGG
Source organism: Arthrobacter sp. B0316-1-20 (assembly GCF_059091865.1). NCBI lineage: Bacteria > Bacillati > Actinomycetota > Actinomycetes > Micrococcales > Micrococcaceae > Arthrobacter > Arthrobacter sp. B0316-1-20. The sequence continues at coordinate 173,514 of NZ_JBNHHC010000002.1, read as the reverse complement.
TGCGGCCGCGGCGGTTCCGGCGGCTGCGCCGGTGCCCGCCGTCCTCGTCTTCCTCCTCGGAGTCCGCTGCCGCGGCCGGTTCCTGCTTGGCGGCGGCGACGGCGGACAGGTCCGGCGCGTGGAAGAGCAGGGATACCGGCGAGGACGGAATGGTGAACGGGGCGTGCCCGGTCTCTGCTGCGTCGGTAGTTTCTGCCGTCGTTTCTTCGGCCTGCTCCGCTTCGGCGGCAGGCTCGGCTGCGGGTTCGGCTGCGGGGGCAGCCTGTTCCGCGGCGGCTTCCCCTGCTTCCGGGGCGGCGGAGGCCGCGGCCTTGGTGGAACGACGACGGCGGGAGGGCGCCTTGGCGGGCTGCTCGCCCGCTGCCTCGGTGCCGGCGGCCGGCTCGGCGGTGGCGGCTGGCTCGGTGGTGGCCTCGGCGCCGGAAGCCGTCGCTTCCGCAGCCACCGGCTCCTGCCCGCCGGCCGGGGCCTCGCCTTCGGCGGTGGTCAGTTCGGCTGCGGCAGCCTCGGTGCCCTGCGCGGCGGTGCTGCGGCGGGTCCGAGTGGTAGCCGCAGTACGCGTGGTCGCGGCAGTACGACGGCGGCCGGCCGGCTTTTCGGCCGACTCCTCCGCACCTTCGGCTTCCAGGATGCCGTCGGCATCGACGGGTTGCTCAACCGGCTGCTCGGCGCGGCTGCGGCGCTTGCGGACCGGCTTGCCCGCAGCTTCGCCATCAACCGGGGCCTCGATCTGCTCATTAGCCGGGTCCAAGACACCGTCCGGAGCGGCTCCGCCGGCAGAATCGGCCTGCTCGGCGGCCGGCTGAACGTCGGCGCCTTCCTGCAGTGCGGCTTCCTGGGCTGCTGCTTCGGCAGCCTTCTGGGCGGCAGTCTTGCGCGGCTGGCGGGTTCTGGTCTTGGCGGCGGGAGCCGCTTCGGCAACCGGGCCGGCAACGGGTTCGGCGGCGCTTGCGGCAGCAGTTAGCGTTTCCGCGGCAGACCCAGTTTCGGCAGCAGCGGCCTCTTGCGGCTGGGCATCCTGGGCGGCCGCAGCTTCCGCGGCCTTCTCGGCAGCGGTCTTGCGCGGCCGGCGCGTCCGGGTGGTGGCTGCCGGCACTTGTCCTTCCGGCTGGCTGCCGGCCGTGACCAGCCCGGCCAACTGGTCTCCTGCGGGAGACGCATCGGGACCCTGTGCAGCGGCGGAGGCACCGCCGTCGTTAGTGGAATCAGCGGGCGCGGAGGGCAGCTGAACGTCCAACTGGTCCTGCGGCGGTGCGGACACGGCGGGCTTGCGGCGAGGCCGCGGCGGTTTTTTGGCTGTTCCCTCGGGCGAGTCGGCCGGAGTGGAGGTAGCGGGCATTACCTGTTCATTGTCCATTTATAGTTATGCTCCAACCCTTGCGGCACCGGCCACATCCCGGTGCCCTCGGGGGCATGTAGCCGGGTATCCGGGTGCCTTGGGCTGCCCGTCACCGAAAGTCGTCTTGGTATCACCCGAGCTCGCGCCATCACGTGGGGCGCGGCACACCCGGGGACCAGCGGCGCTTTTCCGTCTGCCGTAACGTTCTCTTCACCGGCAGGGCCGCCTGGCGGATTCCCAGCGCCCATCCGGATTGATGGGCTCCTTGTTCGGGAAGCATCGCCGACGGACCTGGAAGCCTGTCGCTGGACCGGTAGCAGCATGTGGGGCCGCTATCAGCCACGATCATTCTCTCACACCGGGTCCGTTTTGGTGAGTATCAGCTGTTCGCTCCGGCGTAGAATCGAGCCAATTGCCCCCGAACTCGAGGAACACGGTGCATACCGACGCGCAACGCTCCACATCCCTGGCCGCTACCGCCTCCGGACACCGTCCGGACAGCGAGGTTCCCGGCATTGCCCGGGAAAAACCATTCGCCTGGTTGTTGCTGGCTACCGGTGTGTTCGGCTGGATCATGTCCGGCATCCTGGTGCTCGAGCGACTGGCCACCTATGCAGACCCGGGCCATGTGACCAGCTGCGACATCAACCCGTGGGTCTCCTGCGGCAAGGTGTTCCAGCACTGGCAGGCCTCGCTCTTCGGCTTCCCGAACCCGCTGATCGGCATCGTCGCCTTCGCCGTCCCGATCACGACGGCGGTGGCGATCCTTGCCGGGGCACGGTTCCGCCGCTGGTATTGGATCGGCCTGCAGAGCGGCGTCACATTGGGCTTCATCTTCGTCGTCTGGCTGTGGAGCCAGGCGCTCTACGACATCCACATCCTGTGCCTGTACTGCATGGGGGTGTGGGCCGCGATGATCGCGATGATGGTCCACACCACGGCGCGGAACCTGGCGCACGGAGTCATCAAGGCGCCCGCGGGCGTGGTCCGGTTCGCCGGCAGCTGGGCCTGGACCATCACGGCGCTGCTGTGGGTGGTGACCGCCGGGACCATTTTCCTGGCGTTCATCGAAGCGTTCCTGGGCTGACCAGCGCACGGTTCGTCTTAAATGGCCAGAGGCCGCGTCCCCGTCCGGGGCCGCGGCCTCTGTGCGTTGCACAGGCTAGGAGAACCAGATGCCGATCTCGCGCTCGGCGGACTCCGGCGAATCCGAACCGTGGACCAGGTTCTGCTGCACCTTCACGCCCCAGTCGCGGCCGAAGTCGCCGCGGATCGTGCCGGGAGCGGCAGTGGTGGGGTCGGTGGTTCCGGCCAAGGACCGGAAGCCTTCGATCACCCGGTGCCCCTCGAACACGGCGGCGGCAACCGGGCCGGAGAGCATGAACTCGACCAGCGGCTCGTAGAACGGCTTGCCCACGTGCTCCTCGTAGTGCTTTTCCAGCAGCTCGCGGGTGGCCTCCACCAGCTTCAGTTCGACCAGGGTGTAACCCTTGGCCTCGATGCGGGCCAGGATGCTGCCGGTGAGACCGCGGGACACGCCGTCGGGCTTGACCAGTACCAGTGTGCGTTCAACGCTCACAATTTCTCCTCTTTGCTTCACGATTAGCTCCAAAAACCCCGTTTCATCCTACGGGACGGGCCGGGAGCGCACGCCCGGGGCGGAATCGCCGTCCTCCGTCGGGCGGCGCGGCACCCGCGGCGCTACCGGGCAGCGCTGGTCAGCGGCTGTCGCCACCAGCGGTGCCGGCTTCGCCGGTTTCCCCTGGTGCCCGGGTTCCCCCTGCTTCCGCGCCGTGCTCGCGTTCCCAGGCTGCCTGCTCCGCATCGCGCTGCGCGTTCTCGCGGTCCAGTCGGCCGCCGGTGCGTACCGCGTACCACCAGGACAGGGCGAACAGCAGCCCGACCACGAACATCACCGGTTCGACGAAGCCGGTGGCGATCAGCAGCACTTGCAGTCCCCAGCCAATGGCGTAGCCGGACGGCCGGCGCAGCAGCGCGCAGCACAGCATCAGCAGGATGCTTAGGCCGATGCCGAGTCCCAGGATCAGCGCCGTCGGCACCTCGTCGCGGTAGAGCCCGAACACCACCAGCGTGGCGAAGAAGGCCACAAAGGCTTCCAGCAGCAGCACGGTGGAAGCGAACATGGTCTTGATCGAGCGCCGTTTCTTGGGCGTGTCCGGACGCCATTCGCGCTGGGCTTTGGTCAGTTTGGCCATGGATCTTGTTACTTTCCTAGCAGGATTCGGGCGTCGGCCACCAGGGTGATGGACCCGGTGATCAGTACGCCGCCCGAGAGGTCGTTGTTGGCTTCGGCCCGGCCGACGGCCCATTCGATGGCATCGTCCAGCCGAGGAGCAATGTGGACAGCATCTTCCGGGAAGCCGGCGGCCATGGCGTCCTCGGCCAACTGCTCGGCCGGAATGGCCCGGGGCGAGTTGGACGTCGTGACGCAGATTTCGTCGGTCAGGTCGATGAGCTGCTCGCGCAACTGCTGGAACAAACCGATGGCGTCCTTTTCCTGCAGCACGCCGACCACCGGGACCAACGTGGTGAAGTTGAACGCCTCCAGGATGGCCTGCGCACTGGCCTTCATTCCGTCGGGGTTGTGGGCGGCGTCCACAATGATGGTGGGCGCGGTCCGAACCACTTCCAGCCGGCCCGGTGACGTGACCTCCAGGAACGCCTCGCGGAGCACTTCGACGTTGAGCTCTTTCTCCCCGCCGCCAAGGAACGCTTCCAGCGCCGCCACGGCCACCGCGGCGTTCTGGGCCTGGTGCGCGCCGTGCAGCGGCAGCAGCAGATCCTCGTAGCGGCCGGCCAGCCCGCTGATCGTCAACTGCTGGCCGCCGACCGCCACCGCGCGCGACTCGACGCCGAATTCCACGCCCTCGAACCGGAACGGCACCTGCAGGTCCCGCGCCTGTTCCAGCAGCACCTCGGCTGCGTCCAGCGGCTGCGCGGCGCTGATCAGGAATCCGCCGCTCTTGATGATGCCTGCCTTCTCCCGGGCGATGTCCGCGGTGGTGTCCCCCAGCAGGTCCGTGTGATCCAGCGAGATCGGGGTGACCACCGAGACCTGGCCGTCCACCACGTTGGTGGCGTCGGTGATGCCGCCGAGGCCCACCTCGACCACCGCCACTTCCACCGGCTCGTCGGCGAAGATGGCGATGGCGAGGATGGTCACGCACTCGAAGTAGGTCAGCCGCGGTTCGCCCTCGGCATTCAGCTCCTGGTCCACAATGTCCAGGTACGGCCGGATCTCGTCCCAGACCCGCACAAACGTCTCGTCCGCGACCGGCTCGCCGTCAATACTGATCCGCTCGGTGACCTTGGACAGGTGCGGGCTGGTGTACCGGCCGGTGCGCAGTCCGTGGGCCCGCAGGCCGGCCTCAATGATCCGGGCCGTGGACGTCTTGCCGTTGGTCCCGGTCAGGTGGATGCTGGCGAACGCCTTGTTGGGTTCGCCCAGGATGTCCATCGCACGGTACAGCGGCTCCATCCGAGGTTCCATCTTGTTCTCCGGGGCGCGGCCCAGCAGTTCCGCGTAGACGCTCTCAACGCCGAATTCATCACTCATGGTCGGTACCCCTTCAGGATCCGGTTTTTTCCACGGACACGGCATCGCCGTCCCCGGCCACCAGGACCAGGTCCACGGTGAGGGTTTCCTGCGACACCAGCCCCTGGTGCAAGGTGAGCGCGTCGAGCACGGACTGGTCCGCCGTCACCGTGGTACGGATCCGGTCGCTGACTACCAGTCCGGCGTCCTTGCGGGCCTGCTGGATGGTGCGCACGTAGTCGCGCGCCACTCCCTCGGCCTCCAGTTCGGCAGTCACGGTGGTGTCCAAAACCAGGAACCCGCCGCCAGGCAGCATAGTGACGGCGGCACCCGCCGCGGCGTCCTCGGCGACCACCGTTTCCAGCGAGTATTCCGACGGCTCCAGTACCAGTCCCCCGGCGGTGACCACACCGGCGTCGTCCACCAACCAGTCACCGGACTTGGCCGCCTTGATGGCCTGCTGCACGTTCTTGCCCAGCCGCGGTCCAGCTGCCCGGGCGTTGACCACCAGCTTCTGCGAGATGCCGAACTCCTCCGGCGAGGCGTCGGCGGCGTCGATCAGCCGGACGGACTTGATGTTCAGTTCGTCCTGGATCATAACCGCGTACTGGCCGGAGAGTCGTTCGGCGCCCGGGACCACCACGGTCAGCGAGGCCAGAGGCAGGCGCACCCGCAGGCTCGCACCCTTGCGCAGGCTTGAGCCGGACGAGCATATCTGCCGGGTGGTGTCCATCAGTTCCACCAGCTCGGCCAACTGCGGGAACTCAGCGGCGTCGGGCAGGTCGGTCAGATGGACCGACCTTCCGCCGGTGAGCCCGCGCCAGATCTCCTCGGTCACCAGCGGCAGCAGCGGAGCGGCCATCCGGCACACGGTTTCCAGGGCGGTGTAGAGCACGTCGAATGCGTCCCGGTCCTCGTCGAAGAACCGTTGGCGGGAACGGCGGATGTACCAGTTGGTCAGCGTGTCCAGGTACTCGCGCAGCGCGTCGCAGGCACCGGAGACGTCGTAGGCGTCCAGCGCGGCGGTCATATCCCGGACCAGGTCGCCGGTGTTGGCCAGGATGAACCGGTCCAACGACTCCATCCCGTCGATCCGGGCGGTGTCGCCGAGGACGGAGACCGCCTCGTAGCCCGCACCATGGTTCGCGGAGTTGGTGTACAGCTTGAAGAAGTGCCAGACGTTCCACAGCGGGAGCATCACCTGGCGGACGCCGTCGCGGATGCCCTGCTCGGTGACGATCAGGTTGCCGCCGCGCAGGATCGGTGACGCCATCAGGAACCAGCGCATGGCGTCGGAGCCGTCGCGGTCCAGCACCTCGGACACGTCCGGGTAATTGCGCAGGCTCTTGGACATCTTCTGCCCGTCCGAGCCGAGCACGATGCCGTGGCTGATCACATTGCGGAACGCCGGCCGGTCGAACAGCGCGGTGGCCAGCACGTGCATGGTGTAGAACCAGCCGCGGGTCTGGCCGATGTACTCGACGATGAAGTCCGCCGGGTTGTGGCTGTCGAACCAGTCCTTGTTCTCCATCGGGTAGTGCACCTGGGCGTAAGGCATCGAGCCGGAGTCGAACCAGACGTCCAGCACGTCCTCCACTCGGCGCATCATCGACTGGCCGGTCGGGTCGTCCGGGTTCGGTCGGACCAGGTCATCGATGTACGGACGGTGCAGGTCCACCTCGCCGTCGTGGTTGCGCGGCAGGTTGCCGAACGCTTCCTCCAGCTCGGCCAGCGATCCGTACACCTCGCGGCGCGGATAGTCCGGGTTGTCCGATTCCCATACCGGGATGGGTGAACCCCAGAACCGGTTGCGGCTAATGGACCAGTCGCGGGCGTTCTCCAGCCACTTGCCGAACTGACCGTCCTTGACGTTTTCCGGGATCCAGTTGATCTGCTGGTTCAGCTCGACCATCCGGTCCTTGAACTTGGTGACCTCCACATACCAGGAGGAGATGGCGCGGTAGATCAGCGGCGTGCGGCAGCGCCAGCAGTGCGGATAGCTGTGCTCGAAGCTGGCCTGCCGGACCAGCCGGCCCTCGGCCTTCAGCACCCGGGTGATCGGCTTGTTCGCCTCGAATACCTGCATGCCGGCGATCTCGGCCAGCGGGCCCTCGGCGAAGGTGGACAGGAACTTGGCGCCCTCGTCCACGGATACGATCACCGGGATGCCGTGGTCCTCGCAGATCTTCTGGTCGTCCTCGCCGAACGCCGGCGCCTGGTGGACCAGGCCGGTACCGTCGGTGGTGGTCACGTAGTCGGCCACCACGATCTGCCAGCCGTTGCCGGTGCCCCACTTTTCGGCGTCCGTGTAGTAGTCCCAAAGCGGCTCGTAGCGCAGGCCGGCCAGCTGGGTGCCCGCGTAGGTGGCGGCGACCGCCTCGGTGGCGGCAGCGGCGTCGTCGTACCCCAGGTCCTTGGCGTAGGCGCCGAGCAGGTCCTCCGCCAGCAGGAACTTCTCCCCCGTTGCCTGCGTGCCGTGCGGACCGGCCGGCAGCACCACATAGCTGATGTCGGGGCCGACGGCGAGGGCTACGTTCGTGGGCAGCGTCCACGGAGTGGTGGTCCAGGCGAGCGCGTTAACGCCGGCCAGCTCCGCGGCCAAGGGGTTCTCCGAGCCTTCGGCAAGAATCGGAAAGGTGACCGTGACCGTCTGGTCCTGGCGCATCTTGTAGACGTCGTCGTCCATCCGCAGTTCATGGTTGGACAGCGGCGTCTCGTCCCGCCAGCAGTACGGCAGCACGCGGAAGCCCTGGTAGGTCAGGCCCTTCTCGTGCAGCTGCTTGAACGCCCAGATGACCGACTCCATGTACTCGACATTGAGCGTCTTGTAGTCGTTTTCGAAGTCCACCCAGCGCGCTTGGCGCGTGACGTAGTTCTGCCATTCGTCGGCGTACTTCATCACCGAGCTGCGGCAGGCATCGTTGAACTTGTCGATGCCCATGGCGAGGATCTGGTTCTTGTCCGTCATGCCCAGCTGCTTCATCGCCTCCAGCTCGGCGGGCAGGCCGTGCGTGTCCCAGCCGAAGCGGCGCTCGACCTTGTGGCCGCGCTGCGTCTGGTAGCGGGCCACCAGGTCCTTTACATAGCCAGTCAGCAGGTGGCCGTAGTGCGGCAGCCCGTTGGCGAAAGGAGGCCCATCGTAGAAGACAAACTCGTTCCCGCCGTCTTCGCCGGCGTCGCGGGCATCCACGGAGGCCTGGAACGTGCCGTCCTGCTGCCAGTATTTGAGCACCAGCTCCTCGATCTCGGGGAACTTGGGCGAGCTCTCGGCAGCGGCAGCGCCGGCAGTGGAGGCCTTGGGATAGATCTGTGGCATTTTCGTCATCCTGGAAAGACAGCTCGGCAAGTGTGGGTACTTCTGCGAGGACGTGTCCTGCTCCGGCGCACCGGTGCGGCCTGAAAAGCCGAACCTGCTGCCGGGCGGAACCCGCGGTACCACCTCACTTGCTGGCCTAATGCGCCGAAACCGGTGCAAAGGGACAGCCACTCGTTCGCTGCTGTGACGGGCTTACCCGTCCGGCTCTACTAGGCCCGCTGTTGCTATCTGGACCGTTCTTCCGGAAGCTCGCCGGTGATGGTCGGGTCAAAGCTTGTAGCTCAAGTTTAGGGCCACAGCGGCGTGACTGTCGAAACGCTGCGCCCTGCCGGCACATCCGGAACTTTGGTGTGCCAATATCGGTTGCGTCTTCTGCGGCGGCGCGGATCGATATAGCCGGGCGGGATGAACCAAGGGATGCCGTTCTGGACCTCGATTTCCCAGTCACCTTGTTCAACCAGGTCGTGGTGGAAAATACAGAGCAGCACACCGTTGTTCACAGTGGTCCGACCGCCCCGATACCAGGGCACGATGTGGTGGGCTTCGCACCAAACGGCCGGCATTGTGCAGCCGGGGAACGCGCACCCGCAGTCCCTGACGACGAGCGCCTTGCGAACCCCTGGGGTGAAAAACCGTGACGCGCGGCCCAGATCCAGGACCTCGCTCTGAGAACCTAGCACCACCGGAATGATGGACGCGTCGCACGCCAGTCTTCGTACAGTCTTGACCGAGACGGGATGGCCGAACACCGGATGCGCCGGTCCGCTTAACTCGCTGACCAGTTCCTGGTAACCGGTGGTGACCATGATTTGTGCCCGGTGTCCGCCGGTGGCCGGCAGCCTACCGGCAGACAAAGCCACCACGCACCCGGCCACCAAACCGGCCAACTGCTTCTGCGCGAACGACCGCGGATCCAACGTCTCAGCGTCCAGATCCGTCGACCCATCCTCAAACACGGCGCCTGTTGTCCCGGACATGGGAGCGGGCAAAAAGGCCGCAGTACCCGGCACCTCACCGCCTGCATCCACGGTGGCAGCTGTGGTCATGCCTGTGCCATTGCCGGCAGTCACGTTCTCCCCGGTCAGCCGCGGATTGGTCGCTGAATTCATCACCGTCGCCAGCGCCTGGTACTGAGCGTCATCGGCCGCCAAAGTGAAGTAGTGCAAGCCCCCGCGCCGTCCGCGATAAAACACGCCCTGCTTCGCGCGCAGCGCCGCCTCGGATGGCTCCTTCCCGTCGGCGTCGGCGGCCGCCTCCCACATTTTGGCGACCTTGCCCAAAACGTCCTGGTCGGCTTCCACTGCTTGAAGCACCAGCGCCGACTCCATCTTCGACGCAGTGTCCATCCCGGCAGTCGGACGCACCCGTGCCACGGCATCTGTGATCAGTGACGCTGCCCTGCTGGCAATGCGGCCCTCCGCGAGCGCTTTACCAAGCACCGGTAGCTGGACACTGCCCAGTTCCCCGGAGGCCAGCCGCCCGGCGAGCGCCGCCTGACCGACCCTGATCCGCCGCTTGGCCTCGCCTGCACTAATCCCGAGCCGGGCCCGCAGATACTCCGCATTCGTTCGGAACTCAGTGCCCCGGCCGGCGCTGCCGCCTTTTGCCGGGGCTTCGGCTCCCATTGCCTCCGCGGGATCAGCCCACTTGGGCGCTTGCACGTCCACGTCCGTATCCGCACCTGCCGCAGAGACTGCGCCACCATCCGGTAATGAATCGGCACCGTGGCACTTAGCAGCAGTGCCTCCGAAGAGTCCGTCCCGCTCCCCGACGCTTGCAACATCGGCCCGCTCTACTGCCCAAGCGCCTGCAAGCTGGAAGAACTCCACGATCTTGGAGATGTCCTCCACGGCTGCCACCGTGGCCGCCAGTTCACTGGTGGACATGGCCTCCATTCCAGCCACGAAGCTACGGGCCTCGCTGGTCAGTTCGACGCGCACCCGAGCCAGGGAAGCAAGCATCCCGGGTTCCTGTTCGAGCGGTGCGATGGCCATGCATCCATTTTTCTTCGAAGACAGATTCGAAGCAATCGGATTCCTCAATTGTGTAGGGATAGTCGGCCTGGGTGGGCAGCGCGAACCGGTAACGGATGCCGCCTAGTCGGCAGCGCCAACCGGTGCGGACCCCGCCGGGCCGGCTATTCCGCGCTGTGGCCGGGCGCTCCGAACTCCTATTTCCTGATCAGCTTGTGCGCGGCCGCCTGTGCCACAGGGCGCATGACGATCTGGTCAAGGTTCACGTGGTGTGGAAGGTTGAGCGAATAAGCCACGACGTCGGCGACATCCTCGGCCAGCAGCGGCTTCTCCACACCGGAGTAGACATTGTCCGCCGCCGTCTGGTCGCCGCCAAGGCGGTTGAGCGAGAACTCTTCGGTCTGCACCAAGCCCGGCAGGATATCGATCACCCGCACATTGTGTTCGGCCTCTTCCAGCCGCAGCGTGCCGGCCATGGAATGCTGGGCGAACTTGGCGGCCACGTAGCCGCCGCCTCCTTCGTAGGCCACGATGCCTGCCGTGGAGGTCAGCAGCACTACCGAGCCTTCGCCGTTCTCCCGCAAGGCGGGCAGGAAAGCCTGGATCATCCGCAGCGAGCCGAGCACGTTGACGTCGTACATCTTCTCCCAGTCAGCGAACTTGCCCTCGGCGATCGAGTCCACTCCGAAGGCGCCGCCGGCGATATTCACTAGCGCGTCGATCCCGCCGTCCGCCAGCACCTCGGCCACCAGTTGGTCGACGGAGTGCTGGTCGGTCACATCGCCGGGCATCGCAACAGCACCGGTTTCTGCGGCGAGCGCGGCAAGCCTTTCGGCGCGGCGGGCCACCGCCACCACGCCCCAGCCACTGCTACGCAGTGCCCTTACGGTGGCTGCCCCGATACCCGAACTTGCTCCGGTTACTACTGCGCGCTTCGTCATAAAACCCAGCGTAACGGCAGACGCAGAGAGGCCGAAGGACCTTGACAGCGAATGCGAACACTCAGTGATGCGCCGCTGCGCGGGCCGGACCGGTGACGTGGCTCTTTTTGCCAGGCCGGCCTAGCGGCTGATGATGAGGGGCTTCACGGGCATCGCGCAAGACACCCGTTCCATGGTGTTAGCAGGAGGTTTTGCGGCGCGGTTGTTCCGGCCCGTGTCATCGCACCAGTCGACGTTATAGGGCATCGCCGTGACCGTGGCTTCGCCGGCCGCACTTTCGGTGGGGACCGTGAATGTATAGGTGAAGCCGCCGCCGTCGTTCATCGGAGCGGTTTCGCGCAGGACTTCTGCGCCGGAAGCGTCGGTCACCATCACTTCGATCTGGGCGTCGCTGCCGTACCGCGGGTTGCAGCCGGCGTCCGGCGCCGACACCGCCACGGTCTGCCCCGGACTCGCCTCCGTGGGGCTTACCGAATACTCCGGCGGCATGCACGGCGGCGCCGCGAACCCGGTGAAAGCCCCGCAGCCCGGCATGGCAGCGCCCAGAACCGCCGCACCCACCAACCCCAGAACGGCACGGCCCCCAGCACGTCTGCCCCCTGCAACAGGCGACCCGGGAGCCCCCATCCACCGGGCCATGTCAGCCGGCTTCCCCGCCGAGTTTTTCCAGGATCAGGTCACGCAGCACCGCCGCCTGGTTGTGCGTCTCATCCTTGGCGCCGTAAAGCAGGCAAAGCTTCGGATGCTCGCGGGCCAGTTCCAGCAAGCGCTGCAGCGCCTCGGAACCGTCCAGCTCCTTCCGGTACGCCACCGTAAACGCTGCGAACTTCTCGGGCTGGTGGCTGAACTCCTTGCGCAACTCGGCGGATGTTCCCGCTTCCTTCAGCCAGAGGTCCAGCCCTGCCTCATCCTTCTTGATGCCTCGTGGCCAGATCCGGTCCACCAGTACGCGGTAGCCGTCGCCGTCGTCGGCCGGTTCGTAGACCCGTTTGATCTGCACGTCCGTCATAGCCGCATGCTACGCGAGGCGGGCCGAGGCAGGTAGGTTGCACCGCCGTCGCGAATCTTCATTCCGTGCCCGGCATGAAAGAATGGCCAGCATGGCAGACCATACCCCGGGCACAGACACGCCCGTTTCCGTAAACGTTCCCGACAAGCCCGCCCTCGAAGGCCTTGAGGAGGCCCTGTCCCGGCGCTGGCGCGCGGAGGGAACCTACAAGTTCAACCCCGAGACCACGCGGGAGCAGGTCTACTCGATCGACACTCCCCCGCCGACGGCCTCCGGATCGCTGCATGTGGGACACATGTTCTCCTACACACAGACGGACGTGCTGGCCCGCTACCAGCGGATGCGCGGCATGAATGTGTTCTACCCGATGGGCTGGGACGATAACGGCCTGCCCACCGAGCGCCGCGTGCAGAACTTCTACGGCGTGCGCTGCGACCCGTCGGTCGCGTACAACCCGGACTACCAGCCGCCGGCCACGCCGGCGAAGAACCAGCGCGACTTCGACGTGGTCTCGCGCCGGAACTTCATTGAACTCTGCGAGACCTTGGCTGTGGAGGACGAGAAGGTCTTCGAGAACCTCTTCAGCACGCTGGGCCTGTCCGTGGACTGGGACCTGACCTACCGGACCATCGACGACGTGTCCCGTTCGGTCTCGCAGCGTGCCTTCCTGGTCAATCTGACCGCCGGCGACGCGTACATGGCGGAGGCCCCGACGCTCTGGGACGTCACGTTCCGCACCGCCGTGGCGCAGGCCGAGCTGGAGGACCGGGAGATGCCCGGCGCCTACTACCGCTATGCCTTTGAGACTGCCGACGGCAGGAAGGTCCACATAGAGACCACCCGCCCCGAGCTGCTGCCCGCCTGTGTTGCGCTGGTGGCCCACCCGGACGACGAGCGTTACCAGAAGCTGTTCGGCACCACCGTGAAGTCCCCGCTGTTCGGCGTGGAGGTGGAGGTCAAGGCGCACCCGCTGGCCAAGCCGGAGAAGGGCGCCGGCATTGCCATGGTCTGCACCTTCGGCGACCTGACCGACGTCACCTGGTGGCGCGAGCTGCAGCTGCCCACCCGCTCCATCGTGGGCCGCGACGGCCGGATTGTGGCCGAGACGCCGGAGTGGATCACCACCGAGGAAGGCAAGGCGAACTACGCCGAGCTGGCCGGCAAGACCGTGTTCTCCGCCAAGGAGAAGGTGGTGGAGCTGTTGACCGCCGCCGGCGAGCTGGACGGCGAGCCCAAGAAGATGTCCCACCCGGTCAACTTCTACGAAAAGGGCGACAAGCCGCTGGAGGTTGTCACCTCACGCCAGTGGTACATCCGCAACGGCGGACGGGACGAGGACCGGCGCGAACGGCTGATCTCCCGGGGCCGCGAAATCGAGTTCCACCCCGCGTTCATGCGATCGCGCTACGAAAACTGGATCGAAGGCCTCAACGGCGACTGGCTGGTCTCCCGGCAGCGCTTCTTCGGCGTGCCGATCCCCGTCTGGTACCCGCTGGACGCCTCCGGCAACCCGGACTACGACAACCCGGTGCTGCCCAGCGATGACATGCTGCCGGTCGACCCGGCCGCGGAGCCGGCGCCGGGCTACGAGGAGTCGCAGCGCAACCAGCCCGGCGGCTTCATCGGCGACGCCGATGTGCTGGACACCTGGGCCACTTCGTCGCTGACGCCGCAGATCGTGGGCAAGTGGAGCCGGGACGAGGCGTTCTTCAACAACGTCTTCCCGTTCGACGTCCGCCCGCAGGGCCATGACATCATCCGCACCTGGCTGTTCTCCACCGCGGTGCGCGCCGATGCACTGAACGGCTGTGCGCCGTGGAAGCACGCGGCGCTCTCCGGCTGGATTCTGGACCCGGACCGCAAGAAGATGTCCAAGTCCAAGGGCAACGTGGTGGTCCCCACCGACGTGCTGGAGCAGTTCGGCGCGGACGCGGTGCGCTACTGGGCGGCCTCGGCCAAGCTCGGCGCGGACACCGCCTACGAGGTCGCGCAGATGAAGATCGGCCGCCGTCTGGCCATCAAGCTGCTCAACGCCTCCAAGTTCGTGCTGAACCTGGGCGCCACCGAGGCGTCGGTGATTGGCGACGACGCCGCTGTGGTCACCAACCCCTTGGACATCTCGCTGCTGGGTCAGCTGGCCGATGTGGTGGAAACCGCCACGGCAGCGTTCGAGAAGTACGACCATGCCCGGGCGCTGCAGGTCACCGAAAGCTTCTTCTGGTCCTTTACCGACGACTACGTGGAACTGATCAAGGACCGCGCCTACGGTGCCGCCGGCCAAGCGGAGCAGGATTCGGTCCTGGCCACTCTGGCCACCACGCTGGACGCGCTGCTGCGCCTGTTCGCGCCGTTCCTGCCCTTCGCCACCGAAGAGGTCTGGGGCTGGTGGCGCGCCGGTTCCGTGCACCGCGCTGAATGGCCGACGACGGCGGGGCTCGCCTCGGTTGCCTCGGCTGCGGACAAGGACCTGCTGGGCACGGTCGGACTGGCGCTGGGCGGTATCCGCAAGGCGAAGTCGGAAGCCAAGGTCAAGCAGCGCACCGAGGTGCTCACGGCGACCATCAGCGGTTCGGCCGCCCAGGTTGCGCAGCTGGAGGCCGGGTTGGGCGACCTGAAGGCCGCCGGCAATGCCCGTGAGGTCATGCTGGCCGAGGCCGAGGGCGAACTGACGGTCACCAAGGTGGAACTTGCCGCCGTCGAGGCAACGGCCGAGTAACCGGTTACAGAGCCGTTAACGAGGGGAAGCCCCATCAGCGTTTCGCCGTTGGTGGGGCTTCGACTCTTTTGATCCAAAGGTGACGGCTTTGGATCTCGCGAACTCCTCGGATTTTCAGGTCTTCCTAGCCTCGTCACTGGCTGGCAGTTTGTGGAGCTAGTCCACTACCTGTCACTGAATCTTTGGTGTTCGGTCCCGCATCTTTTGGTGGATGCGTATAGATATTTATACTCCTGTGCAAGCCGACACGCCATAGCTGTGCCGAATTAATTTCCGGCTTGCTATGGCGTGTCGGCACGAGGCAGTTGTTAGCCGGGGAAGGTCCGGCGGAATCGATCAGTCAAATTCCGGGCTGGTGGTCCGGGAGCGTTTGATCTCGTAGAAGTACGGGAAATCGGCCAGCGCCACGGCGCCGTCGAAAATCTTGCCGGCGTCCTCGCCTCGCGGGATCCGTGTCATCACCGGTCCGAAGAAGGCGGTGCCGTTGAAGGCCACCACCGGGGTTCCGACTTCGTCGCCTACCTTGGAGATGCCTTCCTCGTGGCTGGCGCGCAGCTGCTCGTCGTACTCGTCCGAGGTGGCGAAGCGGGCCAGCTCAGCGGGCAAGCCGACCTCTTCCAGAGCGGCGGCGGTGACGGACTCGTAGTCGTTGTTCCCCTCGTTGTGGATGCGGGTGCCCATGGCGTCGTAGAGCCTCCCTACGTAGGCCTCACCGTGCAGCTCCTGGGCGGCAATGATCACCCGGACCGGCCCCCATGCCTGCTTCAGGAACTCCTTGTAATCTTCCGGAAGCTCGTCGCGGCCGTCGTTGAGTACGGCGAGGCTCATCACGTGCCAGTCCACCTTCACCTCGCGGACTTTTTCGACCTCCAGCATCCAGCGGGAGGTGATCCAGGCGAACGGGCAGGCCGGGTCGAACCAAAAGTCAACGGTGGACGGTGCGGCGTTTTCAGACATATGGCAGTACTCCTTCATGGGACCGGTTATGGGTGCTGTTGTGCGTAACGGCGCCGCCGGAGGTTTTGTTCCGCCGGAACGGAGTTCGCTGCAGGTGAGTGCGCGGCGTTGGCGGCCGCACAGGATCTTTGGTCAGGCTGAGTCGCGGCGGCGGATGGCTTCCACATCGTGCGGGATGAGCGTGGGCTCATCCCCGTCCAGCACCGTCGCCGCGGTGATCACGGCGGTGGCGATGTCGTCGCGGCCGGGCAGATCGAACATGATCGGCTGCAGCGTCTCTTCCATGATCGCGCGCAGTCCGCGGGCTCCGGTCCCCCGCTCCAGGGCCAGGTCCGCCACGGCGTCCAAGGCGTCCTGCTCGAAGACCAGCTCCACACCGTCCAGCTGGAACATCTTCTGGTACTGGCGGATCAACGCATTCTTCGGTTCGGTGAGGATCTTGATCAGCGCCGGCTTGTCCAGCTCGGCCACCGTGGTGATCACCGGCAGGCGGCCGATGAACTCCGGGATCAGCCCGAACTTGAGCAGGTCCTCAGGCATGACCTCGCCGTAGTTGTCCTGCTGCCGGGCGGCGTCCCTCAGCGGGGCGCCGAAACCGAGGCCCTTGCGCCCGGCCCGCGAGCCGATGATTTCTTCCAGCCCGGCGAAGGCGCCGGCAACAATGAAGAGGATGTTGGTGGTGTCGATCTGGAGGAACTCCTGCTGCGGGTTCTTTCGTCCGCCTTGCGGCGGCACCGAGGCCACGGTTCCTTCCAGGATCTTCAGCAGCGCCTGCTGGACGCCTTCGCCGGAAACGTCCCGGGTAATTGACGGGCCGTCGCCCTTGCGGGTCACCTTGTCGATCTCGTCGATGTAGATGATGCCCTGTTCGGCCTTTTTGATGTCATGGTCCGCGGCCTGGATCAGCTTGAGCAGGATGTTCTCCACATCCTCGCCCACATAGCCGGCCTCGGTCAGGGAGGTGGCGTCCGCCACCGCGAACGGCACGTTCAGCTGGCGGGCCAGCGTCTGGGCCAGATAGGTCTTGCCGCAGCCGGTGGGACCGATGAGCAGCACGTTCGACTTGGAGATCTCCACGTCCTGCAGCTCGCCGGCGGCAGACAGCGCGGCGTTGCCCGGGGCAGCGTGGCCGGAGCGGATGCGCTTGTAGTGGTTGTAGACCGCCACAGCAAGGGCGCGCTTGGCCGGCTCCTGGCCGATCACGTATTCCTGCAGGAACCCGAAGATCTCCCTCGGCTTGGGCAGCTGACCCAGTTCAGCGGCGGCCGCGCCGGCACCGAATTCTTCCTCCAGCAGCTCGTTGCACAGCCCGACGCATTCGTCACAGATGTAGACGCCGCCGCCGGCGATCAGCTTCTTGACCTGCTTCTGGCTCTTCCCGCAGAACGAGCAGGTGAGAAGCTCCGCGCTTCCGGCGGTGCGGGCCATAGTGTGTCCCCTTGTCTGGTCCTCGTGCGGTCGTCCGGTGGTCGTCAGTGGTGCGGCGTCAGGCCGATTTGTTCCGCCGCTTGGCTACCACGTCGTGGGAAATCAGCGTCGGTTCCGCCTTGTTAAGCACCACGTCGGCCGTGATCACCACAGAGGCAATATCTTCGCGGCTGGGCAGGTCGAACATTACCGGCTGCAGGGTCTCTTCGATGATCGCCCGGAGCCCGCGGGCGCCGGTCCCCCGTTCCAGCGCGAGGTCCGCCACTGCTTCCAGCGCTTCCTGCTCGAAGTTCAGTTCCACGCCGTCCAGCTGGAACATCTTCTGGTACTGCCGCAGCAGGGCATTCTTCGGTTCGGTCAGGATCTTGATCAGTGCCGGGCGGTCCAGGTTGGATACCGTGGTGATCACCGGCAGCCGGCCGATGAACTCCGGGATCAGGCCGAACTTCAGCAGGTCCTCGGGCATGACCTCGCCGTAGCTGTCCTTTTCCGCTGCCGCGTCCTTGAGCGGGGCCCCGAAGCCGATGCCCTTGCGGCCGGCCCGCGACCCGATGATCTCTTCCAGCCCGGCGAAGGCACCGGCCACGATGAACAGCACGTTGGTGGTGTCGATCTGGATGAATTCCTGGTGCGGGTGTTTCCGCCCGCCCTGCGGCGGAACCGAGGCCACGGTCCCTTCCAGGATCTTCAGCAGTGCTTGCTGGACACCTTCACCGGAGACGTCGCGGGTGATCGACGGGTTTTCGCTCTTGCGCGAGATCTTGTCGATCTCGTCGATGTAGATGATGCCCTGTTCGGCCTTCTTGACGTCATAGTCGGCGGCCTGGATCAGCTTGAGCAGGATGTTCTCCACATCCTCGCCCACATAGCCGGCCTCGGTCAGCGCGGTGGCATCTGCGACCGCGAAGGGAACATTCAGCCGGCGGGCCAGCGTCTGGGCCAGGTAGGTCTTGCCGCAGCCGGTGGGACCGATCAGCAGGATGTTGGACTTGGAGACTTCCACGTCCTCCAGCGGACTGGCATCGGACAGGTTGGCCGTCCCCTTGGGTGCATGGCCGGACTGGATCCGCTTGTAGTGGTTGTAGACCGCCACCGCCAGCGCGCGCTTGGCCGGCTCCTGGCCGATCACGTACTCCTGCAGGAAGTCGAAGATTTCGCGCGGCTTGGGCAGTTCGAAGCTGCCCAGGTCCGAAACCTCGGCCAGCTCCTCTTCGATGATCTCGTTGCAGAGCTCGATGCATTCATCGCAGATGTACACGCCGGGGCCGGCGATCAGCTTCCGGACCTGTTTCTGGCTCTTGCCGCAGAAAGAGCACTTGAGCAGGTCAGCGCTCTCACCTATGCGAGCCATATCCGTCCCCTTACTTGGTCCTACGTCGGCCGCCTGCCGCGGCAGCTATGGTGCACTGACTCTGCTTAAAAGTGCTGCGTTGATGCTGCGTTGATACAGAGCCGGTGCTGCGCTGCCGAAGCTGGCTGACACCAACTCTAATTCACTGCGCCGACAGTTTCAGTAACCACACTGCCCGTGGTGCGATATGACGCGCCACGGGCAGTGAAGGCAATCTGAGCAATCTTACCTGTTGTTACTTGGTGATCGCCGGTTTGTGGATCTTGCGGGAGTCGAGCACCTGGTCGATCAGCCCGTATTCCAGGGCACCGTCGGCCGTGAGGATCTTGTCGCGCTCGATGTCCTTATTAACCTGCGCCGCGTCCTTGCCCGAGTGCATGGCCAGCGCGTCCTCCAGCCAGGCCCGCATCCGCATGACTTCGTCCGCCTGGATCTGCAGGTCGGAGGCCTGGCCGCGTTCGCCGCCACCCAGCGCCGGCTGGTGGATCAGCACACGGGCGTTCGGCAGCGCCAGCCGCTTGCCCGGCGTACCCGCAGCCAGCAGCACCGCGGCGGCGCTGGCAGCCTGGCCCAGGCACACGGTCTGGATCTCCGGGCGGATGTACTGCATCGTGTCGTAGATCGCGGTCATCGCGGTGAACGAGCCGCCCGGCGAGTTGATGTAGATCGTGATGTCGCGGTCCGGGTCCGTCGACTCAAGCACCAGCAGCTGGGCCATGACGTCGTCGGCCGAGGCATCGTCCACCTGGACACCCAGGAAGATGATGCGGTCCTCGAACAGCTTGGTGTAGGGATCCTGGCGCTTGAAGCCGTACGGTGTGCGCTCCTCGAACTGGGGCAGCACGTAGCGGCTCTGCGGCATGTTCGCGGCGTAACCGCCGGCAGCGGCGCCGAAGTTGTAGTCCATGAGATTCTCCTGCTTGTATTCGGGTCGGTGGCGCGGGGGCTCAGGATTCCGTCGGGTCTGAGCTGGTGTTCTGCGTTCCGCCGCCGCCGGTGACGCCGCCGGCGTGGGCGGAAATCTTGTCGAAGAACCCGTAAGCCAGGCCTTCCTCGGCTGTGAACCACTTGTCGCGGTCGTTGTCGATCAGGATTTGCTCAACCGTTTGCCCGGTCTGCTCGGCGGTCAGTTCGGCCATGACCTGCTTCATGTGCAGGATCAGCTCGGCCTGAATCCGGATGTCGGAGGCCGTACCGCCGATGCCGCCGGACGGCTGGTGCATCAGGATCCGTGCATGCGGGGTGGCATAGCGCTTGCCCTTGGTGCCCGAGGACAGCAGGAACTGTCCCATCGACGCCGCCAGGCCGGTAGCCACCGTCACCACGTCGTTCGGAATGAACTTCATTGTGTCGTAGATGGCCATGCCAGCCGTGACCGAACCACCGGGCGAGTTGATGTAGAGGTAGATGTCCTTTTCCGGGTCCTCGGCCGAGAGCAGCAGCAACTGCGAGCAGATGGCGTTGGCGTTATCGTCCCGCACCTCGGAGCCCAGCCAGATAATGCGCTCTTTGAGCAGGCGGTTGTAGATGTAGTCTTCGCGGCTGGCGGCCTCGACCGAAGCCATCATCGGAGTGGCGGATTCATTCGACATGCTGAAATACCTCTCGCTTCTTCCCGGGGTCCAACCGTCATCCGGTGGCCCTCGGGTCGTTTACCTACTTGGACAGTAACGTGTTCAGCTGCCCGATTCCTCCCTGACAACGCACTGTTCGCTGACGGCGCATCAGGCCAGTGTTGGCGCGGGAAAACCTCTGCCTGCAGCAGAATCACGACGCCGGAGCTTGCCTTCCGCAGGGCCGTTGGCCGCGCGCTCGGCGGGGTAGTTAAAGCGGCGGACCGCCGGTCCCCTGTGGGGAGTCCGGCGGTCCGTCGATGCGGCAGGGGTTGCCTACTTCTTGTCTGCTTCGGCGGCCTCTTCGGCAGCGTCGGTGTCATCCATCGAGTCGCTGTCCGCGGCGTCAGCTTCGTCAGCGCCCTCGGCCTCGGTGTCTTCCATCGACTCGATGTCCGCGGCATCGGCTTCCTCAGCGCCCTCCGCGTTGCCAGCCTCGGCAGCCTGGATCATGTCTTCGATGTTCGGCTCTTCGTCGCCGGCGGGGCGGACGAAGTCGCTCAGGTCCACCTCGTTGCCGTTCGAGTCGGTGACCTTGGCCAACTCCAGGACCTTGGCCAGGGCCTTGCGGCGGCGGACCTCGCCCACCATCATGCCGACCTGGCCGGACTGGTCCAGCAGCTGCGCGAACTGGTTCGGATCCATGCCGTACTGGCCGGCGGAGGAGACGATGTAGTCGATCAGTTCGGCCTGGCTGACGCCCAGCTCTTCCTTATCGGCCACGGCGTCCAGCACGATCTCGTTCTGGAAGGCCTTCGCGGTGTTCTCGCGGACCTCGGCGCGGTGCTCCTCGGTGTCGTGGTCTTCACCGTGGCTGTTCTCCGGGCGGAAGTGCTGTTCCAGCTGCTCCTCGACGACGGATTCCGGCACCGGAACCTCGACCAGCTCCATGAGCTTGTCCAGCACCTTGTCGCGGGCCTCGACGCCCTGCTCCATCACCTTAGCGTCGGCAGCCTGCTTGGCCAGGTCTTCCTTCAGCTCGGCGATGGTGTCGAACTCGCTCGCCAGCTGGGCGAAGTCGTCGTCGGCCTCGGGCAGCTCGCGCTCCTTGACGGCCTTCAGCTTCACCGTGACGGTGGCGTCCTTGCCGGCGTGCTCGCCGCCAGCCAGCTTGGTCTCGAACGTGGCGTCTTCGCCGGCGCTCAGCGCGGTAACGGCTTCGTCCAGGCCTTCGAGCATGGTGCCGGCGCCCACCTGGTAGGACAGGTCGGCGGCGGAATCAACCTCTTCGCCGTCCACCTTGGCGGACAGGTCCATGGTGATGAAGTCGTCGGCAGCGGCCGGACGGTCAACGGTCTTCAGGGTGCCGAAGCGGCCGCGCAGGTCGTCCAGTGCCTTCTGCACGTCTTCCTCGGAGGCCTCGGTGGCTTCCACGGTCACCTCAAGGCCGGCATACTCGGGCAGCTCGATCTCGGGGCGGATGTCAACCTCAACGTGGAAGGCCAGCTGGCCCTCGGTGGCGGCCGGGTCCGGAACCTCGGTGATTTCAACCTCGGGGCGGCTCAGCGGACGGATGCCGGTCTCTTCGATGGCGCCCTGGTAGAAGCCGTTCAGCCCCTCATTGATAGCGGTCTCGATCACGTAACCGCGGCCGACGCGCTGGTCGATCAGCTTGGCCGGAACCTTGCCCTTGCGGAAGCCGGGAACCTGGATCTGACCCGCGATGGTCTTGTACGCCGCGTCGATGCTGGGCTTGAGTTCCTCAAAGGGGACCTCAACGTTGAGCTTGACCCGGGTGGGGGTGAGGGTTTCGACAGCGCTCTTCACAGCGTTAGGACTCCTGATAGCTATAGGGGTTAAATCTGCACCAAGAATACAGAGTCGGGGCGACAGGACTCGAACCTGCGATCTCCTGCTCCCAAAGCAGGCGCGCTAGCCACTACGCTACGCCCCGTAGTGCACACGCAAGTCTACGGGCTATCCCGGCCTGCTGCACAATTACGTTCCGCGTGGCTGCTGCGCCGATGAAACCCTGGCGTCGCAGCCGCTAACAGAAAAGGCGGCCCCTACCGGACCGCCTCTCTCTGCGAGGGGATGACGGGAATCGAACCCGCGTAATCAGTTTGGAAGACTGAGGCTCTACCATTGAGCTACATCCCCGAGGACGTTGAAACTTTAGCACGACGGCGGCCCCGTTCAACAAATCGGCGTGCCCGATGCCGCGGCCGAGCTGGCCGGCACTGTGTGCTAGCGCGCGATCGGCCGGATCGGACAGGCGCTCGGCGGGAACGGGCGCGCGCGGGTGATTCGGACAGGCGCTCGGCGGGAACACAGTGACTTTACGAATCCTGCTGCCGCCCTGCCCCGGATCCTCCAGGGCGGGGTATATCGGTCAAGGCGGGGTATATCGGCGAGGGCACGGTCCGTGGAGGGTGCCCTCGCCGGAAAAGGGTGCCCTCGCCGGAAAAGGGTGCCCTCGCCGGAGATAGGGTGCCCTCGCCGCTGATCCGACACCGACGGGTGGCGGATGAGGCAGGGGCTGGCTGCCGGATACGCCAGATAGGCCGAAGGGTGGCCGTAGTCAGGCCGGCCGCAACCCGCCGACATCAGGCCGGCTGGCAGGTGGGGCACCAGTAGAGCTTGCGGGCGGCCATGTCCGTCAGCGCCACCGGGTTGCCGCAGACCCGGCACGCCATGCCCTGCCGCTGGTACACGTAGTAAGCGTTGTCCGGCCAAACCGGCAGCGCCCGGCCGGCGGCGTCGGTGTCCCGGTGTTCGGGCCGGGTGGTGATGATCTTGCCGTCGCGGACGCCGTCGCTCATCACGTCCACGATGTCCGCCCACAACAGCCCGGCCTCCTCCGGGGACAGTTGCTTGCCGGGCAGCCACGGGCTCAGGCCGCGGCGGAACAGTGTTTCGGCCCGGTAGATATTGCCGACGCCGGCCACGACGTTCTGGTCCATCAGCAGCTGACCCACGGCCGTGCTCTTGGAGGTCAGCCGGCGGACGAAGTCGGCGGCCCGGCCGGCGCCGTACTGCGGCGGCTCAGCCTCATCCTGCGGCGGGTCAACCTCATGCTGCAGCGGGTCCGGCCCCAATTTGGCGACGACGGCGGACGCCTCCTCGGGCGTGAGCACCTCGCAGGCGGTGGGGCCGCGGAGGTCCGCCCAGCCGTGGTCGGACACCAGCCGGACCCGCACCTGGCCCACCGGCTCCGGCGGGCCGTCGTACTCAACCGGAGCACCGTCGTCGTACGTTTCCCGCTCCCCCACCCGGCGCGGCGCGCCGATGCTGGAGGCGCCGCGGAAGGTCGCGTCCCCGCCGAAACTCCACGCCCCGTACAGGCCCAGGTGGACCCGGAGGACCAAGCCGTTGTCGAAGTCCAAAAACAGCTGCTTGCCGTGCGCGCGGGCAGTCAGCAGCGTCGCTCCGTCGAGCCGGCCGGCGCCGGCGGCGAACCGGCCCTGCGGGCTGGAGACGGCAAGCCGCGCACCGGCGAAAACGTCCTGGAACTGGCGGGCCAGGCGGTGGACCGAATGGCCTTCGGGCATGGTTAGGCCGGGACCTCGCCGGTGGTTTCGTAGGAGGCGATCTTGCCGATCCGGCGGGCGTGGCGTTCGGCGTTGGAGAACGGCTCGGCCAAGAACGCCTCGATGATGGCGGTGGCTTCCTCCACGCTGTGCATGCGGCCGCCGACTGCCACCACGTTGGCGTCGTTGTGCTCGCGGGCCAGCTTGGCGGTGTCCAGGTTCCAGGCCAGCGCGGCGCGGATGCCCTTGACCTTGTTCGCCGCGATCTGCTCGCCGTTGCCGGAGCCGCCCAACACGATGCCCAGAGCGTCCACGCCGGCCGCCTGGTCCGCCACCACGGCGAGCGCGGCGTTGATGCAGAACGAAGGGTAGTCGTCCTCGGCGTCGTACGCGGTGGGCCCGTGGTCGATGACCTCGTGGCCCTGCCCGGTCAGGTGCTCAATCAGGTGGTGGCTGAGGTCCAGGCCGGCATGGTCGGTGGCAATGTGAACGCGCATGGGGTCCTTCTGTGGCGTGTGGGGAGGGAGAATGGCGGCTTCCAGCCTACTGGAGCAGGCGCGGCGGTCCTGATTTGCGCTGATTTGCGACGGCGGCGGCCCGCCTTCGCGGGGGTGTTCCGGGGATACACGGCGGCGGCGGGTTGAACTTTCGAGTTCGACGTTACCGTCGCGGGCCTGTGCCGCCGGACGCATCGAGGCTGGCATACCCGCCGAGCAGGCCGGCGAGCTGCTCGGCGTGCTCCCGGGTATCCACGCTGTAGATAAAGTCCATGCCCGCCTTGCGGCGTACTCTCAGTGCCGGGCCGCTGCCGGTGATGAAGCCGACGCCGTGGCCGCTGATCCGGTAGCCCCAGCCGCCATACTCCATGGCCTTGATTTCGCGGACCACCACCGAACGCACCTCGGCGGGAGGCACAGCCAGCATCCGCCAGAAACCGCCGCCGTAAACCCGAATGCCCCGCGGGTCCACCACCACCCGGCCCCGCAGGCAGACGACGACAGCTCCGACAATGAGCAAAGCGGCCGGAATCAGGACCGGCAGCACAGAGGGCGGCGCCGCCACGGCAGCCACAGCCAGGACCGCCAAGGGGACCAACAGCAGCAGGTTGAAGACTCTGCCTGCCCGGATCGTCACCGTCATCGTTCGGCCGGAGGCGGCAGCGCCGGTACCAGCCGTCGGCGGCGGGGCGACCTCACCACCCGTTTCCGGGTGTCCCGGCGGCCGGTAGAGCCAACCACAGAACAACGCCCACAGGATTCCGGCCAACGAGCCGATAACCAAGGTCGGCAGATGCATCCGAGCACCCATGGCGTCGGTCCGGTCGAGCTGACCGACCAGGCCTGCGAGCAGCATTGCGGTCAGGACTCCGCCCAGGCCGATGCCGCCGGCCAACATCCAGCGGCTACCTGGCGCCTGCATCCCGCTGGCCACCGCTGTCCCGGCCAGCAAGCCCGTCACCAACAAGAGGGCCAGTGATCCGGGGATCACATGCAGCCAAAAACTTCCGGTACTGTCCACCAGACCGGCAGGTCCCCAGTGGATGCCGAGAGGGTCCGGCAGCCTGTCCCGAAGCAGCACGGCCCCGGCGACGTTGGCCACGGCGTAGCCAACGGCCGTTCCCAGGCCCAGCCACAGTCCCAGCTTCCGGTCTCCCCGGGTCATCGCTCCCCCGTCCTCGTGTCCTACTGGTTCGACTGTAACTCCACGCCCCAACACCTATTCAACTGCGTCCTCATGACGGCTACGCCTGCCGAATAGTCCATGGGTGATGGACGACGACGGGCCACGGACGAGTCGACGCGGGCCCACGCACCGCGGGGCAATTGACGGCAACGGCGACGAGCCACACGTCAGCGCTCATGGAACCGGCGGCCTTGGTCCTTTCGGGAGGCCATGACCGCGAGCGCGGTGAACAGCGCGCCCCACACCGGCCCGGAAAGACCGCCCAGAACCCTTGATTCCACGCCCCGGCCAGCCAGCGGCAACAGCCCTGCCGGGGCATTTCGGCGTCGTCCGCCCCTTTACGCACGCCCGGCTGGCCGTCAGAATAGCGGCATCCGTTCCGTCAGGATGCGAGCGTGTCGCCTATAGTCCATTTCCCCGTCAACACCCTGGCCCTCAAGCGCGGGGGCCTGGTCAAGGCGGTGCGCACCCGGGCCAACACGCTGGCCCGGAACCGCGCGGCGGAACAGATCTGGATCGAGGTGCTGGGCCTGCAGTTCCGGCTGGCCAGCGAGGTGGCCGAGCTGAAAGCGGGCGGCCATCTGCATCCGGACGTCAAGGTCCGCACCGTGCTGTATGGGCTGGATCCCAGCCCCGCGGCGGACACCCGACAGCCGGTCCAGCCGCCGCCGGAGAACGACTATGACATTGTTCCGGTGGGCACCTCCGGCTTCGCCTTCGGATACTTCCGCGACGGGGTCCAGGAGTATTACGTGCGGTTCCAGCCCGAAGGCGCCCTGGCCGCCGTCGAACAACTGGCGCCGAACCGCGCGCGGCTGCGCCGGGAGGACATGGACGATCAGGGCCGGCTGGTGCTGGTGCAGCATTTCCTGGAAGCGTCCAAGACGCCCACCGCGCAGCGCCTGATCGGCCGCAACGGCCACTGCTTCCTGACCATCACGCAGCATCCCGGCTCGCCCAAATGGGGACGCAGCTACCTGTTCGACGGCGTGCCGCACGACGACGGCGATGCCCTCACCTTCGCGGATCCGGCGGAGCTTTACCGGCATGCCTTCGAGCAACTGCTGGCGGACGAAGAGGCTCCGGTGCTCACGTCCGAATTCCGCGAGAACCTGAACAACCTGCCCGGGAAGACCTTGGACGACGCCGTCGCCAGCGTCCGGCACCCAAACCTGCGGCGCATCGCCGCCGTGCACAGCAACCATTTGGAACCGCCGTACGTGGGGGGTTCGGGTGTCAGCCGCAACTGGCGCAGGCTGCTGGAGCACCTGGACCAATGGGACGGACTCGTCCTGCACACCGATGCTCAGCGTGAGGACATCGCCGCCGAGTTCGGCCACGCCGACCGCCTGCATACGATCGGGCAACTGGCCCCGCCGGAACAGCCAGCGCCCGCAGAGCGCCCGTCCCAAGCCACCGATCCGGACCACCAAACCGCGGCCGCCCCGGCCACCGACCCGAACCGGCTGGTCATGGTCGCCCGGCTGCACCCCAAGAAGCGGGTGGACGAGGCCATCCGGGTCTTCGCCCTGGTGCGGGACGGCAACCCGCAGGCCCGGCTGGAGCTCTTCGGCTTCGGCTACGGCGACGAGGAAGAAGGAACCATCCGGGCGCTCATCGACGAACTGGGCCTCGGCGCCGCCGTCGACTTCCCGCTCTTCACCAACAATCTGGCCGACATCTACGCCACCGCCTGCGCCACGCTGCTCACCTCGGCCTCCGAGGGCTTCCCGCTGATCCTGCTGGAGAGCATGTCCTTCGGCGTCCCGGTCGCCGCCTACGACGCCAATTACGGTCCGCGGGACGTGATCCGCCACGGCACCAATGGCTTCCTGGTACCGTTCGGCGACCGGCAGGCCCTGGCCAACGGCATCCTCGCGGTGATGCGGGATCCGGAGCTGCGCGCGCGCATGGCGCAGGCCAGCCGCGAAACCCTGAAGCGGTTCGACGAAGCCGGCTACGTCACCGGCTGGACCAAGGCATTCACCGGCTGACTCACATCATCCGCAGGGACTCAAACCCGTCCGAAGGGACACAGAACCGAAACTATTCGCCTTTTTTCCACAACTGCTGCGCCGCCGCCTATGGCGGTGAGACAATGACCACATTGTGCAAGGGTTCTTTCAGATCCGGGCACGTCCGACCGGTCCCCCACGAGGGACACCAATGTATTACTGGAGGCGATCTTGCCAGGTTTGAATCTCACCCGTGACGAAGCGCGGGCCCGCGCCGAACTGCTCAACGTTGAGTCGTACGACGTCACGCTGGACCTCACCCGCGGCGCCGAGGTTTTCGGCTCGCGCACCGTGGTCACCTTCAGCGCCACCGCTGGCGGCTCCACCTTCATCGACGCCGTCACGGACACCGTCCGCTCGGTCACGCTCAACGGCACCGCGCTGGATCCGGCCGAGGTCTCCGACGGCGTACGCATCCAACTGCCGGACCTGGCCGAGCACAACGTGCTGGTGATCGACGCCGACGCGCTTTACATGAACACCGGCGAGGGCCTGCACCGCTTCGTCGACCCGGTGGACAACGAGGTCTACCTGTACAGCCAGTTCGAGGTCCCCGACTCGCGCCGCATGTTCGCCGTGTTCGAGCAGCCGGATTTGAAGGCGGCCTTCCGCTTCACCGTCATTGCGCCGTCGCACTGGGATGTCATCTCCAACTCTCCCACCCCGTTGCCGCAGCACGGTGGTTCCACGGCCGACGGCGCTGCTGCCGCCACCTGGGCGTTCGAGCCCACCCCGCGGATCTCTTCCTACATCACCGCGCTGATCGCCGGCCCGTACCAGTCAGTGCGCAGCGAGCTGACCAGCTCCGACGGCCGCATCATCCCGCTGGGGGTGTTCGCGCGCAAATCGCTGATGCAATACCTGGACGCCGAGAACATCTTCACGCTCACCCGGCAGGGCTTCGAGTTCTACGAGAAGCAGTTCGGCACCCCCTACCCGTTCGCCAAGTACGACCAGCTGTTCGTGCCGGAATTCAACGCCGGCGCGATGGAGAACGCCGGCGCCGTCACGTTCCTGGAGAACTACGTGTTCCGCTCCCGCCCCACCAACGCCATGGTGGAACGCCGCGCGATCACGGTGCTGCACGAACTGGCGCACATGTGGTTCGGCGACCTGGTCACCATGCGCTGGTGGAACGACCTGTGGCTGAACGAATCCTTCGCCGAGTTCATGTCCACGCTGGCTGCTGCCGAGGCCACCGAGTACACGAATGCGTGGACCACGTTCGCGTCCATGGAGAAGTCCTGGGCCTACCGGCAGGACCAGCTGCCCTCCACGCACCCGATCACCGCGGAGATCAAGGACCTGGAGGACGTGCAGGTCAACTTCGACGGCATCACCTACGCCAAGGGTGCCTCGGTCCTGCGCCAGCTGGTGGCCTGGGTGGGCCAGGAGGAGTTCATGGCCGGCGTGCGCGAGTACTTCGGCAAGCATGCCTGGGCCAACACCGAACTGGCCGACCTGCTGGGTGAACTGGAGATTTCCAGCGGCCGCGACCTGAAGGACTGGTCGGCCAAGTGGCTGGAAACCGCCGGCGTGAACACGCTGCGTCCGGAGATTTCCACCGACGACGGCGGTGCCATCACCTCGTTCGCCATCCTCCAATCCGCCCCGGAGGGCCACCCGACCATCCGGCCGCACCGCCTCGCCGTCGGCTTCTACAACCTGGACGGCAACGGCAAGCTGGTGCGCACGCACCGCGAGGAACTGGACGTGGACGGCGAGCGCACCGAGGTGCCGCAGCTGGCCGGGCTGGCGCGTCCTGACCTGGTGCTGCTCAACGACGACGACCTGGCCTACGCCAAGATCCGCCTGGACGAGGCTTCGCTGGCCACCTCCAAGGCGCACCTGAAGGACTTCACCGCGTCGCTGCCGCGCACCCTGGTGCTGGCCTCGGCCTGGGACGCCACCCGCGACGGCGAGACGCCGGCCCGCGAGTACGTGGAGCTGGTGCTGAACAACATTGCCTACGAGACCGACTCCTCGGTGGTGCTGGTGCTGCTGCGCCAACTGGCCACCACGCTGACCTTCTACGTGAATCCGGACGACCGCAAGCGGCTGACCATCGCCGCCGCGGACCGGCTCTGGGACCTGGCCGGCGAAGCCGCCGCCGGATCCGACTCGCAACTGCAGTTCGCCAAGGCCTTCGCCGTGCACGCGCAGACCGAGGAACAGCTGGACACCGTCACCGCACTGCTGGACGGCGGGCGCACGCTGGACGGGCTGACCGTGGACGCGGACCTGCGCTGGGAACTGCTCACCTCGCTGGTGGCCGGCGGCCGCTTTGGCCAGGCCGAGATCGACGCCGAGCTGGAGCGCGACCACACCGCCACCGGCCAGCGTGCCGCAGCCTTGGCCCAGGCCGCCATCCCCACCGCCGAGGCGAAGGCAGCGGCGTGGGACGCCGTCGTCGTCAAGGGCGACCTCCCCAACGCCACCCAGCAGTCGGTCATCGCCGGCTTCACCCGGGTGCACGACACCACCCTGCTAGAGCCCTACGCAGCCAAGTACTTCGACGCCATCGAAGACATCTGGAACACGCGCACGCATGAGCTCTCGCAGCAGATCGTGGTGGGGCTCTACCCGTCGCAGCTGACCACCCAGGCCACCGTGGACGCCACGGATGCGTGGCTGGAGTCGCTGGCGGAGCGCTCCCCCGCGCTGCGCCGCCTGGTGCTGGAAAACCGCGACGGCGTAGTCCGCGCACTCAAAGCCCAAGCCGCCGACCGGTAACCCCCCCCCATCGGTGGTCGACCAAGGCCGCTTGCGGCCGCACGGAGACCCGGCCGCGTGGAGACCCCGGCCGCGTGGAGACCCCGGCCGCGTGGAGACCCGCACCGCACCAACACACTGCCCGCCGGAACAAACGTTCCGGCGGGCAGCGTCGTCTTCACGGGCCGGCCACAGGCCTAGCTACGCCCGGCGGCAGCTTTCCTGTTCGCCCGTGGTTCACCGCGAGGACATCTGCCGCCTCTACGGTTCACTGAGCGCTCCGCGAAGAGGTACTGCACCTGCTGCCCGCGGATCTAGAATGCCTCAACAGCGCGGATGGGAAGGAGCCAGATGTCCAGCCGCCAGTCCCGCCACCGCCGGATTTCCGATGCGGCGCGGGACGATCGGCAGTCCCAGTACGGCGACCGCCGGAGGCCGAAGTTGGCATGGGCCCGCTGACGACTGCCGGGCAGCTGGCGGTGATGCTGACCGTTTTCTACCTGCCCGGGTTCCTCGCGCTGCGTGCGCTGCGGCAACCGGCAATCCGAGCCCTGGTGCTCGCCCCGGCCGCCGGCACCGCGCTGGCAGCAGTCGGCACCATGGTCTGCCTTTTCACCGGCGTGCGCTGGAACCTGCTGTCCGCCGCCGTCCTGGCCGCGCTGGGCATTGGGCTCTGCTGGTTGACCGGGCGGGCCATCGCACCGCCGGAAACCCCACTCGCAGCCGTGCCGCGCCCGGTCAAGTGGATGATGGCGGCGTCGTTAGCCGTCACGGCCCTGATCCTGGGTTGGGTCATGCTCCAGGCCATGGGCTCCATCCACCGCGTGTCACAGGCCTGGGATCCGACCTACCACGTCAACGTCCTGCAATGGATCAAGGACAACGGCCAGGCCAGCCCGTGGAGCATCTGGCCAATCTTCGGGGGCGCACCGCCGTCGTTCTATCCCGCCGGCTGGCACGCCATGGTGTCCTTGGTGCCGGGCGACGTGGTCACGGCGGGCAACTTGTCCTGCCTGGTCATCGGCTGCCTGATCTGGCCGGCCTCGCTCGCGCTGCTCGCCCGCGCCTTGTTCCCGGCACGGCCGCTGGTCTGGATCCTGACACCACTGCTCGCCTCGTCCATGCTGGCATTCCCCTATGTCCAGATGTTCCGAGCCGGCCAATGGCCCAACGGTTTCGCTGCGGCCCTGCTGCCGGCCATCATCGCGCTCGGCGTCGAACTGCAGAACCGGCTGCCGGCTCCCTCCGCGGGACATCCTGCCGCTGAGCGCACTGTCAACGCAGATACCGGCCCCGGCGCCCGGCAACGCTCCCTGCCGCATGCCAATCGGAGAAGGACGACGGCGGACCTCGCCGCGCTCGCGATGGTCACCTTCGGTGCAGCCTGGATCCACCCCTCGGCCCTTGCCAGCCTGCTGGTGCTCGGCGGCGTCTATTTGGCGCGCCTCGCAGTCATGGGGCTGGTCCGTCTGTGGCGCAGCCACCGCGGGCTGTTCATTGCTGCCATCAGCGCGCTCGCCGCGGCAGCGGTCGGCGTCGTTGTCCTCCTCACCCAGTCACAGCTGGTCGCGGCCGTGATTTCCTATCCGCGCGGGCGCACGGCGGGTTGGTCGGATGCGCTGGTGTGGTTGTTCTTCGACCTGCCGCGTCAGCCCGACAGCGCCGACGCCGTTCCGGAGAGTTATGGCCTCGCCGTCGGCGTCTTGATGGCCTGCGGCGCGCTGCTGGCCTGCTTCAACCGGAAAACGTGGCCCGCGGTAGCCGGGATGGCGGCAGCCACCGTGCTTTTCATCCTCGCCGCGGGGCCGGAAGACCGGCCGTTCCGTTGGCTAAGCGGCTTCTGGTACACCGACCCTCCGCGGATCGCGCCGCTGGTCCACATCTTCGGCGTGGTCTTCGCCGCGCTGGCCCTGGACCAGTTGTGCACGCTGTTAGTGCGGCTGATCCGTCCGCTGCGCGACAGCGCCAACACCCGCGCGTCAGCCCGCGCGGATCGCCAAAAGTTGGTGGCCGCGGGACTGGCCTTCGCCATCCTGGCCGCGGTCTTCGTGTCCAGCGGAGCCTTCCGGCATGACGTGCGCGTTGATGCGGCCTCCATCCGCTACGGCATCACCGAGCACCGGGACGGCCGGGCGCTGATGGGCGACGAGCAGGACTTCATCCGCTCGCTGGGGCCGCTGCTGCCCGACGACGCCATCGTCATCGGCGACCCGTTCAACGGCCTGCCGTACATCTACTCCCTCACCGGCCACCAAACCGTCTACTTCCAGAACGTCAGCAGCGCGGGGAGCAAGGACAAGGACTACCTGCGCTGGCATTTCCGCAACATCACGTCTGACCCCCGCGTCTGCCCCGCCCTGCAGAGCACAGGTGCCACCTACCTCTACGACGACGAGCCGATCCGTGGCTACCAGCACAGCGCCAAGCACCAGTGGCCCGGCTTCCAACACGTCGACTTCTCCCACGGCTTCCGCCTCATCGCATCGCACGGTGGCGCGGCGCTTTATGAAATCACCGCTTGCCGCTGACTGGCGCACGCCACGCACCGGGTCGCGCAGGTGCAGTGCGGAGGCGCAGGGTTTAATGGCCCCATGGACCTCTCCCAGCACCGCTACTCTGTTTCGCTCCACTGGACCGGCAACCGGGGCGACGGCACGGCCAGTTACCGCGGCTACGGGCGCGACCACGTAGTCCGCGCTGCGGGCCTGCCGGACCTCGCCGGAACCGCGGATCCGACCTTCCACGGCGACAAGGACCGCTGGAACCCGGAACAGCTGCTGCTGACCGCGCTGTCCCAGTGCCACATGCTCTCCTATCTGCACATCGCGGTGAAGAACGGCATCGTGGTGACCGCCTATGACGACGACGCCGAGGGCACCTTGCGCCTGAACCGGGACGGCAGCGGCGAATTCACCTCGGTGACGCTCCGGCCGCGCGTTGCCATCGCGGATGAAGGGCAGTCCGACCTCGCCCAGCGGCTACATGTGGACGCCAACAAGGTCTGCTTCATTGCGCGCAGCGTGAACTTCCCGGTGCTCCACGAACCAGCGGTTGTCCCCGGCTGAGACAATGGTTGCTGACAGCATCAGCGAACAGAGACCACCGATGACCGAAACACCCCAGCACCCCGCACAGCCCGCCTCCCCCGCCGCTCCGGCACAACCCGCGGAGGGTACGGCCCTTCCGTCCCGCTTCGGCCAGCCGCTGGCCACCCTGACGCCGGCGCCGGCAGCCGCGAACGCGTTCAAGCAGCCCGAGTACACGGACAACTTCTACAATGCGGTCGGCGGCCACGAGACGTTCGTGAAACTGGTGGACGTGTTCTACGACGGCATCGCCGAGGACGACGTGCTGCGGGAGATGTACCCCGAAGAGGACCTGGGACCGGCGAAGGTCCGGATGCGGATGTTCCTCGAGCAGTACTGGGGCGGCCCGGGCACCTACAGCGAACAGCGTGGCCACCCGCGGCTGCGGATGCGGCACCAGCCCTTCAAGGTGGACTTCGACGCCCGCGACCGCTGGCTGTCGCACATGCGCCGGGCAGTCGATTCCTTGGAGCTGCCACCGCTCCACGAGCAGACGCTCTGGGACTACTTCGAACGCGCCGCCCACTCCATGGTCAACAGCGCCTAGCAGCGCTCCTAGAGCGAGGCGCCGCTGCGCACCAGCACGTGCCCGCGGCCGGTGCTCACCCGCAGCCACCGGCCGTTCCGGTAAACGGCCGCCGGGTTCCCATCCAAAAAGCCCAGCGTCAGCGCGGCAAAGGCCGCCCCGGAGGGAATGACGACGTCGGCCGGTAGCCCGCCGGTGCTTGGCAGCGGCCTGCTCCAGACGGCGCCGCGGGCATTGTTGACCATCAGCTGCCCCGGGTTCTCCGGCAGTGCTTCGGAGACCTCCCGGATCCCTTCCCGGGCGGCCTCCTCCAATACGGCGGACTCCAGCACGCCGGCGTGTTCCCATCCGGAGCGGGGCGGCAGCACCCCGGTCCACGACTCGGTGACCGTAGTTGGCGGAATGGCTAGTCCGGTTTCAAGGTTCCCCATCCGGGCCAGCCGGTCCCCGACCGCCCCCAACGGGACGGTCTCCTCCACACCGGCCGGCACGGCCAGCGGCATCACCCGCAGGCCCAGAATCGTGGGAGTCGACTCGCCCAGAATCCGCGGCCGCATCAAACACACGTAGGCTGCCAGCACGCTGCCAAACGCCTGCAGGTGGATTGAGCTTTCACCCGCGGCGCGGGCCCGGCTGACGTAGGTCTTCAGGTCCGCCGCAACCTGGACATCGGCCAACTGCAGCACGGGCGGCACGGTGGGGGTCACTGGCTGGCCTCCTGTCCGGCGGCGGCGGCCTTGCTGCCTTCGCGGAACGGGACCGGCGGCCCGGCCCATTGCTGCAGGGCGGCACGGTACCCGTCGGGCAGCGGCACCGGCCGTCCCGTGGCGGCAGTTGCCAGCACCATGGTCGACGCACCCAGCGCATGTACGGTGCCGGTCTGGTCCTCATCAACGACGGCGTAGCCCAGGTCGAAGCTGGAGTTGCCGATCCGTGTCATCCATACGCCAACATGCACCGGTTCGGTCCGGAACTCCAGCGGCACGCGGTACTCGATTTCCTGCCGTCCCACCAGCGTGCGATTATCGGTGCCGCCCAACTCACGCAGGGTCGCGCCCGGCTCCCGGCCGGCTGTTGCCGGAAGTTCCGTCCGCAACTGGTGCAGCAGCACCCGGGCCGTTTCCAGATACCCCAGATACGTCACATTGTTCACGTGGCCATAGGAATCAATGTCGCTGAACCGTAGCTGGATTGGAAAACGCGGGGCATTCGGCGGAACAGTAGGCATGCTGCCATCTTCTCAAAGCCCGGCAGCCGCAACTAACCCGCCCGCCGGACTGGGCTGTTCCTGCCCGTTGCGCCGCGCCGGAGTTGAGTGGTTGACGGGTGCGAACTACTGTCGGAGATGTTCGTACCCGCGGGTAACCGGCAAGGAGAGCAAATGACCGCCATAGAGGAACACGCCGATCCGACGGCGGTGTTGCTGGAGTTGCTGGACCTTTCCGACGCCGACGGCGCCAACACGGACGAGGAAATCTTCGTCGGCGTCTCCGAAAGGCAGCCGCACGGGCGGGTCTTTGGCGGCCAAGTGCTGGCCCAGTCGGTCATCGCGGCGCAGAGGACGGTGGAACCGGACCGGCCCATCCACTCCATGCACGGGTACTTCCTGCGCGCCGGGGACGCCGACCTGCCGATCACCTTCGGCGTCGAACGGCTGCGTGACGGCCGGTCCTTCTCCGCCCGCCGCACCCATGCCTACCAAAAGGGCGTGCCGATCCTGTCGATGATCGCCTCGTTCCAGACGCCCGCCGAAGGACTGGAGCATCAGGAGGCCTTCCCCGACGGCATTCCGGACCCCGAAACGCTGCCGAGCACCGCGGATCTGCTGGGCAAGGTGGACCACCCGGTGGCCCAGCACATGGCCTACCACCGGCCGTTCGACGTCCGCCACGTCCAGGATGCCCTCTACATCCAGGCCAAGGGTGAACGCCAGGCCGTCAATGCCGTCTGGATGAAGACCAAGGGGCCGCTGCCCGACGACCAGGGCCTGCACCGTGCCGCGCTGGCCTTCGGCAGCGACTACACGCTGCTGGAACCCATCCTCCGCCAGCACGGCGTCAGCTGGGTGACTCCCGGCATGAGCGTGGCCAGCCTGGACCACGGCATGTGGTGGCACCGCCCGGTGCGGGTGGACGACTGGCTGCTCTACGTCCAGTCCTCCCCCAGCGCCTCCGGCGCACGCGGCCTGGCCGTCGGCAAAATCTTCAACCGCGACGGCGAACTGGTCGCCACCGTCGCCCAAGAAGGCATGATCCGGATCCCTGAGTAGGCAGCCAAAGACCGAGGGCCGGGCTCCAACACAGTGAACTGGTCCCCTAAAGTTGGACCAACTTATTAGAGCCTAAGCCGCAAGGGCTTGAGCACGGTATTGCACCGGGCTCAAGCCCTTGAGCTTTGTTGAGATCCTTTCGATGTTGTACCAGCGGATGTAGTCGTGCAGTGCTGATTCCAGTGCATTGGTGTTGAGGAATCGGACGTGATTGAAGAGTTCCTCCTTGAGGTGTCCGAAGAAGTTCTCGATGACGGCGTTGTCGTAGCAATTGGCTTTGCGGGACATTGATTGGACCGCGCCGGCGTGCTCTAAGAGTGTGCGCCAGGAGATGTGCTGGTGTTGGAATCCCTGGTCGGAGTGCACGAGCGGTTGCTGTCCGTTCTCCAGGGTGGCCAGTGCGCCGCGCAGTGATGAGTTGGTCAGTTCCAGGTTGGGCGAGGTTCCAATGGCGTAGGAGATGATTTGTCGGTCGAAGAGGTCCATGATTGGTGAGAGGTACAGTTTCCTATCGCCGACGCTGAATTCGGTCACGTCAGTCACCCACTTCTCATTCGGGGCGTCGGTATCAAACTCCCGATTCAGCAGGTTCGGCGCAACAACGCCCTGCTCGCCCTGGTACGAGTTGTAGCGCTTTTTCCGCCGGACCTTGCAGACCAGCCGCAGTGAACGCATCAGCTTCAGCACGGTCTTTTTCGCGATCGTCCAGCCTTGCTTGACCAGTTCGATGTAGACGCGGCGGTGCCCGTACCTGGCGTGGCTCTTCTCAAAGATGCCCGTGACCGCGGCCTTGAGGTCAGCTTGCGGGTCAGGGGCTAGGAGTCGAGCTTGGTGGTAGAAAAACGTCGACCGGGGCAGCCCGGCGACGTCCAGAAGAACTTCCAACCGGTGTTCGGCCTTGAGAGCGATGACAGCGCGGACCTTTAGTGCTGTTCCTTGTCCCTCAAGGCGTGTACTTTTCCCAGGAAGGCCACCTCTGCCCGCAACCGCTCGTTTTCGCGGCGCAACCGCTGAAGCTCCGACTCCGGCTGTGCCGGCGGCTTTGGGGGTGAGATTGGTCGGCCCGGTGGTTTCGGGCGCAAGCCGTCTTCGCCCTCGTTGCGGTATCGCCGCGCCCACTTCTTGATCAGGTCCGGAGACGACAGCTCAAGCTCTTCAGCCAAGGCGACCTGGTTCTCCCCGGCTTGGAACCGGTGCACCGCATCGAGTTTGAACTCGAACGAGAACTTCCGCTTGGTTCGTTTGGTCACTAGCGCCGTACCTCCGCGAACTCTCCACAGGTTGTAGATGCGGACGACAGCTTTTGAGCGGACCCCTAGCCTCGTCGCCGCTGACTTCGCACCCCAACCACTCTCGAACAACGCTACCGCGGCCTCACGCTGTTCCTCAGACAACGAACTACTTTCCTGCATAAAACTGCTCCCCGGAAGTAAGGACTGATTTCTCAGTCCAACTTTCGGGGAGCAGTTCACAGCTGGAGTCCGGCCCTCGTTTTGGGTGCGTGCGTCTAGTCGCGGGTCAGGCGACGGTGTGTCACCCGGTGCGGCTTGGCTGCGTCCGGCCCCAACCGTTCCACCTTGTTCTGCTCATAGGAATCGAAGTTGCCCTCGAACCAGTACCAGTTCGCCGGTTCTTCTTCGGTGCCTTCGTAGGCAAGGATGTGAGTGGCCACCCGGTCCAGGAACCAGCGGTCGTGCGAGACCACCACGGCGCAGCCGGGGAATTCCAGCAGCGCGTTTTCCAGGCTGGACAGTGTTTCCACGTCCAGGTCGTTAGTCGGTTCGTCGAGCAGCAGCAGGTTGCCGCCCTGCTTCAGGGTCATGGCCAGGTTCAGCCGGTTGCGTTCACCGCCGGAGAGCACGCCGGCCTTCTTCTGCTGGTCCGGTCCCTTGAAGCCGAAAGCGGAGACGTAGGCGCGGGATGGCATTTCGACCTGGCCCACCTGGATGTGGTCCAGCCCGTCGGAAACCACCTCCCACAGGGTCTTGTTCGGGTCGATGCCGCCGCGCGACTGGTCGACGTAGGAAATCTTGACGGAATCGCCGATCTTCAGTTCCCCGTCGTCCAGCGGCTCGAGGCCCACGATGGTCTTGAACAGCGTGGTCTTACCGACGCCGTTCGGCCCGATCACGCCGACGATGCCGTTCCGCGGGAGGGAGAAAGACAGACCGTTGATCAGCTCGCGGTCGCCGAACCCCTTGCGCAGGTCCTTGGCCTCGATGACCAACTGGCCCAGCCGCGGCCCCGGCGGAATCTGGATCTCTTCGAAGTCCAGTTTCCGGGTGCGCTCGGCTTCCGCCGCCATTTCCTCGTAGCGAGCCAGACGGGCCTTGGACTTGGTCTGTCGGCCCTTGGCGTTGGAGCGGACCCAGTCCAGCTCATCGGACAGCCGCTTGGCCAGCTTTTGGTCTTTCTTGCCCTGGACTTCCAGACGGGCACGCTTCTTCTCCAGATAGGTGGAGTAGTTGCCCTCGTACGGGTACAGGTGGCCGCGGTCCACTTCGGCGATCCATTCCGCCACGTGGTCCAGGAAGTACCGGTCGTGGGTCACGGCGAGGACGGCGCCCGGGTAGGACTTCAGGTGCTGTTCGAGCCAGAGCACACTTTCGGCGTCCAGGTGGTTGGTGGGCTCGTCGAGCAGCAGCAGGTCCGGCTTCTGCAGCAACAGCTTGCACAGCGCCACCCGGCGCCGCTCGCCGCCGGAGAGCACTGTTACGTCGGCGTCGCCGGGTGGGCAGCGCAGCGCGTCCATGGCCTGCTCCAACTGCGAGTCGATGTCCCAGGCGTCGGCCGCGTCGATCGCCTCCTGCAGCTTGCCCATCTCCTCCAGCAGCGCATCGTAGTCGGCGTCCGGGCTGGCCATCTCCTCGGAGATCTCGTTGAAGCGCTGGATCTTCCCGTAAAT
This sequence comes from Arthrobacter sp. B0316-1-20, assembly GCF_059091865.1. Taxonomy (NCBI): domain Bacteria; kingdom Bacillati; phylum Actinomycetota; class Actinomycetes; order Micrococcales; family Micrococcaceae; genus Arthrobacter; species Arthrobacter sp. B0316-1-20. The sequence goes on along the minus strand of NZ_JBNHHC010000002.1, from coordinate 134,649 downwards.
CTCGCCGACGCCTTCCTGGACGTTGCCCAGGACCGTCTTTTCCTCGTTCAGCGGCGGCTCCTGCAGCAGGATGCCCACGGTGTAGCCGGGGCTGAGCCGGGCTTCGCCGTTGGAGGGGGTGTCCAGCCCGGCCATGATTTTCAGGATCGTGGACTTGCCCGCACCGTTGGGCCCGACAACGCCGATCTTGGCGCCGGGGAAGAACGACATGCTTACGTCGTCGAGAATGACTTTGTCGCCAACGGCCTTGCGAGCCTTGGTCATCGTGTAAATGAATTCCGCCATGCCCTCAAGGCTAGTCGCTGCGCCCCGCGATCACACATTCAGCCCAGCTGCCGTCCGGTGGCGGCGCGGCGCCGCCGCCCGCCACCGCACGCTCAGCTGGCCATCGGCAGGTCGGCCCCGCTTCCTCTCGCTTCGCCGGAGGGTTCGTCATCCGGTGCGGCCATGGCCGGTTGGCCCGTTTCAAGCGTGTTTCCGCCGCCCGCCCCCTGCTGGACGTCTGCCGCCTGCGGATCCACCAAAGCCATTGAGCGGTAGTCCGCATTCGAGCGCTGCCCGTCCTGACCATCCGGCGGGGCCGCACCCAGTGGCGCCGCGGTCCAGTTCTTGATGAATTCCGCGGTGCCCCGGCGCAGGTCGTGTCCGATCGAATCGGCGTCGATCTCCGGAGACGTGCCGCGGCGGCCGTCCTGCAGCTCCCACTGGCGCAGTTTCAGCTTGCCGGTCACCACCACCGGATCCCCCTTGGACAGGCTTCGCCACAGGTTTTCGGCCAGGCCGCGGAAGGCCTGGACCGTGTACCAGTTCGTCACTCCCTTGACCCACTCGCCGGTGTCCCGGTTCAGCCAATCCCCCGACGACGCCAGCCTGAACTCGGCCACCGCGTCACCCTTCTTGGTCTGCTTCCGCTGCACCTCCGTGCCGAGCACGCCGCGGACCGTGATGTAGTCGCTCATCTCCTGCCTCCGATCTGGTCGAAACCGGCTGTCCCGCCGGCAGCAGCCACTCTTCCGGCACCCGCGGGCCAACGACAGCGCCGCGGGGCCGCCTGTGGACAGGACTCCGCCGCCGGCGGCCTGTGTAGGAAGGAACCCGGCGGAGTGGCCATCCGTTGGCTTGTCCACAGGAACCCCGCAGCCGGCCCCGCCGGGGCCGGCAGTCTCCTAGCCTCGAAGGCATGGACGCAGTCGGAGCCCGCGGACACAAGCGGCGCGTGTACCGGGTGCCCGCCAGCGGCGGCACCGCAGGACGCCCTACGCCCCGGCCGGCAGGCATGATGACCGTCGGAGAACTCTATGCCGACTGGATGCGCCTGCTGACCAGCCAGGGCCTGCGCGGCGGCCCGATCGCGGCCAGCACCGAGGCCAACTACCGGAAGAACTGGCACCGGCACATCGAGCCGCGTTGGGCCTCGATACCGGTGGACCGGGTGCACTGGCGCGACGCCGGCCAGTGGATCGCCGGCCTGCAGGCGGGCCGCCGCGGCCAGTCAGGCAACAACACCCGGCGCCGGGTCGCGCTGATGTTCATCCGGCTGATGCGCCACAGCGTCTACCTGGAACTGCTGCCGGAGAACCCGGCCACCGATGCCACCGGCCGCGCCGGCTATGTGCCCCGGGCCCCGGTGGAGAAGCGGCGTATCTATTTGTCCATGCCGGAACTCCAGGCCCTCGCCGGACAATGCGCGCCGTGGACGGACCTGGTCATGCTCGCCGGCACCACGGGACTGCGCTGGGGCGAGATTACCGCGCTGTGCGCCCAGGACTTCCGCAGGACGCCCGAGGGCTGGCTGCTGGAGGTGCTCCGCTCGTGGAAGTAGGGCGACACCGGTACACCGTCGCCCAACACCAAGAACGGCGGCACGCGCACCGTCCCGGTCCCGGACAAGGTCGCCGCCCCGGTGCTCGCCGCCCGCCCGCCGGAGGGACTGCTGTTCCGATCCCGCGGCCGCGGCGGGGGCACCGGCGGACGGCTGCACCACTCCAACTTCGCCGCCCGGGTGCTGCGCCCGACCGCCGCCGGCGCCGGGCTGAACCCGGCCCCCGTTCCACGACCTGCGCCACACGGCCGTCAGCCTGATCCTGCACGCCACCAAGGACGTCAAGCTGGCACAGCGGATCGCCGGCCATTCCTCCGCCCAGCTGACGCTGGACACTTATGCCGAACTCTTCGAACAGACCCTGTTCACCGCCTCCCGGGCGCTCGACGGCTTGATAGAGTAAATCCTGGATTTGACCCGAACCGCGCGCGCAGGGGCTCGGGCTGAAACCGCCAGCCTCGGTAGCTCAGCGGATAGAGCAGGAGCCTTCTAATCTCTTGGTCGCAGGTTCGATTCCTGTCCGGGGCGCAATAAGTTACGGTAGCCCTCGCGGCGTCATGCAGACGCGTTGCGCCGGTGGCCTGCAAAAATTTTGTTCGTCCGGGATCCCCGGATATGCGGATCGTGCCTATGCTTCTTCGCCCGATCTAGCCATTGGCCGCCGGGCGCGTGCCTGGTGAGTGCCGGGGTGACGCTGCGGCCGAATCGGAACGCCCTCCCAACGGGAGTGAGCAGCGTCTCAGTTAAAAGCCAGGCGTGCCGGGAACCGGCCACGTACAGGTATCGTTACCTATCCGTAATATTCTCGATCGAACTAGGTACGAAATATGGCTGACGATTCCGCTGCCAACGATAAGCCCAAACCGTTTCTCGGACTAAGTGGCACTCAAACTATTGGCTCCGCGCTTGCCGCGGTGACCTCCGCACTAGTGGGATCCTTTCTCGGCGTCGCCGGAACGCTGATCGGCGCCGCAATTGGTTCCATCGTCGCCACGGTGGGGGCCGCGCTCTATGCCCGGACGCTGAGTTCGGCCGCCACGGTGGCGCTGAAGAAAATCCCCAAGGCGCGGGTGGGTGCCTTGCGGGGGATTGAAGAGGTGGCTGCCAGCGCTCCGTCCGAGGAGATCGAACCGCAGCCACAGGATAAACCCGCCAAGAAGCGCATCGCGCCGATGACGTGGGTCAAGGTTGGACTGGCCAGCGCAGCCACTTTCGCCATCGCGATGGTCGGCATCACGGCGGTCGAATTCGGCACAAGCCAGCCGATCTCCAGCCTGGTCTCGTCTGCCACGGGCATCGACCGTGCCTCAAGCGCCTACAAAACGACCCTTGGCTCCTTGGGCGGCAACCAAGAGGCAGCGGAACAAACGGACAAACCGGCCAAACAGGACGAGGCCCCCGCGAAGACCGAAGACGGGGCGACCGACGACGGTGCGGCCGACGACGCTGTGACGACGGATGATCCCACAGTTGACGGGAACAGCTCGACCGAAGTTGAAGAGCCGGGTCAAAACGAATCGAACGGCTCCGAACAGGGCCCGGCCCCTGCCCCGGCAACGGGCCAAACCGCCGAGCCTGCCCCGGAAACGACCCAGGCCCCGGCACCGACTCAGGCTCCGGCACCGGACGAGCTCCCAGAACCCGGTCCAGCCGAGCAAGGCGCCCCGTCCGTTGGTGGCGGCGACGCCGGAACCGGTCAGTAGCAAGTCCTTCCCCCGCGCAAGCCCGGCGTCGCGGACGCGGCGTTGGGCTTGTGCAAACGGGTCGGAACAGTGCGCCTTTCTTCAGGTGGCAGTACGCGCAGACCTGGGTGACGATGGAAGGCACTGCCGTGGCCGCTCTTGCACCCATCGACGACCCTCGTTCAGGGTGGAGCTTGACGCGCCACTAGTGCTGAGGGCTGGCTGCGAGAGGTCGCGTTGACCAACGGATCGAGTTCATCTACATCCCCTTCGCCGCCGTGGACGGCCATTCCCGGTTTGCCTACGCCGAGTCCCTGCCGGGATCAGAGGCAGCAGCCGGCCTACCTGTACTGGCTGTTCATCCAACTAATCCGGCTCTTCATCCAACTGCGCAGGTAGCTGACTTCCTTCGACCAGGTGCCCTTGACGATGTGGTAGTTGCGGAGCTTCTGCTTGACGTTCCACATCTTGAAGTTTGCAGCCGCGGATTTCGAGATCAGCTTGCTTTGACTGGCCAGGTAGGAATCGCTCTTCTTCAGCGCGGCGTGAACCTGTGTCCAGCGCTTGCTGACAGCTTTTTGGAAACCGGGATCGTCATTCAGCCGGTTGAACCAGGTATCCGCCGACTGCCGTGTGGAGATCTTTAGCGGATCGCGGAGGTACCAGGTGTTTGTATTGTCCAGCCTGCCAGCCTTGTTTGCGTTCCCGGCTGCGATATCAAAGTCCCAGAGCGGTCCGAAATACAGCTTCCCATTGGCCTTCTTGTACATGTACACACTGGCAAACATGTTGCCATCGAGGGGCTTCATGACTTCCATGGCGATGTAATAGTCGACGGCGGAGCGCTGGTCGATGTACTTTCGCCAGCCTTTCGTGGAGGACTTGAAGTTCTTGCCGAACAGCGCCTTGTCCGCGGCATCAAGATACCCGTCGATGTACTTGACCTGGGCGGATGTAATGCCCTTTCCGGTATCCTTGCCAGCTTCGTCATAGTCGTTTTCGGGTTCCTTGATGCCCACGTAGCCGTGTTTGCCGACCGTCACGTTGTGGTCGGCACCCTTGCGGAAATCCCACTCGAGGACGTAGCCGCCGGTCTTATCGGTGGATTTCGAATCTAGCTCCGGCACGCTGACCCGGACAGCATCCCCCGGCTTCTTCTTGGCCGGATCGGTGACTGCAATCCGCTCGATCAGCAGATACGAACCGCGGTAGGAACCGTTGACATAGAGGTCCACTGGCCTGGATTTGGGGGTCCAGGCCAGTTTCGTCATCTTTGAACCGATGAAGCCGGCGAGCGAGTTGCGCAGCAGCGACTTGTCATAATGATTCGCCACCAGAGCCCATTTCTTGCTGGCGCCCATGCCACACAGATCAACCTTCTTGTCGAGCTTGACGGTGTACGACTTCTTGTCGAAGGTCCATGATGAGTTGCCCCGCCCCTTGGCCACCGCCAACTGTGACGAGACGGCGGCGCAGCCAGCCCCGGCCTTAATGGCAAACCGGCCTTCGAAGTAGCGGCTGCGGGTGTTGATCGATTTGCCTTCGTTGGTGTTCAAGGACACTGCGGGAATCCCGAGCTTCTTGAAGGGAGTCTTGGCCACGTATTTGACAGTGCTGGAGACCGTCTCGGTGCTGCCGGTGCCGGTCACTGCACGGTACTCGTGCTTGACTTCCAGCGGGTTGGCAATGTTGAAGGTCGCCTTGCCATTGGAATCTTGAGTACCGGTGGCAACCGTCTTCCACGTCGAGGACGTCACTTCGGTGGTCATCGAGGTCACGATCGTTTTTGCTTGCAGTTTGACAGCCTGGCCCGATACGGCCGGGCCGAACTGCGCGGTCGCCTTTGCGGCGGTTCCTGCTCCGCCGTCGGCAATGGCCAGAGTTGCGGTAGCCGCACTGGCCTGCGGCAGAGAAGGTGGTAACACCACTAAACCGAGCGACAGTGAAACTATTGCGGCAGCAGAAAATAGGCTTTTCATGATTCCCCCGAATCAGCGCGCGACCCCAAGATGCGATAGTGCCCGTACCCTACTCTTCCTAGTGCTATCGGACAACACCCCCCGCGTTGACTCATAGAGAACCTACGCGTAGCCGGATACACTGCCTCATTGGAAAACCTCCGCACAGCGGCGTGTTGGACGGCAGTGGCGGCCTGTGCCGCGGGTTATGCCCGTTTCTATGGAGCTAGCGATGGCCCAGCGGCAAGCCTTGACGAAGAAAAGGCCCTCACCTACAAGAACGCCGATCGTGCAGGGAAGTCCCGGATCCTGGACGAGCTGGTCGAGCTGACCGGTTGGCCCGCGACCACGCGCGGCCGCCCTGCGGGAGGCATTGGTCTTGAAAATAGTCCGGCCCCCGGCCGGGCCGGGCACCGGTCTATGGGCCGGACCTGCAGCCTGCGCTGATCAAGTGCTGGGCAGTGCTGCGCGCCCCGGCCTTGCAAGCTGCTGGCCCCAATGCTTCCGATCCTGGTGCCGTTGCTGCGCCGCGACAAGGAACTCGAGATCACGGACGCGCATGCCGCTCTGCTGGTGCGGATGAGCGCGGCGACGATCGGCCGCAAGCTCTCCGGAGAACGGGGGAAACTGCTGCTGCGCAGACGCTCCCATACCAAGCCAGGCACCCTGCTGAAGTCCCAGATCCCGGTGCGGACCTGGGCCGAATGGGACGACGCGGTCCCCGGCTTCGTGGAGATCGACTTGGTCGGCCATGACGACCGGCGGGACTATGGACCGCTCGGTGCGCGACAAGGGTTTCCAAAGCGGGAGCCCGTCACTACGTTGCTACTCCTTCTCAAGCAGCGCCGCCGTGCGAGGGTCACCAGCAAGCACAATCTCCCAGTCATTCCGCATCAGCTGGCGGTCTGGGCCGAGCCGATGAGCCTCTTCGTTCAGAAGCACTCGGAGTTCAAGCGCATCAACCCTGCCACCCTCTGCCTGCAATTCCTTTCACCGGCCAACTGGACCCCCTCGCCAAGTACCAACCAGCGCCCAAACCCTGCGCCAGCCGTACCTAGAAACCGTCGCTCTCCCTCCCCGGAGAACAGGAATTCTGCGACCGCACCTTTAGCCTCAAGCCGTAATCTACAGCGGACTGAGGCATCCGGTGCGGTCTACCCGTTGCATGGCCAAGCCGGATGACAGGCTAGAACCACACCGGCATGGACCCCACGAGAGCTGTCCCGGCACCAGGAACCGGCTTCAGTAACGTCAGGTCCGCGATGATCGGCCGATGATCGGAAGACTGCGTGTCGATGACTCTGGTAGCACGCACCTGAATGCGGCCTCGGACCAGTATGTAATCGATCCTCTTGGTCGGCCGGTCGGACCGAAAACTATAGCCCTTGCCCCCACCCCGCATGACGAAGGAGTCTGTGAATCTGGCGGTGATCCTCCGCATTTCCGAAGTTCCAGGAACAGTGTTTAGGTCGCCCACCAGGACGGCGGGCTGACGAGATGCACCGGCAATCGCCGCGACCTGCCTCATCTGCAGCCGGCGCTGTTCAGCGCGCTGGTGATCCAAATGAGTAGTGAAGAAATTTAGGCGGACCTGTCCCAAATCGATGACCGTTTCGAGCAGTCCGCGCTGTTCCGACGGGTCTCGGGCGTACAGGATATTGTCGAGCACGTGATTGCGCGCGCTGATGATCTTGTGCTTGCTAAGGACAGCGGTACCGAACTGCCTGCGCTTCGACTTCCCGACTTTTGGCGGCCGGTCCAAATTGGCGCCATAGACGAAGTACATGCCCAGCCTGTGGGCTAGCCACGCTGCCTGATCTGCGAAATCGCTGCGGGAGGACATGTGCCGGTCCACCTCCTGCAGGCCGATGACATCTGCCCCGCTGGCACGGATGTCGCGGGCGATAGCTGGGAGATCCAGTTCGTCTTCGTCGTCCGCACCGTGGTGGATATTGAACGACATAACGCGGACATCTTCGCGGACGACAGTCGGCCTCTTGTAGGCGCCCGGGTAGTGGGCTGAGGGCGGGGCCTTCGTTGCTGCAGGCAGAGCGCTGAGGAAAAGAGCGCCGGTTTCGGAGGAGCGGCCAGATGGGGTGGCACCGTCGCCCGACATCGCCCCCTGCCCTGGTATGGCAAGAGTTATTGCCAAGGCTGCTGCCGCCGCCAGCTCGCGTGTGCCCATGTTGCCACCCGCTGTCCCAAATTCCTGACGCGGCCGGAACTCCCTGTAGCTCGGTCGGGTTCGCGCAGGTTCCAGCAGTTTGGACCCAGAGGAATACCTGTGTCAACGGCCTTCGCGAGCCGCGGCAACCCTGCCAGTGCGCACCGTTCTTCACATTTACCCCATGTGGGCAAGGCTCATTTCGATGTGCACTCGCAGGGAACTCTAACGCAGCGGGATATCCAAGGCTGCGCTCGGGTTGTCGCACTCGCAGCGGGGACGCCGCCAGGCGAATGCATCGAGGTGGTCAGCCATCTGCCCCGCTGGAGACCGAAGTAGTCACGCTCGCGGCCTTTCAATCCTTTCGATCCTTTTCTAAGAGGTTGATGTGCCCTATGACTCAGCCGCAGCCGGCGTGGCGTCTTCCCGATGGAAAATGTGAACCAGTTTCTGATTCGGGACCACGCCGTGCTGTCAGCGCGGACGCTGTGCCAAGCGCGAAAGACGTCCGCGAGCGGCTGGAGAGGGTACCGGCAGACAGCACCCTTTAAGACGGCCCCCACGGCGGACGTTGAGTCACCGAGACCTTGACCAGCGTTGAATAACTCGTGGATACCAGCCTCATTTTCTCGTCTATGCCCCGGGGCCAGGACAGAAAGCGCGAGTCATTCAGATTACCGGTCTAGGAATCAGTTCGGGGCTTCCTGCGCATTGGTTCGGATGTGCGCTTTAAACGCGAACCCCTTGTTTCCTATGACGTTTCGGGCTCAGCCTGCCATTTCTGCGTGGGCCATTAAGGACACAGCTTGAATGATCGGATTTCTCAACTGGCGCTGCTAACGTTCAATTGCAACCTCATCCTTGAGTCAAAGCTTCGGCAATTTTGAACAAACGCTGCGGCTTCTTTGACTGGCCCTTTGTGTTCCCTAGCGTCCGGAGCAATCTATGCCCAGCTTCCGCATCCCCGGAGTTTCCGCCGGCCAGCGCCAACATGCAACAGCCCGCTTGGCCGGTGCCACCGCTCTTGTAATGGCGGTCGGCCTCCTCATGGCCCCGGGTGCGTCCGCACAGGACCTTCGGACGCCGACACCGTATTCCGAGCCTGTGCCGGCGTCCAGAGCCGCCGGGCTGGAATCACTCGGCGCCACCGGACCGGAGCCCACCGACCTCGCAGCTGTGGGTACGCCCGGCAGCGACACCCAGATCGATAACAAAACCGTTCCCACACTTGGAGGCGAGACGCTCCAGCCGGCTGATAGCTCCGAGCCGTCCTCCACTGCGGCCGGAACTGAGGAGCCGACGGCTCAGCCCTCCCCCGAAGCCAGCGAAACCCCCGGGGCAGATGAACCTACATCCCTCGAAGTCCCGATTGATGAGCTAACCCAGGAACAGCTCCTGGAGCTCTTGAAGACGTTACAGGGCGAACACGGCGCTGACATGGGCCGAGGCCTCCAGCAACGCCGGGAACGCGAACAGGAGCTGGAACAGCCGGAAGCGCTGGCAGAACTTGATGCGCAGCTCGAAGTCCTCGACATCGAACGTACCAACGTTGTGGCACCTGCGGCGGTCCCCATGCTTAACCGCAACAAGTGGAGGCCCAGCGGGGTCCAAGGCATGGACGTCAGTAGCCACCAGCCGAACGTCAACTGGAAAACCGAGTGGAACTATGGCGCCCGGTTCGCCTACGTGAAATCGACGGAAGCCCTCTCCTATAAGAACCCGAAGTTTCCCTCCCAGTACGCAGGCTCGTACAACGTCGGCATGATCCGCGGCGCCTACCACTTTGCAATCCCCAATGTGTCCTCGGGCAAGGCGCAGGCCAATTACATGGTGAATAACGGCGGGGGCTGGTCCGCAGACGGGAAAACCCTGCCGCCGCTGCTCGACATCGAATACAACCCGTATCCGGAGCTAGGCAACACCTGCTACGGCATGTCCGCCAAAGCCATGGTCGCCTGGATCAAAGACTTCTCGAACACCATCAAGGCCAGCACGGGCCGGCTGCCGGCCATCTATACCACCGCCGACTGGTGGAACAAGTGCACGGGCAACAGCACCGCGTTTAAGAACCACCCGCTACACGTCGCACACTACACCACCGGTACGCCCTGGCTGCCCGCCGGTTGGAAATCTTACGACATCTGGCAGTACAGCTCCACGGGCCCCTACTCCGGCGACTCGAATGTATGGAGGGGTTCCTACACCGACCTGCAAAACTTCGCCTACAACAGGACCGTCGCCGGCGATTGGACCGAGCGTTATGCCGCACCGGGCGACCTGAACCGGGACGGTAATGGCGACCTGCTCTCTCGCCGGTCGGACGGCTCGCTGTGGTTCTACCCCGGGAACGGCGCCGGCGGTTACAAGGCGCCGTCCCGGATTGGCGGCGGCTGGCAGATCTACAACCTGCTGATCGGCACCGGAGATTACGACGGCGACAACCTCGACGACCTGCTGGCCCGCCAGACTGACGGCTCGCTGTGGCTGTACAAAGGCAAAGGCAATGGGACCTTCCAGGCCCGAGTCCGCATCGGCAGCAGCGGCTGGAACGGGTTCACCGACATCATCGGCACCGGCGATCTCAACGGCGACGGTACCAACGACCTTCTCGCCCGACGGACAGACGGCACGATCTGGCTGTACGCGGCTCCCGGCAACGGCCAGCATGGAACCCGCAGCCAGGTCGGCAGCGGCTGGGGCAGCTACAATAACCTGGTAGCAACTCGGGACTTCAGCGGCGATCGGCGCGTGGATGTCCTGACTTCCAGGGCAGACGGAACCCTTTGGCTGCACACGGGAACCGGCAAGACCGGAACCAGCACCTTCGCGGCCCCTCGCCAAATTGGCTCCTCTGGCTGGGCAGCGTTTGCAGACATTCTTGGCGGCTGGGACAACGACCGCGACAAAAAGAACGATCTAGTCACCATCAGTACCAACGGCTCACTGGGATTCTACAAGGGCACGCAGATGGTCGACTCCGAGGGCTACAGCCCCAGGACGCTTGTCAGCAGCATCTGGAAGCGATTCGACGCGGTGGTGACCCCCGGGGACTTCACCGGCGACGGTCGCAGCGACCTGGTCGGCCGCAAGGCGGACGGGACCCTCTGGCTGTTGCGCGGCACCGGCAAGGGAAGCTATGGCACGCCGGAACGGATCGGGCGCGGCTGGCGGATCTACAGCTCCATCGTGGGCGTCGGCGACTATAACCGGGATGGCAAGAACGACCTCGTTGCCCGTCAAACTGACGGAACCCTGTGGTTCTACGCCGGCACCGGCACAGTCAGCGGATCGAATGAAGGATACAAGCGCCGCGTGAAGATCGGCACCCGCGGGTGGAACCCGTTCAAGGCCCTCGTAGGCACCGGCGACGTCAACCGCGACGGGAAGAACGACCTGCTCGCCGTCAGTCCCAACGGAACCGCATGGCTTTACGCCGGCCCGGGCAACGGCCAGCACGGTTCACGCACGCGCATCGACACTGGCTGGAACTACTCGAAGATTGTCGGCGTCGGCGACTATGACCGCAACGGCACCGTCGACGTAGTGGCTGGCAAATCTGACGGCACTCTTTGGCTGCGGCAGGGCCGCACGGCCAAGACCGCATCCGGCGCGTGGTTCAATGCCGAGCGGAAGATTGGCAGCGGCGGCTGGCAGCAGTACCGGGAAATTCTCGGGCCCGGCGATATAACTTCGGACAATAAGGTGGACCTGCTGGCCACGACCGGCGCCGGCGCCCTCTGGCTCTACCGGGGCAACGCAATGACGAACGACGGCTACGCCAAACGACGCAACGTGGGGAAGCTCTAAGCTAGTCCCGTAGGCCCACCGCCCCTCCCACGTCAGGATTCACTGTTGCCCCTCGCGTCCCGTCTTCAGCCTCTCGTCTCACGGATTACCCGCGAGGCCAAGAGCGTCCTGACCGAACGCAGCGTGCGCCGGCGACTGACCGAGGCCAACCGGGATGCAGGCAACCGGTTTGACTGCGTCTTGTACTTCGCCGACGGCCCGGACAGCGTCTACCAGGTGCGGCAGTGGCTGGCGCCCATGGCGAAACTGGCGGAGCGGCACCGGGTCGCGGTGCTGGTGCATCGACCGACCACGGCCACGGAGCTGCTGCGCGGCTCACCGCTGCCAGTGTTCCTCACCAAAGGCATCGGTGAAGTGGAAGAGTTCATCTACCACGCCAATGTTCGGATGGTGTTCTACGTCAACAACAACCGGGACAATTTCACCGTGCTTCGTCTGCCGGGCCAGGTTCACGTACATCTGAGTCACGGCGAGAGCGACAAGGTGTCCATGATTTCCAATCAATTGAAGGCCTATGACTACGCTTTTATCGCCGGCGCTGCCTCGAGGGAACGGATCCTATCTGCCCTGCATCGCTTTGATGAGTCGCATCTGGTGGAGATAGGACGGCCTCAGCTCGACTTCGCCCCTGACGCGCCCAACAAGCTGAACGACAGTGGGCGCGTCACGGTCCTCTACGCCCCCACGTGGGAGGGCGACCGTTCGGCAATGGCCTATGGCTCGGCGGCAAGCCATGGCAGGAAAATCGTCGCCTCGATCTTGGCGGACCCACACTACCGATTGCTGTTCCGTCCGCATCCGAGGACCGGCAGCAGGCTCGCCTCCCATCGCATGGCCCTGAAAGAGATCAAGAGCATGATCGCGGCTGCCGAGAAGGCGACGCCGGCGGGCCACCGGATCGACACGTCGGCTGACTTCTTTCACGCCATGGCCGAGGCGGACGCCTGCATCTGCGACATCTCAGCCATGGCCATAGATTGGCTTCCTCATGGTAAACCGCTGCTGATGACCAGGCCTTCGGACCCGGAGGCCCACGTGGACCTGCACAGCCTGGCCGCCAAAACTCGCCTCATAGACCAGTCGGAGGCGTCCCGAACGCCAGCACTGCTGGCCGAGGCCACAGGGGCCGGGATCAGCCCCGAGCACCGTGAGCTGATTACCCATTATTTTGGCGATGTCTCGCCGGGCGCGAGCACCGCTCGGTTCGTTGACGCCGTGACAAAAATCCTCTCAGGACGCACGGGACCCTAGGACAACAGGCGGTCCACCACTCGGCTCGCAGCATTGCCGTCATCGTACGGTGCATACTTGGCCACAAACTCCTGCATCCTTAGCGTCCGCTCTGAATCGCTTCGTCGGATCGCGTCCAGAGCGTCGTAGAGTTCTGACTCGGTCCGGACCACCGGGCCGGGGAGGTCGCTGGTGTAGTCCAAATAGAACCCGCGCAGAGTATCCCTATAGTTCTCCAGATCGTGGGCGTAGAAGATCACTGGCCGCTGCAGGATGGCGTAGTCGAAGACGACCGATGAATAATCGGTGATCAACGCGTCGCTGGCAAGATAGATTTCTTGGATCTCAGGGAACTTGGAGACGTCGTACACGCAGTCGCGCACATCTTCCGGTATCCGCAGGGCGTCGCTTACCAACACGTGCATGCGCAGTAGCAGGACTGTGTCTTCGCCGAAACGATCCTTGAAGCTTGTCAGACTGAACGGAAGGTTAAAGTGGAAGCGTCCCGTGCCGGTCGATTGATCATCGCGGAACGTCGGTGCGTAGAGCACTACGCGTTTCCCATCGGGCACGCCTAGTCTGCGCCGGATCGCCGAGGAGCGCCCCGGCACGTGTTCGCCCACTAAAATATCGTTGCGCGGATAGCCCAGTTCAACGATCTCGCCGGAGTAGCGAAACGCGCTCCTGAACGTCTCTGTGGCATAGGGGCTCGGCGAGAGGAGCGTGGTCCACTGCCCCACCCCCTCGTCCACCCGAGAGATATACCCTTGGTCCCGGCCATGGACCGTTTCCAGGTCGTGCACCATCTTTTTCAACGGTGTGCCGTGCCAGGTTTGGATGAAGACCCCGTCCTTGCGGCGCCGGAGGTAATGCGGAAAATTCTGGTTGTTGATCCAGTACTTGGCCTTTGCCAAGTACCAGTAGTAACTCGGCGAGAGCCGCTTGACCACCTTGGTGTGGGGATCAGGTGCTGGCAGCTTGCCTTGATACACCCACACTTTGCGCCGGGTATCCCCCCTACGCACCAGTTCCTCATAAATGTAGCGGGGGCTATCCGCGTACTGTTTTCCAAGTCCCGACTCAAACACCATCAAATCCTCGTCCATCGGCAACCTCGACGCCGCGGTGAAGACCTGCTGCATGACCGGATAGTAGAACCGGCTACGGCGAAACTTGCCCAACACCTTTTCGATGAGTTCCGGGTCAAGGGACTTTTTCCACCGCGGTTCGGCGGGCCGGGCTGCCGTTACAGCCTCAAAAATGCGTCGACAATTGTTGGTGTCCTTCGCCGTAAGGAACCTGTGGGAACGGGCGACGCTCTCCGCGGTCGGGGTGCATCCTCGGGACAGGGTTGACTCAAGGTCTTCCAAAACAGCGGCGCGCCCAAACGCAATCTGTCCCGGCAGTTCCTCGTCTAGGTTTAGATGTGATCCGCGCGGTCCTAGGAACCGCTCGCGATCGAACTGGAAGTAGTGCACCGGCTTCTCCAAGAAGCTGAAGTCAAAACCTACGCTGGAATAGTCCGTCAGCAGGACGGCGCTTTCCTTGAGCAGGTACTGGACGTCGACCTCGCCCTGTGAAATGACGCGCGCCGGAGCACTAGCGAAATGGTGCCGGAATTGCTGCATGTTGGGGTGGAGACAAAAGACTAGTTTGGCCTCGTGTCTGTCAGCTAAAATGCGGAGGCGAGGGTCGTGGAGCAGCGCGTTCCACTCCTGGAAATACTCCGACTCCTCGAACTGGTCCGGACGCTGCAGCCAATCACGCCAGGTCGGAATAATCAGAATCTGGTTCGACCGTACGGGCACGTCGTTAGCGAAAAGTGCATCGAAGCGGGCCAATCCGGTGACCATGACGTTCTTGGCCTTATATCCGAAGTCGCTGACGATGTACTCTTTCTCCCGGTCAGAGCTGACCAGAAAGAGATCGGTGTCGAATCCGGGAGCGTTCTTGCCGTAGTTAGGGACCATCCATTTGGTTCCCATGACGCCGTGCTGAAGGAACACCTTGACGCCAGCCACCGCCCTGCGGAACTGCGGTAGCCAGGTCGGATACAGAAAGTCGGGGTGGTGCGAGCCGATAAACCGCACCGCCCTCAACGCCAACTCGAAATGCTGCTTGGAACGGTACTCCACCACGTGGTCGAGCCCGTCGAGGTTGCGCAGGTCAGGGGACGAGGGATCAATGACGTAATACGCGTCTATCTCAGGGTGCTCCCGGCGCATGTAGCGAAAGAAGTGTAGCCCATTGTCCTGGGCCCTGTAGGGTCTCTCCCCGACCAACCAAACTGGTTTCTGTCTGTTTCCTATCTGCGGCACCCTCGCCTTTAGGGCTTGTCGCTGCAGGAAGTCGAAGGCATCCGTGTCGAGCAGTTCGACGTGGAAAGAGGTGTTCTTGGCCTTAAACGTGTAGTAAGGCGTGATAGCCAGTGTCTTGTCTCCACGTTTTTGCCATCCAGGGCGGGTCAGCTTGCGGGCGAAGTAGCGGGTACGACCCACCCTGGCGCGCTGCGGCTCGGTTCGGTTGACTGCATGGACCTGAAGCCAAGCATCCAGAATCTCGTCGCGCGCCAAATCTTCACTGGTAACGGCGCCAAGGTCCATGCGCGCGTGCACCTTGTACCGGCGCAGTCCGAACTTTCGCCGCGTTGCCTCAGCATCCAGCGAGACTTTGGCTGGCGTCGAATATCGGGTCGCGCTGTCGCGCCCAAGCAACATCAGCTCAACAGCGTCCGCCTCTCCATGGCGGGTGGCCAAGGTGGCCTGAAGGTTGACGGTACCTCCCTTCACGCTGAGGTGATGCACGTAGACCGCATTGTAGGGTTTCAGCGGTTTATTCAATGCCAGCGACATAAGCCCATAGCGGTTGACGTAGGGTTCGATCGTTGCGTCTCCTATGGAGACACTGCGCATCGGGCCGATTACCGTGTCGGCAAATCGGCCGAATGAGGCCCAAGCGGTCATAGTGATCGCACCGGCTAGCGAACCGTTGGCAAGGGCTTCCCGGACTTCGGCTAACGGTCGGGCGTCCCCGGCTTGAACGCCGGTCGGACCGCCCTCGTGGATATTGGTGCTGAATTTAGGTAGGTCGCTGGCCGCAGCTGTGAACTGAACAAAGAGACCCAGGATTTCCCCACCCTCGGTCAACTCAGTTCCAGCATCCACCGCTGCCGACAAGTCGATTTCCGCCCTGTAGCTTCGCGCTCCATCTCGCGGCGCTCTGGGCGTTTCCGTCGCGTTGGCGAGCTTTACCCAATTGCCGCTCGAGTCTCTGCACCATAACGAGGTAGGTCGCAACCGCGCGGCAACGGTGAACCTGGCTTGCAAATCCCTACCCGTTTGGTCAAGCTGCAGGCTGTGAAAATCTTCCCGGGCCGTTGCCCCGCCCGTGCCGGTTATCGCTCGGACGGCAGAAACGGCTCCTTTAATGGTGCGGAATGCTGATTGCATGGCGGTTCGCTCTCAAAGGTACTAGCGACGGGAAAGTATGCGTCCAAGAAGCTACTGGTTAGCGAGTCCACCTTTCGAGTATCGATTCCGGTGCGGTCCACCTCGTTGAGGCAGAATACGTCCGCGTCCCTGCGCCGGAGTAGCCGCAATAGCTTTGCCTGGGCCGACGGGTCGTTGATGTCACAGTAGCGGTAGGAAAGCTTTCCGGGAACAGCCGCACCAATGGCGTAGCCATAGTAGTGGGCCAGCGACGACGCAACGGAGAGGTCGGAGGGATCCCTGAATTTGCTCCGCTGTGTCCGCAACAGGTCCTGTGAATGTTCCTGTTCCAATCGGAGCAACGTGCTAACCCTCTGGGGATGGGCAGCATGCTGAAACTTGCGCTCCACGGTCCTGCCGAAGGCCGTCTCCAGCAAAGCGCGGTTGTTCTTGGCCGCGCTGTCCACGGGTAAATCTTCTGCCGAACGCGGCGAGAAATCTACTGTCTGTTCAGACAGGAAAAACTTCGCGAGCCCGTTGCCGTGGAAGAACAACTCGGGTCTTACCGGCCGGCCGAAGAACACGTCGTCGTTCATATAAAGGAAGTGTTCGTTCAGCCCGTCAATGTGGTGCAACTGCGACTCGATAGCGTGTGAATTAAAAGTTGGCAATGCTGTGGTGTCGGCGAAGATGTCCCGGTGGTCCACCACTGTGATCCGGCGGTTGGAGGTATCAAGCCAGTGCGGCGTTTGCCCGTCCGTCACCAGATAGACGTGGTTGACCCATGGAGCAAAGTAGTCCAGCGACCTGAGCGAGTAGCGCAGTTCGTCACGCGAGGCAAAGCGCGCTTCGTTGACTGCTGTTTTGTTTAGCCGCGTGGAATCGTACCGGGTTTCCGCCCTCGCCTTGCTCTGCCGCCACTGTGCGTCACTACCATCCACCCAGGTGTAAACCACATCGATCGGGAAGTCGACGGAGGTCATCATCTTCATCTTTGCTAGCCCGGTCCCACGCGGCAAAAGCGTCACACCAGCGTGAGGACCGCCCAGTTTCCTACCGCCGTGCCCGACTGCTTCGAAGATTACTGACTCCGCCGGCGGCCACTGGCCAGTCACGGGCTTAGTCTCGCCATTGGACTGAAAAAAGAATGGCCGCGTTCCGGCCGCAGCGACAATGGCTTTTGCTGCCGAAGACCACTGCTCTTGAGGCACACCTACCACGGTGGGCATTCCGGCTTCGGTGCGCAGCACAGAGTGCTGCACCTTCGCCTGTGCCATGGCGTCGAGAACGACGGCGGAAGCTGCCGCCGTCGCACCGTGTGCGGAAAACCGTTGCACGCAGCGAGTGCCCGCGTTTGAGGATACCGGAGACGCTGGCCCGGGAACCCCGCGAACCGGAATGTTGAGTGCCTGCAGCATTTCCCGGGGAGCAGCGCCGCCGCTGAGCGCACGGAATGCTGCACGGATAAAGCTCAGCGGAACAATCGCCGCCACGCGGCCCTTGAGTCCGACGCGCATGGGCTCCTCTCCCGCAGCGTTCCCGCTGCTACACGGCCAATGGTACCGCCAGTGTTAGGCGCCACGACTGGTTAGCTTAGCAACGCACCTGCGGAATTCCTGCAGAGTGCTGCTGGCACCTCGTACTCCAAAGAACCAGTTCGATAGACTGTCGGCTGTCACTACGACGCACCCTCCAGGAGCAACATCATCGCTGTAGCAGCGTCTCCCAGAACCACCTCAGCGAAGACTATCGATAAGGCGCTTCGGCTGGATATCCAGGGGCTACGGGCCATAGCCGTGGCCCTGGTGGTCGCCTACCACCTCTGGCCTGAACGGTTAACCGGTGGGTTCGTCGGAGTGGACGTGTTCTTCGTCATTTCTGGGTTTCTCATCACCTCCCACTTAGTCAAACGGCCTCCCTCGGACTGGCACGGTCTCGCAATTTTTTGGGCACGTCGGATCCGTCGCCTCCTGCCGGCGGCGTTCGTGGTGCTTGCTGCGACCGCTGTCGCCTCCAGGCTGGTGGCCCCGCCTACGCAATGGGGGTCGATCGCTAAGGAGATCATTTCCTCTGCACTGTATGTGCAGAACTGGGCGCTGGCCGGGAGTTCGGTGGACTACCTGGCGGCTGAAAACGCCCCTACCCCTACCCAGCATTTCTGGTCCTTGTCCGTAGAGGAGCAGTTCTACGTCTTTTGGCCGGTCCTCGTATTCGCGGTCTTCTGGCTCGCAGGCAAACGGCAACTGAAGGCACGCCGCCTGCTCTTCGGAGCAATGGCCGCAGTCGTGGTCCTTTCCTTGGTCTTCTCCATCACCGCCACCGCTTCTGAACCTGGCAGTGCCTATTTCATCACTCCCACACGAATGTGGGAGCTGGGCTTCGGCGGCCTCGTGGCTCTGGCAGCGCCCGCCCTAATGCAACGCGTGCCTGAGCCCGCCCGGGCTGCCTTGGCTTGGATCGGTGTTGCGGCGATCGCGGGTGCGGGCGGATTTTACACAGGGTCCACCCCCTTCCCGGGGTACACCGCACTGCTCCCGGTAGTCGGGACGGCGCTGGTGATCTTCGCCAGTGCCGAAGGCAGGCTTTCCCCCACTGCTTTGATGCGGAACCGCCCGGTTCAATGGCTCGGCGACGTTTCGTACTCGGTTTACCTGTGGCACTGGCCCTTGATCGTCCTGCTGCCATACGTAAGCGGCGGAAAGCTGGGCTGGCTGGACAAATCGCTGATCCTTGCTGCGACGCTGGTGCTTGCAGGGCTAAGCAAGACCTTGATTGAGGATCGCTTCCGGTTCCCGGCACGCCGCAAGGGCTTGGTGCCTACATACCGGATCGCGGCAGTGGGGATGGTATTGCTCACCGCGATGGGCAGCGCGCAGTTGCTGGAGGTCAATTACCGCAACTCCCAAGCTGAACAGCAGCTCGCTGCCATGGTGAACAATGGCGATCCGTGCTTCGGCGCCGCCGCCATCGCCAAGGGCTTTGACGAGTGCGTACCTGACCCTAAGGCGCCGGTAGTTCCGGAGCCCGCGCTGGCCAAAGACGACAAGTCCGACGCCTACGCCGATGGCTGCTGGTCAAATGAACCGTTTACTGGGCGCCCCGTGTGCACTTACGGCGACGGTCCGACCAAAGTAGCGCTGGTCGGAAACTCCCATGCCGGGCAATGGCTCCCGGCGCTGCAGGTCCTGGCCGAACGGAACGGGTGGACGATCTCCACGTACCTGGTCTCACGATGCAATCCAACATCGGCGCCGCTGCAGTTTGACACCGAGCAAAAGACGATAAATTGCGCCGCCTATGGTGAGTGGGTGATGGATCAGACTTCCGGCGATGCGTTCGATCTGGTCATCACGTCGGAACGCCAGTCCGTTCCGGTCCAGGGAGGGTCGTGGGCAAATACCGAAGAAGCTGCCATTGACGGCTACAAGGAATACCTCTCCCGCTGGGCGGACAGCGGGACCAACGTTCTGGTGATTAAGGACCCGCCACTCCCCGGCAACACCATCGATTCGATTCCGGACTGCCTCGCCGAAAACTCGGGCAGTCCGCAAAAGTGTTCGGGCACCCCCAAAGCGTGGCATTGGATGGACCCAGTCACCACCGCTGCCATAGAACTGGACCGCTCCACGATCAATGCCGTGGACATGGACAAGTACTTTTGCGCCAACGATGTGTGCCCGGCCGTAATCGGTTCAGTTGTCACCTACTTCGATGCCTCGCACATCACTGCCACTTACGCCCGAACGCTCGCCCCGTACTTGGAACACTCGATCCTCAAGGCGCTGAAGATCTGAATGACGGCGGAGACTCTCAGATTGCCATGAGGTTTAGTAGGAAGCGGATACCCATGGGCAAAGAGGTCTACGTCCGGGACGGCCTCCCACTCCTTAAAGTTCGCACATAATTCATTAGGCGACGGCGCTGTTGCTGGCGCCCCAAAGCCTTGCCGTGGAGCGCGTCGTGCGGGTAGGCATCCCAGAGCATATCGAGATCTACCTTCATGGCAGGCACCGTCGCGCGTCGAGCGGCGGCAGCTAGGGCACTCGCAGAGAGTTCATCGGCAGGCAGAATGACGCGACTGATGGAATCTTCATCAAGGGTCGAGAAAAAGTCCTCGAACTTGAACTGGTCGCCGGCCAGTTTCTCGCCCTCGATCTGAAGCCAAGTCCATGGAACTTTATAAGCTTGAGCCACGATCAAACCGTGCAGGGAGGTAGCCACCACATGTGACGACGAGGCGATATCGGTCACGACACGTTCCGCCTGCCGTTCTACATCAATAATCGACATGTGTGACTCGAGCCCGAGTGGCAGCAGCGCCTTGTGCTTGTAGTGCGGTAGAAACGCTGGTTTTTCCATCTCGGCTCTGGTTGACGGCTGGAAAATCCGAGGCAGCAATAGGGCAGGATCTCCGAATACTTCCGGGGCGTCCCAGCCCAATCCGGCTTCAAGTTCATGCAAGGTTAAACGGCCGCGGACCGCCGCTATGCGGGCTGGTTTGCGGGCTCGAAGACGCTGTACAGTGCTGCTGCGCAGGGGCGCGAGCAGCCCGGACCCCCATATGTTATAACCCGGCCGCTCCAGCATGTTGATCACCGACCCCACGGACATGATGGCGCCCGGGTGAGCCAAAGTCCCTCGCACGTTGACGGGGTTCTTGCCCGTCATTGAAGAGACGAGCCACGGTCCTATGAGATCGCCAAAATTGACTCGCCCATCCCACCAGAATGCCGGAACCTCATCTCGCTTAAGCCACGGGGTCCTGGCCTCAACCCTGTCCCATCCTGCCTCTCGGACAAAGGATGAAATGATCTTGTCTGTTTCTGAGGCGATCTGTTCCAAATTGGAACCATGTCTCCACGCCTTAAGTCGGTGCTTGCCACCGTCCCCGTCGGTGCACCATTCCATGTTGGCCAACAACGATCGTACGAGGGTTCGGGCGGTGTGAGTTCGGCCGAAGAGCAGGAGGTGGATTTCGTCGGACTCCAAGAAAAGGTCGAAAGCGACGCTATCCCCGTAGAGGGAGACGTCGAGCGCCACGCGGTCTTCCGATTGTCGTCGCAGGCGCACGTGGCCTGCGACAGGCGTGCTTCGCAGAGCCAGGAAAAGGTCGTCCAGTGAAGGTGCTTTGGCCGACACCGTCATCACATTTCCTCACACGGTCGCATGGCAACCACTGTAGGACTCGGCCCAACGCTGATGCCTCGCGACACGCGCGCTAAAGTGGCAGCTCCTCGATTGCGGCTGAGGATCCGAGAGAACGAGCTGCTAGGACAGCTCCTTGACGATCTGGCTGATGCTATCCAAAGTCCGCTTCAGCTCCTCAACGTGGCGCTCATCGAAGGCACTCAACACCCGCTTCATCTCAGTTGTGGAGATGCCGGAGGTCCGAGGCAGGTAGACCACCTCTACCTTGTCCTCCAAATCGTCGAACTTGCCCTTCCAGTCCTCGCCGATGCCAAAAACGTTCGCACCGTACTTCTCGATGTCGGTCCGCTTTTGCTCCCAGTTGTTCTCCGGGATGGCTTCCGAGACGTAGCGGATGGAGCGTACTATCTCTATTCGCTGTTCGAACGGCACTACGGGTTTCTTGCCCTTTAGAGCATTGAACTCGTCGGTGGACACACCGACGATCAACCGATCCCCCAGTGCACTGAGGCGCTTGAGGATGTTGAGGTGCCCAATATGAAAGAGATCGAAGGTGCCGTACGTCAGTACTGTCTTGCCCAAAGTGATCCTTGTCTCGGTGAGATGAGGCGGAACTAGGCTCCATTCTAAACAGCTCAGTTCATCCGCTGTTAGGCAGGAAGCGGTCAAAAGTTAGCCTGCTAGCATTGACTGCTGAACTCCGGTACGCCAGACCTCGAAAATCCGAGTCAGACGAGCGAAGGGACAACCTAAGGAAACCATGTTCTTCAGTGGGAAATACGCGATGCGGTCGCAGGAAACCGCAAAGAAGCACCAAGGCCAAGACCCCGCGGCAACTGGCATGGCCGCTCCTACAACCCCACCCAAAACACGATGAGTTCCCCCAACACTCAAACCTTGCGAAAGATCATCCGCAAGTCTGGAGTTACCCGCACCTTGCGTGGTGCGCTCGGGCCAGAGGCATACCGGCATTTCCGCAAATCAGTCTCTGGAATCGCCTCCTCTGTCATCGACCGGCGCATACCTCGTCAACGAATGATCGCAGAGAAGCGATTGCTGAAGCTTGATGACACCTTGTACCGTTCCGATGGTGCCCTCAGGCGGCCTCTCGGTTCCAGAATGCCTGATCACGTCCGAAAGCATCACCTCGATTTGGTATCAGGTGCACTTTCCTCTGCCGGCATTGAGTGGTCCGTGGTCAGGAACGATTCCCGCTCTAGGTACACGATTGCAGTGCAGGAGTCCGACCGCGTCAAGGTCATCGGTGCGCTCAGCCGTGGGCTGCGGGACCACGCTGTTTATGTTCAGGACACCAGCGAACTAGTGACTGACAGACGACTGCACTTGGCAGGAAGTCTCAGCCAGATCGACATGTCGCAGAGCGCCAAAGTTCTTAGATTCGCTTCCTTCTTTGAAGACCGCAAGTCGAAGTTCCGGACCGCTATGGGCTATGGCTGCGACGTCGAGTTTTGGGAACGAGACAGCTTGAATCCGGCGAATATGCTCACACCGCGACGAAACTCTGCGGCTCAGCTTATTACCGTCAACGAGCTCCGTCCGGAAACCGTAACGATCGGCGGCGATGACTACCCGACGTACTCGATCTTCAACCAGCGCATGCTCGACGACATCACATTTCCCATCGACGCGGTCTACACCTGGGTCGATGGTGATGATCCCGAGTGGGTCGAATCAAAACGGCGGCTGGAGGCGAAGCTGCAAGGGGTCGAGTATCATGAGGAGGCCAATCATGCGGCCCGTTTCCGATCCCGTGACGAGTTGAAGTACTCACTACGTTCACTCGAGATGTACGCTCCGTGGTTCAGGAAGGTTTTCCTCGTCACCAATGGACAGAAGCCGTCATGGCTCAACGTAGACCACCCCAACATCGAACTGGTCACGCATGACGACATTTACGACGACAAATCATGCCTGCCTACGTTTAATAGTAACTCGATTATCTCACGCCTGCATCACATCCCGGGCCTTAGCGAACACTACGTCTATATCAACGACGACGTCTTTTTCGGCCGGCCGGTCTCACCCGATCAGTTCTTCTTGCCTAGTGGGCTGGCTAAGGTATCTCCCGCTAACAATCGTCGGCCGTTTGGCGAACCAAACGTGCTGGATGAGCCACACATCAATCTGACACGCAACATGCGCACTCTCCTACAGAATGAATTCGGAATTACTGTGTCGAGAGCCATTAAGCACACTCCGCATCCGCAATTGAGAAGCGTCCATGTCGAAATGGAGAAGCGCTTCGAGAAGCAGTTTCGCCAAACGTGGGCGAGCCATTTTCGCCATCATGACGACATCGTGGCAGATCAACTTTTTCACTACTATGCACAAATTACTGGAAAAGCAGTGCCAGCGAGTCTGCGTTATCACTATATTAATGTGCTGGACGACTCGTACACTGCAGTCCTGCGATCCACGTTGACCTATCGCGATAGAGACACTTTTTGCATGAACGATGCGCCGGTCTTCGGCGCGAGTCCAATCAGTGACCATGACATAAATAAATTTTTGGACAATTATTTTCCCATAGCTAGTTCGTTTGAAGTTGAATCATAAAATGATATCAATGCAGATTCATTGGGAGGCAACATTTGGCACACCCTAGACGTCCATAAGGAGACCCTGGGTGCTTAGATATCAATGTGCGTTAGGTGACGGCTGCTTCGCTGTGTGATGCGGCTAATTCGGCCCTTCGCATTTAGGCATGGTTAGCAGGTCCGTTCGATAGGGGCGGTCGCCGCCGGCCGAGAGCAGCATACGGGCTCTTGGTGGTTGGTGGGGAATTGAGTTCGTGTTGTCAAAGACCAAGGGGCCCGTGGCCCTGCTGGGATGAGTGTGTCTAGCATTCAACCTGGAACAGGACCACGAGCCTACCGGGGTCGCAGCCGACGGTGCCACCATCCTCTTCAACCTGCCCAACTACCATGTCATCTCCACCACCGCGATCGATGCCCGGCCGCAGGTCATCGTCGAGACTTACGAACTGCCGGGCTACCCGAGCTGTGGGGTCATTTCCGCCCGGCGGAAGAAACGCCGGCTGCAGCGACTGAGGGAAATTTCAGTCGCTGAGCCGGTGGAGGTGTTCTGGTCGAAATACCGCTGGTACTGCAAGGAGACGGCGTGCGAGAGATTGTCGTTCTTCGAATCCCGCTGCAGGTCCCGCGCCGTGCCCGCTCCACGAGCCGCGTGGCGATCCGTGTGGTCAGAACACGATGCTCTACTCATTGCCGGGGAAGGATCTCGGTTCAGTATGGTCGACGACCTATCGGCTCTCTGAACAGCATCCAGCGCGTTGACGCTCCGCCGACAGACGCCTACACAGAGGGTGACCGAATCGAGCATGAAGTTTTTGAAGCAAATCCCGACCTAGTTCTGGCCGCTCTTGGGCCTGCCGGAACCGTTTTGGCTCATCGGCTAGCTAGGCGAGGTATTCAGACGCTCGATATTGGACATATATCCGCGGTGTGGGAGCAAGTTTTCAGAGGTGCGGTGTCTCCGGAACTTCGTCCTGTGGCATCCAGCTCCTAGCTGTCCTCTCCGGTCTGGTGCCGAGTCAGTCGACTAGCCCGGAAATTTCATCCAGGTTGGGGTGCAGGAGGCTCTTCGTGGCTCGTGGGGAAATGAATTCCCGGGATGAGCGTCATTCCGCTGTCCGGACGGCACTTCTCAAGAGGATAACGGATTTGTAGTTGGCCGGATTGCGGTAGCCGCGGGCTGTGCGCTTGATGTTTTTGATCGCGGTGTTGTCGGCCTCGACCTTGCCGGTCGTGGCGCCGGTAATGATCAACACCTCGATCTCTCTCCACCGTCGGCAGCAGTGCGGAAGAGCCTGTTTGTTTCCGGCCGTCCGGCTGCCTTGACCAGTTCCTCGAGTTCAGTCTTCGCTGCCTCAGCGTCTTGCAGTGAGCCTGTGCGGAGCAGGGCCATGAGTTGTTCCTTGACCTTCCAAACCGCCTGGAGCGGCCCGCTGGGCCGTCGAGGGAGAACACTTCATCCAGCCGGCAGGCCGCACGCCCGCTGAGCGTGTCACCGCCACGCAGGAGCAGCATCCGGTGCGCCTAGGGGGTCGCACATGGTCGACCCAGCGTCGATCTCGTTCAGTCTCTGGGCCATATTGTGCTGTCTACCGAGCGGCTCGCGGGTGGCCGCCGTATGCTGGTGGAACCTGTGGAACGGGAGGGACCGCGTCCGTCGTGAGCTGTGTTCTCCGCCAAGGTGCACACCCGCTTACTGCATCAGTTCGTGATGGCTCGGATCGCCTCCACCGTGCGCTCTGCATTGTTGCGGTCAAAGTGTGAGAAGTACTTTTCTGCCCGGGCGCCATACACATCTTCACGCGCGGCACCATTCT
This sequence comes from Arthrobacter sp. B0316-1-20, assembly GCF_059091865.1. NCBI lineage: Bacteria > Bacillati > Actinomycetota > Actinomycetes > Micrococcales > Micrococcaceae > Arthrobacter > Arthrobacter sp. B0316-1-20. The sequence goes on along the minus strand of NZ_JBNHHC010000002.1, from coordinate 109,038 downwards.
GCAGATAACCAATTATGAAGTCCACAGCAGCTTCCTCATCGTACGCAACCGGTCCAAAGGAATCGTGCTCAAAGTCAAAGTAGGTGGGAGCACCATGGGCGCGCCAGAATTCGTTGGCATCAAATGCGTAGTGCACCGTCGGAATGCCCATATAAGCTACATCGAACATGGTTGACGAGTAATCAGTTACGAAGACACTTGCCTTCCGCAAGCATTCCTGAAAGGAAACTTTACGCTGGTCGAGAAGCTTGATAAGCGGATCTTCATCCAGCGAATCCTTGAGTGCGTCCGCCATTTCGTAATGGGGTAGGAAGTTCAACTTGTAACCGGTGTTTGAGAGCGCATCGCGCAGTCGCTTGTTATTCAATATTCCAATGATTCGCCGGTAGTATTCAGTACGCTCCAAACCATGGTTTACAGTACTCATTGATCCCGTAATGTACGACGCTTTCACCAAATACGACCGCCAAGTAGGAGCAAACAGCACATTCTTATCAGCATGAATACGTTCTAGCGAATCAAATCGCGGGAATCCTGCATTCACTACAGCATGCCCGTAATCCAAATCGTTAGCGAAGTATTCTTCCTCGCGCGATGAAACAGTCACGATCATGTCGTATCCCTGCACCAGTCGATGAAGCCCCCGGGAGACATTGCGCCAGGATACACCGTGCTGCAGGAACACACGCTTGCCTCGCATCCGAGGCAAAAGATGTTCCAGGTACTCGGACTTGTTCCAATCCTTTGGTATGGAGTAAGTGTCTACATCGAAAGCGTTCGCTATCACGCGTGCGTGAGCGACTAGGAACTTATGCTTAGGCGAACCGTGCGCAACCACACGTCCGACGCTCTTCATCCGTCGGTACGCATCCGAGTCCTTGTCAACGACATAGTAGGACTTGATCTTCGGCTCGTTGGCAGCGAGGTGCAGAAAAAGCGCTGCCCCATTGTCTTGTGCGATGTCCCAGCGTTCCCCGATGAGCCAAATCGGCGCCTTCAAAAATGGACGGGTTAGCGACCTGATAAGGATCAGCCCACTGAACGGTTCCTGTCTCCGCCAGGCAGCGAAATCTTTCTGGAGTTGTCGAAGACTGACCCTATACTTAGACTGCCTCGCCCGCTTCGCAGCAGTGATCAGCACCTCATGATTTCTATTTACTGAGAACTCAAAGCACTTGTTTGCCAGCTGGAATCTGCGTGAGTTACGGAAAAGGGCAGCAGTTCTTAAGGCCTTGGTCCTGATTCTCCCCCGCTCGCTCTCAAGGGTAAATCTCAGCCGTCTTTGCCCCAAAGCCCATCGGCGGACCGGAATGTCAGCGCAGAAGCCCGACCAGAGCCCCTCTGCTGTTTCCTTGTCGCTTCGCTTGGTCCATTGTGCTTCGAAGTCGATGCCGCCGATTTTTACACTTAGCTGAACGTTTGGCTTTTGTTCAGCCTTCAGGCCTACGAAGTTAACCCGGCCCTCGATCCTGACGGCAGGGGATCCAGTAAGAGGACGAACGGATTCAATGTAGACCCGTGCTCCCCTGCCACCTCTGCGTAGGCTGTTTGTACCCCCGCCGAAAACATATCCAACATAGGCAGAACGGCCAACAATGGAGATCGGTCCGTCCACGTAGGCCTCCGCAGGATCACCGAGTTGATACTTGTCGATTAGGTTGGCGTAGGGAAGCCGATGTCGGAGATTACTGGTACTGCGTTGAATCGCGAAGGGGTCAACGTCGACGATTACGCTATGGGCCCTTTTGTAGAACTCCTCGAGCTCTTCGCCTTCGAGCATCTCGGGCGCCCTCAACAAAAATCCTTGAAACCCCCGTGCGATGAAGTTGTCGATCAGTAGCTGGTGGCTGATGGGCTTACCTAATTTCAGGTCGGCCATGTACTCAATCAGAGTTAGATAATCCCAATAATTATCGGACCGAGTAAAAAGCGAGTCCATGATGGAGCCGCCTTCATCACGCTTGCGGTACTCGTACACGGATTCATTAATCATACCGATCAGGGGACTGTGCAGCAGCATGGGGACAACAAAATACGCGTCCTCGAAGTGCACTCCTTCACGAAAACGCAGGTTAAGCTTTCGCACGGTGTCCATGCGGAAGACCTTGTTGCAAGGCCCTCCGGCGTGGATCATGTCCGGAATCTCCATGATGCCCTGCTCGCGCCGTGTGCCCGGCTCGAAATACTTTTCCCACAGATATCTGGTGGCCTTCGGGAAGGTCTCTTGGCGGCCAATGGCGACATGAACCTCAGGATCGTCGAAGAATCTCATGAGCGATTGATAGGCCGTGGGTGGGAGTCTGTCATCAGAATCCAGAAAGCCGACAAACGGGGCTCTGACCAGGTCCAAGGCGAGGTTGCGTGCTGCACCTGGGCCTGAGTTCTCCTGCCTTAACATGGTTACATTTGAATGCGCGGCTGCAAATCCTTCCGCGATGGCGTCACTGCCGTCCGTGCTCCCATCGTCTACAAGAAGCACCTGCATGGATTCGAAGATGGTCTGCCGCTGCACTGATTCCAGGCACTCGGCCAGATAATCTTTGACATTGTAAATCGGGACAATGACCGCGATTTTAGGCGTATGGTCCGACATGTTGCATCTGTCTTTCGTGTTTCACATGCGCTACTAAGGGATCTCGCCGGGCATATTTAGATGGTTTGCAAATGACGCAGCAGCCAAGGCCCATGTAGATCCCACATGCTGATATTTTTACTTGGCTGCTCAGCCTGAGCTGTTAGTGACCCCATATCGGCACGGTCCGGTTCCAGAGATCATAATCGTCTGGTAGCACGGACGCATTCCCAAACTCGAATGGCCCCAGGTGAGCCAACGGCGCCGGAACCAACGCGTTTCACCCCTGGTGCCGCTTGGTTCTTCTCTAAAGCGGCTGCGCAATACCATTGACGGAGCTGGACTGAGGATTGCAGGACGTTCATTGTCCGCACCCTGTCCGAAGACGCGACTCCGATAGCGGAGGGCTGGTTAGTCCGGCGGTGTACCACCCAGAACGCGATACCGGCTTCCTGGAGCAGATCCTTGACCAACTCAAAAGGGCGCTGTCGCTGTCCGGCAAACGCAGGGTTGGATCGATCCGCCAGATCACCGGGACCCTGCTGTGGGTCAGGACGCGGTGGTTCTCGTCGAGTTCGAAGCGACGGGCCTGCATGACGAAGGCCCTCGCCGAGATCTGCTTGGATGCCTCGGAATGAACCCCGCGCAGCACCCTCTGCACTGACTTCTTAACCATTGATAGCCCCTAAATAACTTGTCCGGCGCAGGTTTGAGCAGCCGGTCCTGCCTGCAGCACGTTGTTCAGCCCAGTTCTCTAACGATCTGGCTAATACTGTCCAAGGTTCGCTTCAACTCATCGACATGTCGTTGGTCGAAGGCGCTTAACACCCGCTTCAATTCCGTCGTAGAGACACCGTTGGTCCTCGGAAGGTAGACAACCTCAACCTTGTCTTCCAAATCGTCGAACTTGCCGCGCCAGTCTTCGCCAATACCAAAGACATCCACTCCATACTTGTCGATATCCTGGCGTTTCTGCTCCCAGTTCTCCTCAGGGATGGCCACATCAACGTAGCGGATGGCGCGGACGATCTCGATCCGCTGGCCGAATGGAACTATGGGCTTCTTGCCCTTGACCGCATTGAATCCGTCGGTCGAGACACCCACGATCAACCGGTCCCCGAGCTCGCTCAAGCGCCTGAGCACGTTGAGATGACCAAAGTGAAACAGGTCGAACGTCCCGTACGTGAGGACTGTCTTGCCCACGCCTACACCTCAAACCCTGAGTTAAACCTTAATTTGTCTGCTAGCAGTTTAGGCTATCGATTCAGTCACTCGTGACGGATAGCGCTTTAGCGTGGCCCAAATTACCCAGCACGTGCAGCCTCGAGCTTAAGGGGCATGGTCGGCACCGATCCAATAGTTGGGAGTATCCGAGGCTGCCTAGGCACCCTCGGCACGCTTTTGCATAGCCCCACTTTCCTCCAACCCAACTTCACGAGCTCTGGATATGCGAGTGACGGCCGAGTCAAACGCAAGCGAACCCAACAGGATGAAGAACGGAACGTAGAGATAGAGGTAGCGCGACCTGGCCTCGAACAGCAGGAGGAAGGCAAACAGCGCGAGCAGGGACAGCCTCATCACAGTGGCACCGGCGATCGAGCGTTTGGAGTCCCGGAAGATCACCGATACCGAGAGGAGCAGCAGAAGACAGAACCAGAAGGACTGCCAGATTCCGACCAGAAAGTCATAGTTTCTTTGGCCGAAGCCGTAGTAGCTCTGGATCTTCTTGCTAAGTTGGTCGGCGGCGATGAACGGCTCATCGCGTGATCCGCCCTCACCCCAGGCAAAGAAACTGCCATCCCCCATGAACCAGGTGGCCTTCGCGTTCAGGAAATTTAGGTACCCCAGCGGCCCCATCTCCGAAACACGCTCCGCGTAAACCCGAATCCCACTTGCGAACCGCTGCTTCGGGTCGTCAATACCGTGAGTGGCATTGACGTCGTCAGCGGAATAACCGCCATAAGCGACGCGATCTCCCGATGGCCTGGCCTGCGCACCCATTTTTAGAAAATGGGTAAACGAAAAAGCCTTACTGTTCTCTTGGAGGTCAAATGGAATCACTGTAGAACTCACCTGAAGCTGCTTGATCCCGTATCCTCCGGCGACAAACACTCCTGCCGAAAGGACTACACACACCAATGGGAAGGCCGCGCCTTTCAAGCCATGTTTCCACAGTGCGGGGATGAGGAGAGCCAAGCAGACGGCGATCAGAGCGAATACGACAGTCGGTTTGACGTTATATCCCAAGAGCGCGACTGCTCCCATTCCTGCCCAAAGGCCAACCTTCGTCCAGACGCGGCTCGCGTCGACCGACAGGAGGAACAGATAAAGGAGCAATATCGGAAAAACTAAGCCTATGGTGTCCGAATACGGGACGGCAATCCATGGAGACAGCACTATGAAAACAACGGAAAAGATCAGCGTCAGAAAAGCCGCAGCTTCACCTGCCAAACGCCTCGCCACCAGGTAGGTCAGCAGGATCCCCGTCAACAAGATGAAGGCATTGAGTATAACGGCGGCTAGAAGGAAGTCCGCCACGCCCACGACACCGAGAATCTGAAAATACATCAGAAAAAGAAACGCCAATGTGAGGTTGTTCGGATACATCGCAAAGTAGTTGTCCCAAAACACACTCGCTGATCCATTCGCCACGCCTGCGGCACTGTCATAGATAGCTTTAACGTCCCATCCCGGAGCGACGCGGACGGCGTATGCGATGCGGATCTGAACGACCAGGAAAACGACCATGACCAGGGCAATCACCAGCGCGCGCGAGACCCTGCCCAGGGAGGACAACCAACGAGCCATGCGTTGGCAACCGCTGAAAATCGCGGGTAGTACGACCAGAATGGCCAACGCTCCGAAGACGACACTAGGCATGTCGTATTTGTTGACCCCGTACTGAGGATCCAGCAGGACGTTGGCGAAAATCCAGATGATGAATATGTAAAACCCCATATTCGCAATGCGAAGCACGATGTTCTGCTTCTCCGGCTTGCCTCGCAACGCAGCCAAGGACATACGCCCCAGCCGACGGTAGAAATCCTGTATCTGCCGGAACCCAAGCACCAAGACCAAGGCATACATAGCGGCGAGAACCTGGAACATTCTATTCGGGATCAAGAATGGCGCACATGGGAAAGCAAGACTTGCGGCGAGAATAGCGGCACAGAGTCTGAGCTGGCGCGCTTGTCGGGCCGAAACGGGAATGATCTCGATGATGTTGCGCAATAAACCTACTCTTTTCCCACGGCCCGGAACACCCAGAGCCGCATCAGGACAAACGTTGAGACCGCAACTAATCCGATTGCAAAGAACTGCACCGGAATCTGCGGCAGGCCCAGAACATCAACACATACGATCAGCATGGCTAGGTTGAGCCCGTACCCCACGAGGTTCACTACGATAAAGCGCAGCACCGAATCGAAGAAGCCGCCCTGGTGCTGGAAAGTCCAGCGCCGGTTGGCGGTGAAGCTGATGAACATGCCCACGATGTAGGTCAGGGTCATCGAGGGGATAGCGGCCATTCCCAAAAGGGACATGACAATGAAGAGCCCGTAGGTGATCGCGTTGTTTGTCAGGCCCACCACAATGAACCTGCTGGCCGAACGTCCAACTGAGACGCTCTTCGCTAAACCCCGCTCAGTGGCCTGCGTCACCATCACGCGTTAATCCGCGAGGGAACTTGGCTGTAGACCTTCTTCACCCCGTACAGCGGACGCCCCTGCACTTCCTTGTAAATCCGACCGACGTAGCCGCCAAGGATGCCAAGCATGATCAACTGCAGGCCTCCCATAAACAGGATCGAGATGACAATGAAGGCCCAACCGGACACCACCATCTGGGGAACGAAAAGCTTCATGAACAAGGCATAGAGGACACCCAGAATGCTGAGGCCAGCGGCGGCGTAGCCGAGCCGCGAAATGATAGTGAGCGGCAGGGTGGAGAAGCCGAAGATGCCGTCCGAGGCCAGCTTGAGCATCTTCTTCAGCGGGTAGCCCGTTTCCCCGGCGAAGCGCTCATGCCGATCGAACTGAACCGCGGTCTGTTTAAAGCCGACATAGGAGACCATGCCACGCAGGAAGCGGTCGTGCTCGCGGTACTTGTTGACCTCGTCCACCACCTTGCGGTCCATCAGCCGGAAGTCGCCTGTATCCCTGGGGATGTCGATGTCGGCGACCTTCTGCAGGACCTTATAGAACGCCGAGGCGCTGGCTTTCTTGAAGAAGGTGTCCTTGCGCGTGCGGCGCTGGGCGTAGACGACGTCATAACCGGCTTCCCACTTCTCAATCAGCTCCAGACTGACCGACGGCGGATCCTGCATGTCGCTGTCCATAATGATCACCGCGTCGCCAGTAGCGGCATCCAACCCGGCAGTCACCGCTATCTGATGCCCGTAATTGCGGGCGAAGTCGATAACCACCACGCGCGGATCCTGCCGCTGCAGGGCCACAAGCAATTCCAGCGAGCCATCGACGCTGCCATCATTCACGAAGAGCAGTTCGATCTCGCAGTCCAGACCGCTGACGATCTCCGACATCGTGTCATAAAGGCGCGGAATGTTTCCCGCCTCGTTATAGATGGGAAATACATACGAGATCTTCTTGCCTGAATCTGGCACGCTAAAAACACCCTTCATAATGGCCGAGCCTCCAACGTGCCGGCATGGCTAAAGCGTCCTGAGGACGAACGCCCCACGAGGGACGGGTTGAGCTGAAATCCGCCTCGGAACCACTAAAACCGCGGCGAACCGCACCCAATAATACTGGATGGCACCACCAACAACACCGCCACCTCGTGCATCCCAACCAGAACACACGAAAATCGCCGCACTAATATTGTCTAAATCACAGAGAAACAGCCCGCCCCACCCTCCAGTCCAGCCTGATTAGGAGAAACTCCGCCGGGAAGGACCCTGAGGGGTTAGGTCACGGAAGACCCTCTGTCCGAGGCCAAAACCGTTATTCCCCTCGCTGTGCTGGTCGTCGGTAGTGGAGGCGATCACACTGTATGTGCGGTCTCGTGCACGTGGGAAGCAACTGGCGGATCCGCTGCCGCTCCGGCGGAGAGGTGCTTCGGCACTGCCTCGCTTTCATCCAGACAGACTTCACCCGCCTTGTGAAAACGGGAGACGGCCGAGTCAAACGCAAGCGAACCCAACAGGACGAAGAATGAACGTAGAGATAGAGGTAGCGCGACCTGGCCTCGAACATGAACCGACTCAGTGTATCGTCTACATTCCTAGATTATCGATAGATATCCATGATCTAGATCACAGGCCATCGGCCGTAAAAACCCATTCGAATCACCGTGGACCACTTCAGTTTCTTCCGACTTTCCCCAGGGCCCCACGGGTCCTGCTGCCAGCCAGCACGCCAGCCGGCGAACCAGGGCTTGAGCTGTCCTAAATCTCCCCGCGAGCGCAGCATTTGGACCACCGTCCAAGAGCCTACATAGGCCCAACTGAAGGGCCATGGCAAGTTGCGCCGGGCAAGCCATACTCGGTTGCGGGCGTTGAGCCGAAAGAATTCCTCGTGCCTGCGAGGATCGATCACGGGGTGCCCGGCGCGAAGGTCCCCGGCATACCAGGTGCGGTAACCGGTGTCCCAAACCCGCCAGGCGAATTCGATCCCCTCGTGGGCGTACCAGAAGGTCGACGGCCAGCCGCCGGTGCGATCGAACACGTCGCGGCGCATGGCGATGGCCATCTCGACAACGGAAAACACGTTGCTGGATGCATGGGCGCTGCCCTTCCGCAGCCTGGGGATCCAGCGCTGCGGCGCATCAATGTCCTCCGGGTCCTCGATCCGAGGCTGAATCATGCCTAGGTCCGGACGGTCGCGGAACAACCGCGCGCAGGACAGCAGGAAGTCCTCGTCCGGCAGCCAGGCGTCGTCGTCCAAGAAGAAGAGGTACTCCCCTGCGACCTGTGAAACGCCCGCGTTACGCCCGGCCGGAATACCCAGGTTCTCCTCCAGATGCAGGGTCTTGAAGCCTGTGGGCACGCCTTCGGGCTTCCAGCCGTTGCCGACCACAACCACATCCAGGCTGACATCACGTTGGGATTGGAGGGAGGCGAAGCCTCGCTGCAGATCGTACGGCCGCGTGCCCTGCGTCAGGATAACGACACCAAAGGTTGGCACCGCAGCGAAGTCGCGGGGCGCCGTCGAACTTTTGTCAGGCACCGTGGCGCTCACTTCCGCAGCCTCGGGGAGGCCATGATGGCCACGAAGTGGCCGATGTTGACCAGCAGCACGGCCGGCACCATCACGTAGAGCAGCCAGCGCTCCCCCAGCACCGGCACGCCGGCAATCAGGGAAACCACCGAGGCGGCCAGGATCAGCAGGCTCATTTCCACCGAGTGCAACACCCGGTGGAAGGGCAGGAAGCGGGCCAACCGGCGCAGCCGTCCGACCAGCGTCGCGGACGGGACTGCTTTGGCAGCGGCGGTGTCCGGCAGCTTGTCCAGTCCGGCCAGCGCCCGGGAAGCGTGAACCATTTCGTTCTGGGCTTTGTTCAGCACGATCAGGAACGCCAGCACCGCACCGAGGAAGAGCAGGAAGTACGCCTGTCCCGGATCGCTGCCCAGTAAGCCAAAGTCCCCGAGGCAACGCAGACCCAGTGCGATGGGAATCAGGCCCTCAGTGGTGTAGTGGCCGATCTTATCCAGGAAGATTCCCTTGGGGCTTTGCGTTCCGCGCCAACGCGCCACTTCCCCGTCACTGCAGTCGAAATAGAGCTGGAGCTGGGAAAAAAACACTGCCAGCAGCGGGCCCCAGATGCCTGGGATGAGCAGGCAGGCGGAGATGGCCCAGCCGGACAGGATCATCAGCCCGGTCACACCGTTGGCGCTGATCGGGGTTCGCACCAGCACGCTGGTCAGGTAGATGGAGAGGTGCCGCAGGTACAGCTCGGCGGTCCAGTGCTCGGCGTTCTTGCGGCTGCGCACCTCCGGCGGCTGGGCCACGGCGCGCAGCTGCTCGAGCGTGGGACGGGCCGGGCGGGTGGTGCCGGTCATGATTTCCTCCGGCTGGTGTCAACTGTGCCAGCGGCGCCGAATAGCCGTCCGCGAAGGTAGCCCAGCCCCCAGCTGATATGAATGCTGGGCAACACGGCAAGGAGTCGCGCGCGCTCCGGCTTGCCGAGATCGCCTGCCATGCTCGCAGAAGCGTAAGCCACGCCCGCCGCGTACACGGCAGGGATGGCTGCCGCTGCACCCGCCAAAGCCCTTAGGCTTGCGGGCCATCTCGTTGCAGAACCTGAGGCCAAGATCCCGGAAGCTGCCGTGCCAACGCCTAAGCCGGCGACCAGCAGCGGCGGCAGGAAGTGCCGGACTGACTTGCCTTCCTTGTGCCGGTTGGCCAGCTCCGCCCGCCAAATGCCGGCCGCGTAGAACTGCCGGACAAGCTTGCTGAAGCTCGCGCGAGGCCAGTACGTGACCTTCAGCTCAGGGTCGAACCACACGTCGTAGCCGGCCTGACGCAGCCGAAGGCACATGTCCCAGTCCTGACCACGCCACAGGGTCTCCTCGAAGAGCCCAACTGCATCGAAGGCCTCTCGCCGGAAAACGCCAAGGTAGGCAGACTCGGCTGGTCCTTCCGGTGCGCCGCTATGGTACGCGGCGCCGCCCAGTCCCAGAGGGGAGACGTATGCCGCGGCCACGGCCCGCTGAAATGCTGTCTTGCCCTGGGCCTTCATGAGGCCCCCGACGTCGGCGGCACCAGTGCGCCGTAACGTTTCTACAGCACGGGCAGTGTAATGCGGTTCCAGTTCGGTGTGCGCATCCACCCTGACAATCACTGGATGACGCGAGGCCTGAAGAGCAAGGTTAAGTCCGGCCGGTGTCCGGCCGGTCGGGCTGATGACACTGCGCAGCCGCGGCTCCCTGGCCTGCAGTTCGGCAACGATCCGGTTGGTGCCATCCGTCGAGGGCCCCAAGGCCAGCACCACTTCTTTGGGCCCCTCGTACTCCTGGCCGAGGATGCTGAGGACCGCGTCCTCGATGTGCGCTTCCTCATTCAGGACCGGCATGATGTAGGACACGCCGGGACACTCCTCCAACGGAGGCAAGACGGATGTAGAAGACATTATTTTTTGGACTCCTTGTAGGCGTCCACTACTTCCTTAGGGTCGCCATCCATCTCCAACACGCCCTTGTTGATCCAAATGACGCGACTGCAGGTATCGAGAATGGACTTCATCGAATGGGACACCAGAAAGACAGTTCCGGCGTTCTCTCGGATTTCGCGGATCCGCGCTTCACTGCGTGCACGGAAGCGCTGGTCACCCACGGCTAGGGCTTCGTCCACGATCAGAATCTCGTGCTGTTTCGAAGCGGCTATGGCGAACTTCAACCGCGCCTGCATGCCCGACGAATACGTCCGCATGGGGAGGTCAATGAATTCCTCCAACTCGGCAAACTCGACGATTTCATCCCTGAGTTTGCTGATCTCCTGCTTTGAGAAGCCGAGAGCAAGACCGCCCAACTGGATGTTCTTTTCGCCGGAGAGGTCAGGAATTAGAGCCGCTCCTACGCCCAGCATGTTTGGACGAGAGGAGGCGTAAACGGCTCCCTGCGCGGGCGGCGTCAGCCCAACGAGGGTACGCATCAACGTGGACTTACCGGAACCGTTCGACCCGATGACCCCGATGGACTCGTTCTCGTAGGCAGTGAAGGAGATTCCCTTCAAGGCATGAACAGTCCGGACCCTGCCAGCGGCTCGCTGCAACAGTGACCGACCGGTACCTTTCACCGGCTTGCCGCCCGCGTGGACGTGGTACTTCACATGGAGGTCGTCGACAACAACCACGGGCTTGCGGCCCTCAGCTGCCGCATCTATGCCGGTCAACTCTTCTCCTGTCTTAGTCAACTCGGCCATAACGCTCCTCCGCTACCCAAAAGAACAGGACTCCGGCTAGGAAGACCACCACCGACCAGGCGGAAAAGTAGAGCCAGTAAATCGGATCGTAGTCCATCCCCGGCATGAGGATCCCTCGGGCAATGGAGAGGATTTCATGCAGTGGATGGAAGTCGAAAAACCGGACAGCCCAAGGATGGTTTTTCAGGATGCGGTCAATCGCAAAAAGTACGCCGGAGGTGTAGAACAAGATCCGCGTCACGAGCGGGAGTAGCTGGGTCAGGTCTCTGACATGGACCGTCAGCCGTGCGGCGATAAGTGCTACGCCCAAGTTGAAGACAGTGAAGATAGCAACCAACGGGATGATCAACAGCCATTCCACACTGATCGGTGCGCCTAGGATCAGGATGTAGATGAACATCACCGCGAGCATGGGCACGAGCGTCATCAAGTTCTGGATCACCGTAGAGACTGGCAGCGTAATCCGCGGGAAGGCCAGTGACTGAACCAGGGCGCCGTTTCCGGTGATCGACCTGGCGCCGTTATTCATGGAGGTGGCGAAGAACTCGAAGAGGAAAACGCCGATCACCACGTACATCGGGAAGTTCTCGGGCCTGTTGGCACCCTGCAGGATGCCGAAGATCGCACCATACATCAGTGCGTTCAGCGTTGGCTTGATGAAGATCCAGAGCATGCCAAGCCGGTTGCGCTGGTTGGAGGCCTCGATCTTGCCCCTCGCCATGGCGATGGCGAAGTCGCGACGGGCCCAAGCTTCCGAAAGGTACCGGAAAAGGGAGGGCCGGGCGCCGACTCGATGGAGGCGGTTCTCGCTCGCATATTCGGCAAGGCTCATGCCAGGTAGTTTCCCTTACTTACGCGTGGATGGCAGCGTCGCCATCCCGTAGGGGCCGGCGGTGCACCTACCGAGTTTAGTTGATTCAACTCCGAACCGTGGATTCGTCCTCGCGGAAGAACACTCGCAGTTCAAGGCTGTGCTGCCCTGCTGCATCCTGGACGTAGATGGCTTTCCCCACGATTCCTTCGAGTGCGCCCGTTCCAGAACCCGGGATGATGTGGCCGTCGCTGGCCGCGGCTTCGCCCTCGGCGAGGCCCCAGTGTTGGATCACCATGGTGCCTTCACGGCCGTCCACAGCTCCGGTGAAGACCTCGGACGCGACGTAACCGGCACCGGTTGCATTGCCAGCCATGAGCAACTCGGCCCGGCTGGTTCCTGTGAGCAAACCGTCAAAAACCTTGGTCACGAGCACGCGGCTCAGATCGGAGTTGGTCCCTTCGACTTCGTACGGTTCGGGAACCCAGTCAGTGACGTCAAAGTCTGCGGCGATGATGTGTTCGGCGTCGTTGGTCATTGGCCTACGGTCTCCTAGGTAGCTGCCACATGCAGTTCAGCACTTCAGAAAAGGCGCTGGTCGTCTGCATCGGCGTATTTCTTGCGGAAGAGTTTGCGGGTTTTCGGATCCAAGAACACCAGATACAAGGCGAAGGCGACCGCCACAATGCAGGCCAGAAGGCGGGCTGTGTCAAGGTCGAACTCGATGTACGGGAAGATGTCCAGCTGGTCCGTGATCGCGTAGATCATGAGGAACGACGTCACCGCGTAGACCGTGCGAACCTGCCAGTCATTCCGGATACCGGTGGCGGCGAAGAGCGGCAGCAGCCAGACGATGTACCACGGCTGGATCATCGGCCCGAGCAACACCACTGCGGCCAGTGCCAGCGCCAACCGCCGGACGATTCGGTCGTAGCTTCCGCGGAACATGGTGTAGAGCACTATCAGCACAGCCGCGACTTTCCCGGCCGTGTAGACGGCGGACTGCACAGCAGCGCCATCGAACCCCAGTCCGCCGGAGACCAGTCCAAGGAAGATCCCCAGCAGGCCCACCGGCGCGTACCAAATCATCAGGCCGGCGCCTTGCTGGCTGAGCGCTCCGACCCAGCCGAAGCCCAGACCGTTGATGGCGCCCAGTACCGCTAGGATTCCAAACGAAAGGCCAGCGGTCAGCGCCCAGTAGCCGAACTTGCGCGGCCAACTGGCGCCCTTGCCCGCCCACAGCAGCCCGATGAACGGCAGGAAGATCAGCGTGATCGGCTTAATGCCTATGGACAGCGTCACCAGCAGGATGCCCAGCAGCACCCGCCGGGTCGCCGCGTAGTAGAGGCCCGCCAGCGCCAACCCGAGCATCAGGGCATCATTGTGGATGCTGGCAATGAAGGTGGTCAGGAACAGCGGGTTGGCGCAGGCCAGCCAGAGCGCACGGTTCGGATTGATCCCGTGCAGTTCCGCGAGTTTGGGTCCGTAGTAGACGCACATCGCGGCGCCGGCGATGGCGAGGATCCGAAACATCACGATGGAGTATTCCGGGTGCCCGCCGCTGAGCCAGACGATGAACTCTTCCATCCACAGGAAGATCGGGCCGTAGGGAGTTGGGCTTCGTGCCCAGAGATCGTCGGCGCCGGTCTGCAGGTAATTCTGCAACTGGTCATACCCATCCACATAGGGATTGAGGTTGTTGACCATGACTTTGCCCTGGGCGATGTAGGCGTAAACATCGCGGCTGAACAGCGGGATGCTCAACGCCAACGGTGCACCCCAGGCGACGATCGCGGTCAGCGTGGCGCGGCGTGCCTCGGCACCCCAGACGGTGAACTGCTGCCCCAGCCGCAGCCACGCACGGACCAGGATCATGCCGCCCAAGGCCAGCAGGACCACCGAGAGGATAACGCCGACCAGTTCCACGCGCAGGAAGATCAGCAGCGGCCAGCGGCGCAGTTCGGACACCGAGGCCAGCCAACCGACCCCGAGGGAGCCAAGGAACATCATGAAGGAACCGACGGCACCCTCGACGATGCTCAGGGTGGACCGCTCCTTAACGTCGCTGCCGCCCCGAGGGACGGAGGGCTCGGCCGTAGGTCTTTGCGCGGTCATCGTCTCGGCGGTCCAATCACTCCGGGGTCGGTACACCTGGTCCGGTGCGGTCATCGTCTCGGCGGTGGTCCGCACGCCTCAGAACGGTCAGGCGGACGCAACGTCAGCAGGCAGCTGCTGATGGTGCTTTCTGCATGTTAGCACCGGGCCAGTCGCCGGCCCCTGCGAAACCGTCCCCCGGGGCGAGACCTGGACGCGATACATTTGACGGGTGCCAATCTCTAACGAACACATTGTCTGGATCGACTGCGAAATGACCGGGCTGGACCTCGAGGCGGATGCGCTCATCGAGGTTGCCGTGCTGGTCACCGACTCGGAACTCAACGTTTTGGGCGAGGGAGTCGATGTTGTCATCAAGCCGAGCGCTGAGGCCCTGGCCCAGATGAACGACTTCGTCCGCACCATGCACACTACGTCCAAGCTGCTGGACGAACTCCCGCACGGCATGGCCATGGCGGAAGCCGAGGACAAGGTGATGGAATACATCACGCAGTGGGTTCCGGAGCCGCGCAAGGCACAGCTGGCCGGCAACTCAGTCGGCACGGACCGGACGTTCCTGGCCCGGGACATGCCGCGCGTCATCGACCACCTGCACTACCGGATCATTGACGTCTCCACCATTAAGGAGCTGTCCCGCCGCTGGTTCACGCGCGCCTATTTCCAGTCCCCGGCCAAGAGCGGCGGACACCGCGCGCTGGGAGACATCAAAGATTCCATCAACGAACTCCGCTACTACCGCCAAGCAATCTTCGTGCCCTCCCCGGGCCCGGACTCCGCCACCGCCAAGAAGATCGCAGCCAGCATCAGTGCCACCCCGGCGGACTAGATTGTTAGGTGCGCCACTTTCCCGTCGGGAATGGTCTAAAGTGGCAAAAGCCAGATGAAAAGCATGTAAACTGGTCTGCGTTGCCTTACTGGTTGGAGACCGGCAGGAACCGCTTGAGCGGGGCCCGTCGGGAGGAACAAGTTGGCACATGGTGGGTATAGCTCAGCTGGCAGAGCGCCTGGTTGTGGTCCAGGAGGTCGCGGGTTCAATCCCCGTTACTCACCCCGAAGGTCCCGGCAGCAGCCGGCAGGTAAAGAGCCGTTCCGCACGTCGGGACGGCTCTTTGCATGTCCCGCTGTAGCGCACAGCACCGTCGAGGCCGCCGCAGAAGCTTCATCCTGAGTGAAGGAGAAAAATGACTGTCCGCCCCGTCACCGTCACCGGAGAACCGGTGCTGCACCGCCGCGCCGTCGAGGTGGAGACGTTCGACGACGAACTCCGGGCCTTAATAGCGGACATGTTCGAGACGATGGACGAAGCACACGGGGTGGGCCTGGCTGCTCCTCAAGTGGGGGTTGGCCTGCGGATCTTCACCTACGAGTTTGCCAACGACGACGACGTCCCGGCCCGGGGCGTGCTGGTCAACCCAACGCTGGTGCTCGGCAAGGTCTCCGGCGCGGAACCGGACCCCGACGAGGAAAACGAGGGCTGCTTGTCCGTACCGGGCCACAGCTACCCGCTGAAGCGGGCAGAGTGGGCGCGGGTCCGCGGTTTCGACGCGGACGGCGCTCCGGTGGACTTCGAGGCAACGGGTTGGTTCGCCCGCGTGATGCAGCATGAATACGACCATCTGGACGGCAAGCTGTACATCGACCGGCTCAACGACCGGTGGAGCAAGCGGGCCCGCAAGAACATTCGGAAAGAAGGCTGGGGTGTCCCCGGCAACACCTGGCTGCCCGGCGTCGATCCCGACCCGTTCGGCCACTGACCCCTGAGCCTGGCTGCAGGCGCGGCAGGTCAGCTGTCGGTGAGGCCGGACCTGTGGTCCTTCTCGCAGCGGTGCAAGTCCTCCAGCGCAATGTCGCGCAGCCGTTTGAGCTCGCCTACGCGCTTCTCGGGCACATCGCCGCGGGCGTAAGCATCCTGCGCCGCATTCAGCAGCCGCTGGGCCTCCTTGTGGTTGGCTTGCGCCTGTTCCCATCGCGTCATCTCTACCATGCCGCCATTGTAGGAACGCCGTCCGGCTTAAGCCATAGCGGAGGCCGGCGGCATTCGCTGCCGCCGGCCTCCGCCGTCGTTAGTGCTGAATACGCCCGGTTAGACGGTTTCCGCCACCTGCTCCATCACGGCAGGGAAGATCTTCGGGTTGACCCCGGCGATCTCCTCCAGCACGCGGACCACCTGGCAGCTGTAGCCGAACTCGTTGTCGTACCAGACATAGAGCACGGCGTTCTTGCCGTTGGCGATGGTCGCCAGGCCGTCCACCACACCGGCGCGGCGCGAGCCGACGAAGTCGGTGGAGACGATTTCCGGCGAGTTGACGTAGTCAATCTGCTTGCGCAGATCCGAGTTCAGCGACATGCCGCGCAGGTACTCGTTCAGGTCTTCCTTGGTGGCGTCCTGCTCCAGGTTCAGGTTTAGGATGGCCATCGACACGTCCGGGGTGGGGACGCGGATGGCGTTGCCGGTCAGCTTGCCTTCAAGCTCCGGCAGGGCCTTGGCCACGGCCTTGGCGGCGCCGGTCTCGGTCAGCACCATGTTCAGCGCCGCCGAACGGCCGCGCCGCGTGCCCTTGTGGAAGTTATCGATCAGGTTCTGGTCGTTCGTGTAGGAGTGGACCGTCTCCACGTGGCCATGCGCGATGCCGTACTTGTCGTTGAGGGCCTTGAGTACCGGCGTAATGGCGTTGGTGGTACAGGAAGCCGCGGAAACGATCTTGTCTTCGTCCGTGATGTCCGAGTGGTTCACGCCGTGCACGATGTTCTTCAGGCCACCCTTGCCGGGTGCGGTCAGCACCACGCGCGAGACGCCCGGGCACTGCAGGTGCTGGGACAGCCCGGCTTCATCGCGCCACTTACCGGTGTTGTCCACCACGATGGCGTCCTTGATGCCGTACTGGGTGTAGTCCACCGAGGCCGGGTCGTTGGAGTAGATGAACTGGATCAGCGTGCCATTCGCCTGAATGGTCTTGTTCTCTTCGTCCACGGAGATGGTGCCGTCGAACGGACCGTGCACCGAATCGCGGCGCAGCAGACTGGCGCGCTTGATCAGGTCGTCGTCGCTGCCCTTGCGGACCACCACGGCGCGCAGGCGCAGTCCATGGCCGCCACCCGCGTGGCCCACCAGGATGCGGGCCAGCAGGCGGCCGATGCGGCCGAAGCCGTAAAGCACCACATCGGTGCTGGTGCGCTCGTCCGCGCCGCGCTTGCCGACGATGTCCGCCAGCTCAGCACGGACAAAGTCCTTCAGATCGGCGCCAGCGGCCTCGCTCTTGAACTTCGCCAGCAGGCGGGCCAGGTCAACAGAGCCGGCGCCGAGTTCCAGCTCGCTCAGCGCCTCAACCACCGGGAAGGTTTCTTCCAGCGGCAGTTCGGCGTCGTCGATTTGGCGGGCGAAGCGGTGCGCTTTGAGGATGCCCACCACTGATTGGTTAATCAGGCTGCGCCCGTGGATGGAGGTGACCACGTTGTTCTCTCGGTACAACCGGCCGATCATCGGGATCATCGCTTCGGCAAGGGCCTGGCGGTTGCTCCATGCATCTAGGGCCGACTCTGACATCTGGTTCACAGAATTACCTTCCTACATCAGCCGGGTTCTCCCTCGAGCCCGGTTGTCAACCGCCGTGGATTTTCACGACGACGCCGCTTTCGCCAGACAATACTGTCCGTTTCGACGGCACGCCACCGCCAACTGCCGGCGGGAAGCTGAGAGGTCTGCGCAGCTTGGCCGCTTGTCCCCAAGCGGCGTCGGACACACCTACCTGCTAACCATTCTAGGGACTGCTGGCAGCATCGGCGTACGCCTACACGTGAACTGCCTCACGTTAGCGGGCATCGAGCCGTTCGCCGCTCGACTCTGCGACCGCCGCCGAGTAGCTCCTGACAATATGGCTCGAGGCACGCCGAATGCTGTTCTCGAAGACCGGCAGAGCCAACAGCAGTGTGGTGACCGCAGCCAGCGCTAGCCCCAGCGCGAGGACTCCTGCGCTCCCCCACAGCTCCTGGATGGGAGGCAACACCTCCGCCGCGGCAAGGACAACAAACCCGTGAAGGACGTAGACCGCCAGGCTGTGCCGACCGAGGTGGGCAACGAACCCCTGCCGGCTAGGTGCAATGCAGAGCAGCGCACTGATCGCTACCGCTGCAATCAGGAGCAGCGCCGCTCTAGTGCCCAGACCCAAGACATCTGGAACGTCAAGCCTGTCGAAACTGAAGGAGCCATACAGCCACTGGTGCGGAATGTCCTGGCTATAGACCAGCAGCCAGCCAGCCAATGCAGCAACAAGAGCAGTCACTTTCCACACCCATGTCGCCTCCCCCACCGCACGAACAATACGCTTCCCATAAGTGGCACCCAGCACAAAAAACGGCAGGAAAACCAAAGCCCGCGAGAGCGACAACGTATAGCCGACCGAGTCCAAGGCGCCGACGACCAGGGCGATAACTACGGACAGCGCAATAGCCGCCTTGGGAAACCTCGTAACGACCGGGAGCAGCAAGAGCCACCAAATCATCCCGAGCAGGAACCAGAGAATCCAGAACGGCCTCTCGATGGAAAAGTTCCGGTCGATGCCCAGCACGTTGACGAAGACAAAGTACAAGGTCTGAAACGCCACCAGAATCACAGCAAACGTTCCTATGCGCTGGCCCAGCCGGCTTGTCTTGGCGGTCACTCCGGCCAGGAACACAAATGCAGGCATGTGGAACATGTAAATGCCCGTGAGCGCCAGCCTAGTGCCGTCCGCCTTCCAAAAGCCGATCTCTTCGAGGAAGTGGCCAAGCACCACTGCGAAGATCAGCAGTCCCTTGGCCGTATCAAGTCGAAGGTCTCGCTGCGACGCTTGGGAAGTCATGCCAATACGTTACAAGACCATAACGGCAGGCCCGCTTTCCCATTCCTTGATGGCCGTCGGGCGGACGGCGTTCCCATCGGGGAAGCACCGCCCGCCGCCCGCAAGCGTCAAGCTATGAAGATGTCTTGGCGGACACCCATGATGATTCGGTCGCCGGGGTCCGCCGTCTTCAAGTAGCGGATGACGTTTTTCAGGTCCAGTGCGATGCAGCCGGCGGTCGGGACGGGGTTGGCATGCAGGAAGATGGCGAATCCTGCCCCCTGCTTGATCTTCTGTCCCGGTCCCCGGTTGTAGTCGATGACGGCGCCTTGCCGATAGTCCCCAGTGGGAAGCCGCATGTAGAACCACATGTTTTCGTCCGGCCAGCGCTCGTATCCGACGGAGCTGGCTTCGTAGTATTTGTTGTAGGAGGATCCGACGGTGCCGGACCACCTGGAATTCTTCTTCAGCTTTTTGTACTTGAGATCGGTACCGGGGTTGCCCTCGCCGAATGCTTCGTGAACCGTGAAATTGCCTTGCGGGGACCAACGGTACTGGGTGTGGCCGGATGCTACGCCGGGGCGTTTGAACCCCTTGAGGCCAACGGTGGCCTTGCCCGTCTTCCACTCCTGCTTGTAAACGGATCCGACCCTCAGGCAATTGATGAAGCTGGCCTTAGAAGTTTCGTACTTTTCCGCGATGGTGAACGAGATGCGGTTCGCCCACTTGTGGTCATAGCGGGTCTTGTTGGCACCGATCGCCCAGCATTCATTCTTGGGGTACATCACGGCGCCCACCCGGGCCGCAACAAGGGATCCGCCTTGGAAGACCTGTGTGGTCTTGCCGCTGCGTTTCACTGCGTCCTGCATCGGGTAACCCAGCTTGCCGTTCTGGCTGCCGCGGGCCTTCCAGCTGTAGTTCATCTGTGCCGTCAGGGTCCGCGCGCTTGTCGAGGGCGAGTAGGCAATGGTTCCTTGCTGGAACTTTTGGACACACCCCTTCGCTTTGAGGCCGCACTCCATGTCCGAGGTCGGATAGCCCATCGTCCCGCGCTCGAATCCAGTTGCCTTGAACTTCTTGTAAATCTGGTGTTGAAGGTCCATGCTGCGCGCCCCGGATTTGGCGGTCCAATAGATGGCGACGCGCTTAGCGCTCTTGGCCGACGGTGCATAGGTACGGACGCAGCCGTTACCCACCAGTCGGCAGTTGAGATCATTGACTGCAACCAGGTTCAGCCTTTTCGCCTTCGCGTCGATGGCCTTCTTGCCAGCAACAATGTGCGCAGGTGTGTAACTGATGGTCCCGCCTTGGAAGCGTTGCGTGGCGCTCTTGTCGGAGCGGACCGTCATGTCCGCGACGGGATATCCGTATTTGCCGTTTTCAAACTTTGCGTCCCGATAGGTCTTGTAGATGGAGTGATTGAGATCCACCGTGTGCGCAGCCGTGGCAGCAGTCCAGTAAATCGCGATCTTCGCCTTGCCGGCCGCATCGGTGTAGGTGCGAACGCAGCCATTGTCCTTGAGCGTGCAGCGGAAATCGTTCACGGAGGTGAGCTTCAGCGCGGTAGCCTTTTTGCTGATCGCCGCTTGTCCCGCTGCCACATGCGCAGGTTCCGGCGTCGGGCTGCTCGTCTCCGGCGAATCCTCCGTGGCACTTTTCCGCATGGAGGTAGAACCCTTTTCATCCGAAACGTCTTTTGCGGCCTCTGATGGGAAGGACGGCTCCTGCCGCACTGGGGCCGGAGGCGTTCCCGTCTCCTCTGACGCTGGGTTGGACGACTCTGCAGGAGTCGAAGGCGCAGGGCTCACATCCTCCGGCGTCGACTGAGGTCCAGGAGTTTCAGCGACAAGCGTCTCGGTGGGGACAGAGCTCTCACCGGTGATCCCAACGCTGTCCGGCATGGCATCTATCGGTGCGGGTGTTGCAGTCGGCTGGTTGCTCTGCATGGGGTGGTCGGAAGCCACTGCCGGGAGTCCAGAGGCCAGCAAGGCTGTCAGCGCAACAGACGTCAGGCCGACGCGCATCATGCGGCGCAAAGATGAGGTCGAAGGGCAATTCATTTGTTCCCCCGGGGAAAGATAGGGGCTGGTGGCGGAACCAGCGGAGACTGTACCCGCCACTGTCGTCCTCGACCTCCGCAATGTTAGATATGCCGCCGGCGCACAGCGTGCTGTGTGGCGTACCTATTTACCCGACTAACTTTGGGGATACCTACGGCTATGAAGGACTGCGAGACTGTGCAGTGGCGAGCTCCGCCGCAACCCCCCCTACATTGCCGCGGAGTTCCGCAGTCGAAGCGGTCCCGGCGGCCACCCCAACCCGGCGGGGCTGCTTCCTCGCACGGGTACGCCTCCCCCCCGAAATAAGGAAAGTGTGGGACGGGTTGGCCTATGAGCCGGGTTCTGTCACCTGCGGCAGTTGCCCGCCGCTGGGTGGCGATCATCCATCTAGGAGCACCGTTGCCGGTGCCCTCAAGCGGCCTACCCGGACACTCGGGCGAGCAGCCCTCGATCGTGCCCTGTCTGGCCTTGCTCCGGGTGGGGTTTACCTAGCCGCCCCGGTCGCCCGGCGCGCTGGTGGTCTCTTACACCGCCGTTTCACCCTTACCAGGTGCTGCACGAGGCAGCCCTGGCGGTCTATTTTCTGTGGCACTAGCCTGCGGGTTTCCCCGAGTGGGCGTTACCCACCACCCTGCCCTGCGGAGCCCGGACTTTCCTCGGCAGACGAATCTTCACAGACCCGTCCGACGCGATCGCCCAGCCAACCCGTCCCGCCTTCAGGATACGGCCTGCTCCCCCGCCATCAGTAATCTGGCGGCTTCCGTCGGTTTCCCAGCATGACGACGGCGGTGCTACCGCCTTTCGTGCGGGGATGCAGTCCGACGGTAGGCTGCTACGGTGCTGATTCTGCTTCCGCCTTCCGAAGGAAAGACCGCTGCCGCCAAGGGACATCCCTTCAGACTGCAGGACCTGCAGTTCCCGGAGCTAAATCCGGCACGGGAAGAAGTGCTGGCCGCCCTCGCCCACATCAGCCAAAGTCCGGACGCGCTGGCGCAGCTTTGCGTCGGCGCGTCGTTGGCTGCGGAGGTGGAGCGCAATACCCGGCTGCACGACGAACCGTCCGCGCCGGCACACACTGTCTACTCCGGTGTGCTGTACGACGCGCTCGGTTACCGCACCATGACGACCACGCAGAAGCGCAAGGCGGACGCCGCCGTCGTCGTCATCTCAGCGCTCTGGGGTGCCATAGGTTTCGCGGACAGCATTCCGGCCTACCGGCTGTCCATGTCCGTGGGGTTGCCGGAAACCGGGAAGCTGGCCTCGTACTGGAAGAAGCGGCTGCCGAAAGCGTTGGACGCGCACGCCGAGGGGCACCTGATGGTCGACTGCCGCTCCAGCACCTACGCCGCGGCCTGGACGCCGGAGCCGACCCGCACGGTGGTAGTCAACGTGTTCCAGGAACGCGACGGCAAGCGCACGGTCGTCTCGCACTTTGCCAAACACACCCGCGGCGAACTAGCCCGGCACCTGCTGACCCGCCGCGGCAAGGCGCCCGAGACCCCGGCCGCGCTGTTGAAGGCGGCGCTGGAAGTCTGGCAGGCCGAGCTCGTGGATGGAACGGCCCGCAAGGCGCACGCGCTGAACATCATTCTGGAGCCGTAAGCCTTCGCCTGCTCTCTTGGCCGCGGCCGAATTCCACGGAAGCTCCCGACATCCGGCGTGCGCCCAAGAACCTGACGGTGTCGGGGATTCCTAGAGCTTGCGAGCCAGGATTCTTACTACCTCCGGGTCTTCACGTTCGAACTTGGCCAGTCCTGTCCCGGACTGCTGGTCTAGTATTTCGAATCCGAGTCCTTGCAGCAGCTTCAGCGTGTCAGCCGCGGGGATGAACCGGCGGAAGGACCGGAACCGAGCCTTCTTGAGCGGGGCGTCCAGATCTGTCCGGTGTTCCAATGCGACGAAGTCTCCGGGTACCGTTGCGTCACCCAGCTCTTCAAAGAACCGCTGCTCTTCGCTATCTGTCAGGCCATTCAGCAAGAACCGTGCATAGAACAGGACGGCGCCATCCTGTACTCGGTTGCGGAGGGCAGCGAGCCTGCCGTGTTCCAGCACGTCCCCCTCGACAACGTCAATCCCCTGCCTGCCACCGACAAGGGCATGCGCTGCGGCGGCCGCATAGCTGCTGGAATCGACAGCGGTGACTGACAGGCCCCTGTCGGCAAAGTGAACGGCGTCGCGGCCGTTCCCACAGCCGAGATCGATGACGGCCGCAACGTCCGCGCCGGCCGCCGCAGTCCACTGTGCGAAGGCGGACGGTGACGTGATGGCGTCGTGGGCGTAGAAATCATCCATAGCCAGACGGGTCCTGTCCGTGTAGCTCAGGAGCGCCTGGGCATCTCGGCGCCGTCGGGCGTCCTTCCACCGGAAATCGGGGTTGGGGATGCGCCAGTCGTCACCGTACACATGGGCCACGATTCGTTCAGGGTGGCTCGGCACGTTTACCGGATAGCCGCTCAGGGTTGATTCCTGTACGGGAAGGAAGTCCTCGGCGGGAACCTCTTCCACGCCGACCGTACCAAAGGGAAAGCCGACGAATCCGTTCGGCTTCAGAAACAGATGGGCAATATCGACCATGTCCCGTGAGCCGTGCCTGTCACGAACAGCGATGCACGACGCCTTCGGAGTCACCTGGTAGCCAGCGGTGATCAGCGCTTCGCCTACCTTCACGAACTCCGCACGCGCTTCTTGTGCCGTGGCCGTCTGGCTCAGATAAGCGCAGTCCATATCCTTATCGTGCGGAATGAACCCGTTCTCGCGCACGTAGCCCAACAGGGTGCCGCTGTAAAGGAACGCTTGGCTACCAGTGACCGCTTGTATCACCTTCGCTACCTCCCCGTACAAGCTCAGCACACCGTCCTGCCAAGCCTTATCCTCATTCTTGGGGAGAGACCTGATCTTGCCTTCGTTATCGAAGGCCTGTCCCTGCGCGAACCTACGTTTCAGTGCGTCAAAGTCTTCTTTGCCGTTCCGTAGGGACGGATGAGACAGCTTGCCATTAGGCATTCGCAATGCCTGGTCGCCGTACCGAACGGAAAGGACGTCGGTCTTCTGCGCGAATCGCCAGACATCATAGACACCAAACTCGAAGTTTCCCCGACCGTTGGCTCTGGCCTGCACCGCGGCGGTCATCACAGGGAGGTCATTGATGAAGAGCGTGACTTGCTCGTCCGAAGAGGGCTCTCTTCCGGTAGGAACCTCTCCGGCGATGCCGTCGATGGCGAATTTGGTCACCTCTCCCGCGTTCGAGTTGATGACCTGCCGGTACAACTTCTTCATACGCTCAATCACCGGACGAGTATACGTTACGAAATCGTGCCCTGCGCGCTCCGAGTCGTACATCTAGGAGCCCGCTGCCGGCCCTCTCAAGGGCTCCTGCAAACCGGGAAGCTAGCCTCCTACCGGAAGAAGCGCCTGCCCACGGAATAGGACGTTCAAGCCAAGAACGAGATTTTGTCTACAGCGGCGTGTAGGTGGCGTGATGCCTGCGCCGGCTACCTAGGCTCCACGCCGCCGTCGGCGGGTGTTTCCCAAGCGTTCACCGGGGTGCCGTAGTTTCGCTCGCATGCCCCAACCCGAACAGGACTTTTTGCACAACGGCGTCCTGGTGGAATACAAAACGCGCGAAGCCAAGCAGGACCGGCGCCACTTGATCGTCGTGTTCACAGGGCTGCGCCACCGGGACACCTACGACTTCGACGGTCAGTCCACGCAGGAGAACCAAGCCAACTGGCTGTGGATCAAGGATAAGTTCGGGCCGCATCCCACCTACATGCTGTGCCGGGGCATGGACTTCGCAGTCGAGGAGGCTGTGATGGCGCTGATCGATGCGGAGCTGCTGCGGCTTGGCCTTGGCCGGAACGAATGCACGCTGGCGGGCATCTCTAAGGGCGGTTTTCCCGCGTTGTACTACGGCATCAAGTACAACTTCGGCAATATCATTGCCTGCGCTCCCCAGATCTATGTCGGGACGCATACCCGCCGGAACCGACCCAAAACCTTCGCGCACATGACCGGGGACGGCGGAGACTATGAGCACGAAGTGCTCGACGCGCTGATACCGGACGCCGTGGCCGCAGACCAGGGCACGGAAAAGAACATCTACCTTTTCAGCTCCCTGCAGGACCAGTCCCATGCTACGCAGACCGGCCCGGCGTTGCCGCTGTTCGACAGGTACCCGAACTTCAACTACATCGAGACGGACTCGGACCTGGTCTGGGACCATTCCGGGGTAATACGCTACAACCTGCCGCTAATGCTCTCCATCATGGCCGCTGTGGCCGACAATACTCCGCCGCGGTTCGGCGCGGTGCGCAACGGCAATCGGATGGACGCGCGGCTGCGTGCAGACTTGTTGTCGCGGCAGCAGAAGGACGGCGCCGCGGTCGCCAGTTTCACTGGTGTGCGTCTGAAAGGTTCCACCTTCTTCCCAGAAGGCGTGGGGTTCCTGCGCGGCCACGCCATCAAAAACCTCTCGTCGCTGGCCGTCACGCTTGTTCTGTCCGGCAATGGGATTCGACATGAGTTCGTGCTGGCCGGGGACAGCGACCCGGCCATCCCCTTCAGGTACTACGAGGAAGCCGCCTGCGACTACAAACGGGCGAAGTTTACTTCTCCAAACAAACGCGGCATCGACTTGGCCGGGTTGCCTGCGGGCACCTACGATCTGCGCCTACGGCTGGCGGTCCCGGGCCGTGACGCCGAGCTGCCACTGACCTCGGGTACACCGCTGTACACCGAATCACAGCTGGACGGACGGCTGTACCGCTTCCGCACACAACCTGGCGCCGCTGTGCTGGATGTGCGGCCGGTCCTCGGCACCGCGCCGCAGGAGGCCTACTTCCGCCTGCGCACCAGCTGGGCCCAGGGGCCACGGGTCCATCTGGACGGGGACTTCGCCGTCCGCGGCGTGGAAATCCCCGACAGCAAGGCCGCCCGCTACTACCTGGTGCTCCACGGACCCTCAGGCAGCCACGCCTTCACCCTGGCCACCGGCGGATTCCGCGGCGACCCGAACGTCTTCGGCGACACACTCAGCGACTACTCCGGCGCGCACTTCGGCACCCGCAAAGGCGCCGGCGTCGACATCTCAGCACTGCCGCCGGGTACGTACTATGCCTCCGTCAGCCTCAGCTGCGCCGGCGGGCTATACACCCTCCCCACCGGCAAAACCGTCCACATCCGCCCCCACGACGCTGACGGTGGCGTCGCGGCCACCATGCACGACACGGCACCGCTCGGGCGGCGGGGTTTGGGGTCGGTCCGGCCGAGGGAACTGCAGCGGAAAATTCGACGAAAGATCAGACGGCGACTGTCCCGCCTGGTGCTGGGGTGACCAACCTCGCCTGGCTACATCGGAGGACCTGATGGAACAGGCCAGGGGCAACAAGCCGCCCAGTCTCTCCAGCAACAGCGCGCACCTGAATGCGGCGGGATATGCGGTCCTGCGGGGCGTTATCGAGGACAAGCTCGGAAACCTGGGCTGGCTCCCGCGACCACACGAATAGTTCGGCAGAGCGGCCTCCGTGCGAGACCGGACCGAAGATGACCGCTAGCTGCCCCACTCCTCCGAGCGGATAAGGATGCAGCCGGAGTCGGGGCAAAAGACGATGTCGTCCGGGGCGGCTTTGCGGATGTCGGCCAGGTCGCCGGCGCTGAGCTGCATGCCGGAACCCTCGGACTTGCCGTGGAACAGGCGTGCGGCGCCGATGCCGCGGTGGGCCAGGGTCTTTTCGTACACGGCCAGCAGGGCAGGTTCGAAGCCGGCCGCCAGTTCCTTGCGGTCCGCCGACACCGTGCCGCGTTCGTTTTCAATCGCGGCAAGTTCATCGTCGCGGGTACGTTCCAGGCCGGACAGTTCTTCGCGCAACTGGTCGTTGGCCTGCTGGTGCTCAGTGTGCCGGGTCCGGAGCGTCTCCAGCCGCTCCATAACTTCCAGCTCCACGTCTTCCAGATCGCTGCGGCGCTTGTTCAGCGACACCAGTTCATGCTGCAGCGCGGTGAGGTCTTTGGGCGTGCCCGATCCGCTGTCCAGCCGCTTCTGGTCGCGTTCAATCCGCGACTGGACGGTCTCCACGTCCGCTTCGGCGCGCTTCAGCTCACGCTCGGTGTCCGCGATCTCGGTGTTAAGGGCGACCAGCGAGGAGTCGGCAGCGGCCAGCTTCTCCGCCAGCGCGTCGATCTCGGCGTTCTTGGCAGTGGCTGCAGCGCGGCGGCTCAGCTGGGTGAGCTTGCCATCGAGTGCCTGCAGGTCGAGCAACCTCAGTTGCTCGGAAGCCGGTGCCTTCGCCATGTACGTCCTTTCAACACGCTGCGGAACCGTTGCGGTTCAGCCTCGTCCTAGCCTACCGTCCGGACGCGGCGCTGTTAGCCCGGGGTGAGGACGAAATCCCACGGATCGGTGTTGGTATGACTGACCTTGACCTCCACGGTGTAGCCCTGGTCGGTCAGGACGTTGTCCAGCGCCGCCGACGCCGGGGTCAGCCAGAGCCATTCGCTGCCGAAATGCGAGACGTCGATCAGGTACGGCCGGCCGTCCACAGTTCCTTCGCGCGCCTCGGAAGCCGGATGGTGGCGCAGATCTGCCGTGACATAAACGTCAGCCCGGGATGCCCGGACGTGGTCGAAGAGAGAGTCGCCGGCACCTCCGCAGACGGCCACGCTGCGGATGATTCCGTTGCGGTCGCCGGCCACCTTCACTCCCCCGGCGACGGCCGGCAGGATGCTGAACACTTGCTCTGCGAACTCGCCCAGGGTCCTGGCTTCCGCCAGCTCACCGACCCGGCCAATGCCTTCCTCCGGCAGACCGTTGTCGGCCGGAGACAGCGGCCGCACGTCCTGCAGACCGAGGGCATCTGCCAGCACGTCGGAGACGCCGCCCACGGCGCTGTCCCCGTTGGTATGCACGGTGACCAAGGCGCAGCCGTTCTCGATCAGCCGGTGCACGGCGTCGCCCTTGAAGCTGGAGGTGGCCACCGAATTGACCGGCTTCAGCAGCAGCGGGTGGTGCGTGACCAGCAGGTCGGCGCCCCACTCGATGGCTTCGGTGATCACGTCTGCGGTGGGATCCACGGCGAACAGGATCTTCCGCACGTCGGCCGACGGCCGCCCGACGACGGGGCCGACTGCGTCCCACTGCTCCGCCAGCGATTCGGGCCACAGTTCCTCGATGGCCAGCAGCACGTCGCCAAGAACCGGCGTCTTCGGCTGCTCTTCGACCGGAACGCCGGCTTCAGTGCCCGCCGGGGCTTCGGTACCCGTCGGGTGTTCGGTACCCGCCGGAGTTTCAGCGCCCGCCGGAGATTCAGTTTCCGTTGGAGTTGTGGATCCCGCGGGGGCTTTGGTGTCCCCGGTGCGGAGCTGTTCGTCGTCGACCATAAGTCCTTTTCTACCCCATCCGTTGCGGGCCCGCCCACACGCCGTGAGCTTAACACTTCACGCCCCGGGAACATTCGAGGGCTCCGTGACATTGTTTAACCCATGAGAACTTTTGTGCTTGGCGGTGGCTGCTTCTGGTGCCTGGACGCGGTCTACAACATGACCCGCGGCGTCACGGAGGTGGTCTCCGGCTACACCGGCGGCTCGGTGAAGAACCCGTCCTACGAGGCGGTCTGCGCCGGAATCACCGGACATGCCGAGGTTGTCGCCGTCACTTTCGACGAGGCGGTGGTCCCCGAGCAGGTCATCCTCGGCTTGTTCTTCGCCTCGCACAACCCCACCACGCTGAACCGCCAGGGGTACGACGTCGGCACGCAGTACCGCTCCTCGATGTTCTACATCGACGACGAGCAGAAGCAGACCTTCGTTTCGGCGATTGAGCGCGCACAGGCGGACTGGCAGGACCCGATCGTCACCGAAGTGGTCCGGCTGCCGGAGTTCTACCCGGCGGAGGAATACCACCAGAACTTCTACGCCAAGCATCCGCAGGTCGGCTACTGCCAGGTGATCATCAATCCCAAGCTGGCCAAGGCCCGAAAATATTACGCCGAATGGCTCACCGCATAACAGGCGGTTCAACGCCCTGACTAGGCTTGAAGAAGTTTTGTTACTCCCATCTCTGTAGCGGCCTCCGGGCCAGAAGGCAGGAACACCCATGGCACAGATTTACGACGACGTCACCCAGGTTGTGGGACGCACTCCGCTGGTGCGCCTGAACCGGCTCACCGAAGGCCTGCCGGCCCAGGTGGCCGTGAAGCTGGAGTTCTACAACCCGGCCAACTCGGTGAAGGACCGGATCGGCGTGGCCATCGTTGACGCCGCCGAGAAGGCCGGAGCGCTGAAGCCGGGCGGCACCATCGTGGAGGGCACGTCCGGCAACACCGGCATCGCACTGGCCATGGTCGGCGCTGCCCGCGGCTACAAGGTCATCCTGACCATGCCGGAGACCATGTCCACCGAACGCCGCGTGATGCTGCGCGCCTTCGGTGCCGAGATCGTGCTGACCCCGGGCTCCGAGGGCATGCGCGGCGCGGTGGAGAAGGCCAAGGAAATCGTGGCCCACACCGAAAACTCCATCTGGGCGCAGCAGTTCGCCAACGAGGCCAACCCGCTGATCCACCGCACCACCACCGGCGAGGAAATCTGGGCCGACACCGACGGCAAGGTGGACATCCTGGTAGCCGGCATCGGCACCGGCGGCACCATCACCGGCGCCGGCGGCCTGCTCAAAGAGCGCAAGCCCGGCGTGCAGATCATCGCCGTCGAACCGGAAGACTCCGCCATCCTCACCGGCGGCAATCCCGGCCCGCACAAGATCCAGGGCCTCGGCGCGAACTTCATCCCTGAGGTGCTGGACACCAGCGTCTACGACGAAGTGCTGGATGCACCGACGTCGGCCTCGGTCGCCGTCGCCCGCGATCTGGGCATCAAGGAAGGCATCCTCGGCGGCATCTCCTCGGGTGCGGCGGTCTGGGCCGCCCTGGAAGTGGCCAAGCGCCCGGAGAACGCCGGTAAGCTGATCGTGGCCGTGGTGCCCGACTTCGGTGAGCGCTACATTTCCACGCTCCTGTACGACGACATCCGCGGCTAACCAGCTTCCCTGCGCCAAGCGGGCTGCGGCCGGGCCTAGTGTCCGGCCCGCCTGCCCGGCGCGATGTCCGATCAGAAAGAGCACATGGGTTTCCTAGCGCGACTGCGTGAAGACCTCGAGGCCGCCCGGTCGCACGACCCGGCGGCCCGGGGCCGCGTGGAGAATTTCCTGGCCTACTCCGGATTGCATGCCATCTGGATCCACCGGCTGACCCACAAGTTGTGGGCCAATCCGTCGCTGCGGCTGCCGGCCCGGCTGATTTCGCAGGCCGGCCGTTTCCTGACCGGCATCGAGATCCACCCCGGCGCGACCATCGGCCGCCGGTTCTTCATCGACCACGGCATGGGCGTGGTGATCGGCGAAACCGCCGAAATCGGCGAGGACGTGATGATCTACCACGGCGTCACCCTCGGCGGCCGCTCGCTGGCCAAGGTCAAGCGTCACCCCACCATCGGCGACCGCGTGGTGATCGGCGCCGGCGCCAAGGTGCTGGGACCCGTGGTCATCGGCGCGGACAGCGCCATCGGAGCCAACGCCGTCGTCGTGAAGGACGCCCCGCCGGAATCCATCATCACCGGCATTCCGGCCACCTTCCGGCACCGGGACCCGCAGCGCGAGACCAAGCCTGCCGTGGACCCGGCCGAATACATCGATCCGGCGATGTGGATCTAACACCCACTGCCTGACAACCGTTGAACCTGACGAGAGGACAGACCCTTGGGTGAATCGATTCGAATTGGCATTGCCGGCTACGGAAACCTGGGCCGCGGCGTGGAGGCCGCGGTAGCCAAAAACCCTGACATGAAGCTGGAGGGGGTCTTCACCCGCCGGCACCCGGCGGAGGTGGCCACGCTGCGCGCCGAGACCTCTGTGTACGTGATGGATGACCTCGCCGAGTACGAGGACCGCATCGACGTGCTGATTCTGTGCGGCGGCTCCAAGGAAGACCTGCCGCAGCAGGGGCCGGTTATGGCGGCCCGTTTTAACACGGTGGACAGCTTCGACACGCATGCCCGCATCCCGGAGTACTTCGAAACCGTCGACGCCCCGGCGCGTGCTGCTCGGAAAACCGCGCTCATTTCGGCCGGCTGGGACCCCGGCATGTTCTCGATCAACCGGGTCTACGGCGAAGCCCTGCTGCCCGACGGCGACACCTACACGTTCTGGGGCCGCGGCCTGAGCCAGGGCCACTCCGACGCCATCCGCCGGGTTCCCGGTGTAGCCGCCGGCGTCCAGTACACGCTGCCGTCGGAGCCTGCCATCGAGCAGGTCCGCAACGGCAGCCGCCCGCAACTGGAAACCCGGCAGAAGCACGCCCGCGAATGCTTCGTGGTGCTGGCCGACGGCGCCGACCCCGCGTCGATCCGCGAAGCCATCGTGACCATGCCGCACTACTTTGACCAGTACGACACCGAAGTCCACTTCATCACCGCCGAGGAACTGGCCCGCGACCACAGCGCCATGCCGCACGGCGGCATGACCATCCGCAGCGGCAACACCAGCGGCGACCACGCGCAGGTCATCGAATACGGCCTCACGCTGGAGAGCAACCCGGAATTTACCGCCAGCGTCCTGGTGGCCTACGCCCGAGCAGTTCATCGACTGAACCAGCAAGGCCAGTTCGGCGCCGTGACCGTCTTCGACGTCCCGCCCGGCCTGCTCTCCCCCAAGTCCCCCGCTCAACTACGCGCCGAACTGCTGTAGCCCTCGACCCAGCAATCCAGCGAGCGAAAATCGGCACCTCCTCAACTTTCCGGGGAGGGGCCGATTTCTGCTTAACCGCGCGGACTTTGCCCGACGGTCACGCATTTTCTGCGGTGTCCCGCCCTGTTGCCGGGCCCGGGGCGTGGATACACTCGCCGCAGGCACCAATTCGGAAGGCAAGCACCGCATGGATCAGGAAAACGCTAAGGGATTACGGGCACTGCTGCGGCGAGAGAAGGACGAATACACCCACGGAGAGCACAGGCCGCTGGGCTCATTCTTGTTGTTGATGGGCGTCCATGGCACAGGCCTCGCATTGGGGACAGCAGCCGTCCGTCGCTCCGGCCGCACCCTGCCGGGCACACCCCGGGTGGAGCGATCTGGCGCTTATTTCCGTTGCCACCCACAAGCTCTCCCGTCTGCTGACCAAGGCCCCGGTGACCAGCCCGCTGCGGGCTCCCTTTACCACCTTCGAAGGGCAAAGCGGAGCAGCCGAGCTGGCTGAAGACGTACGCCGCTCCGGACCACGGAAGGCCATTGGCGAACTGCTGACGTGCCCATTCTGTCTGGGCCAATGGGTGGCCAGCGGCTTTATCTTCGGCCTGCTGCTGGCTCCCAAACCGACCCGGTGGACCGCGGCCCTGTTCACCGCCGAATTCGGCTCCGACCTCCTGCAGTTCCTCTACTCCAAAGTGCAAAAGTCTGCGTCATAACGATCGACTGCAGGCAAGGCTGGGTCTGGGAGCCGTCGGCGAGATCGACAGCGCGCACGGGGTCAGCAACGAGCGGGCCAAGACGAGCGCAGTGCAAGGCCGCGGCAGTCCGCGAGGCCCTTGAGAACATGCCGCACCACTTTGACCAGTAAGACACCGAAGTCTGCTTCATCACTGCGGAACGCAGAACGCGTCCGCAGCGAATCCGGCGGCGGCCATGCCGGCCCTCCTCTACCAGGACCGCCGCGAGAGATGAAGCCGGTCGTGGATCCGCCTGCCGAGTACATCAGCCCGGCTATGTGAATCTGATCGCCTTTGCCGGCTTATTGACCGGGTTTTTGCAGCGGAGGACAATTCGAGGAGGGGTGTCTCTTTGAAGGGAGCCTCGAATGTCCTGGCACATCGAAGGTACATACTTCGAAAACTGCAATTGCGACATGATCTGCCCGTGTACGACTTCGGGCATGACTGCGCCTGCGGATAACGAGCGCTGCAAGGTCGCGTTGGCCTTCCACGTCGATACCGGCGACGTTGACGGCCTTGACGTCTCCGGCCTGACCGTCTGCATCGTTGCCGATACTCCGGCCGTGATGAGCGAAGGAGGCTGGAAGGTCGGGGTTCTGATGGACGCCTCCGCCTCCGCAGAACAGGCCCAGGCGCTCGGCGCCGTCTTCAGCGGACAGCGGGGCGGACCCATGGCGGGCGCGGCTCCGCTGATTGGCGAAATGGCCGGCATGGACCAGGTTGACATGAACTACTCCGACGATGGACACCGGCACCAGGTCCGGGCCGGCGGCGGGGTTGACATCGCCGTCGAGGACTTCGTGACGCATCTGGACCCGACCGGGCAAGGCGTCAAGGTCAGCGGCGTGGGCTTCCCATCCGACCCGTTGACCGCCGGTACGGCAACGGCCTCGCGCGTCGATGTATTCGGGATGACTTGGGACAACGTGGGTAAGAACTCCTTCTCAGCCCCCTTCGCCTGGTCATCCTAGGATGCCAAGCCGCGTCTTTCCTGCCGTACGCGTCCGTCCGGGTCTGCTCGCTCTCATTGGCTGCGCCCTGATTGCCTGGTTCCTCACGGTGCAACTCGCGGCCGGGATGCCGCCCGGACCGGGCACCATGGGGTTGGGCTTGGCCGGTTTCCTCGCTGGCTGGGCGCTGATGATGACCGCGATGATGCTGCCGTCGCTGGCCCCGCTGCTCTCCGTGTACCTGCGGTCCATCCGCGCGGAGCGCAGCCGCCGGGTCCGTGCCGTCCGGACCGCCGCCCTGCTGGCCGGATACCTGCTCTCCTGGACCGGTTTCGGCATTCTGGCGTACGCCATGTCCCTGCTGGGCAGCAAACTGGCCGCCACCGCACCGGTGGCAGCGGCTTGGGTCGGAGCCGGGCTGCTGGTGGCCGCGGGCATCTACCAGATGACGCCGCTGAAGAACTTCTGTCTGCGGCATTGCCGCTCGCCGGTGGCCTTTCTGCTGCATGTGTCTGGCTACAAGGGGCCGTTCCGCGACGTGCGGGTAGGCCTATACCACGGGCTGTACTGCGTGGGATGCTGCTGGGGGCTGATGCTGGTTCTGATCACCGTAGGCGTCATGAACCTGGCGTGGATGGCCGCCATTGCGGCCGCAGTCCTGCTGGAAAAGACTTGGCGCCACGGGATCGGGTTCAGCCGGGCGACCGGCGCCGCATTGATTGCCTTCGCCTGCTTCGTGCCGGCCTATCCCTGGCTGCTGCCAGGGCTGTATATGGCCCCGGACATGATGATGTAGCCTGCGCGCGGCCGCCGAAAAACCGGGCAGGTATGGACCTTGCCCAAATCGCGAATGCCCCGCAACTGCATGAGCAACTGCGGGGCATTCGGTGCTGAGGATCTCCACGCGGTTGCAGAGCAACCTTGGTCGATCACCGGGGGCAACCTCAGTGAGTCACCGCACGGTTAGTGGGTGTCGACGGCGGGGACTTCGGACTTGTCGCCGCTCCAGAGGGTGTGGAAGGTGCCTTCGGAGTCGGTGCGGCCGTAGGTGTGGGCGCCGAAGAGGTCGCGCAGGCCCTGGGTCAGCGCGGCGGGCAGGCGCTTGCGGCGCAAGCCGTCGTAGTAGGCCAGCGAGGACGAGAACACCGGCACGGGGATGCCCAACTGGACGGCGGTGGCCACCACGCGGCGCCACGCCGGCACGGCAGCACCGATGGCTTCGGCGAACGCCGGGGCGAAGAGCAGGTTCTCCGGCTTAGAGTCGCCGGCATAGGCCTTCATGATGTCGTCCAGCAGTTCGGCGCGGATGATGCAGCCGGCGCGCCAGAGCGAGGCGATCTCGTCCAGCTTCAGGTCCCAGCCGTACTCGCCGGCGGCTGAGCCGAGCATGTCGGTGCCTTGGGCGTAGCTGACCAGCTTGGAGGCGAACAGCGCCTGACGCACGTCCTCGACGAAGCTCTGCGGCACCTCGACGGCCTCTTCGTGCCCGGTCAGGACGTCCTGGGCGATGGCGCGCTGGCCGCGCTGCGAGGACAGGCCGCGGGCGAAGACGGACTCGGCGATGCCGGAGACGGGCGAGCCCAGCTCCAGAGCGGAGACGACGGTCCAGCGGCCGGTGCCCTTTTGGCCGGCGGAGTCCACGACGACGTCGACGAACGGCTTTCCGGTCTTGGCGTCGGTGTGAGCCAGGACCTCTGCGGTGATTTCGATCAGGAAGGAAGAGAGCTCGGTCTTGTTCCAGGCGGTGAAGATCTCGGCCTGCTGCTGCGGCTCCAGGCCTGCGCCGGTGCGGAGCAGATCGTAGGCCTCGCCGATCACCTGCATGTCCGCGTATTCGATGCCGTTGTGCACCATCTTCACAAAGTGGCCCGCGCCGTCGGTGCCGATCCAGCGGCAGCAGGGCTCGCCGTCGTACTTGGCAGAGATCTTCTCCAGCATGGGGCCGAGCGAGTCATAGGACTGGCGGGAGCCGCCGGGCATGATGGACGGGCCGAGCAGTGCGCCCTCCTCGCCGCCGGAGACGCCGATGCCCACGAAGTGCAGGCCCTTCTCGGCCAGCGACGCTTCGCGGCGGCGGGTGTCCTCGTAGTGCGAGTTCCCGGCATCGATGACGATGTCGCCTTCTTCCAGCAGCGGGACCAGCTGCTCGATCACCGAATCCACCGGCTTGCCGGCCTTGACCATGATGAGCACGCGCCGCGGCTTCTGCAGGCTGTCCACCAGCTCCGGCAGCGTTTCGGTGCGGATGAACTCGCCCTCGTCGCCATGCGCCTGCAGCAGTGCGTCTGTCTTTGCCACCGAGCGGTTGTGCAGGGCGACCGTGTAGCCGTTGCGGGCAAAGTTCCGTGCCAGGTTGGCACCCATGACGGCCAGACCTGTCACACCGATGTGTGCGCTCATTGAATCTCCAAGTGTGGGCGGTCCCCGCGGGCAGGGACGTCAGCGAACAGCCCGAGCGGGCCGAGGTTCCTCAACAAGCCTAGTCGCGACCGGCGGCACCGGCTAAGCGGGCCGGCGTTAGCTTCGGCTCATTCGCCCGATGCCGTGGAGGGGCGGAAGCGCAGCCAGTCATCGATCACGTCGTCGACGGACTCGTCTTCGCCGGATGAGCCTAGGTCGGCATCATCGTGGCCGGCGGGGTCAGTGCCTGCTGTGTCCCCCGACGCATAGAGGTCGAACGGCACAGCGACTGGAGCGATTGGGTTGAGGCGCTCCTGCTGGATGGGCGCGCGCAGTCCGTTTTCCTCCAGCAGATCAAGCCGCGTCATCTGGCCCGCATCCTGCTCGGACCACAGCCATCGGATGGTCCCGCAATAGGTGCAGCGGCTCGACGAGACGGTGCGCGTGCGGATGTAGGTGTGACCTGCTCTCCGGCAGAACTTGTCCAATAGTGCCCCCAACTAAAACCAGCATGATCGGTACAGCCTTACAGACTGGGAGGAGGTTGTGGAGGGATCACAAGCGACGTTGCTTAACCGTTATTGCATGACGCAGCGGCGCCCTAATCTTGGCTCAGGGTACGCGCAAGACGAACGCTCCGGCGGCTTCGCTGGAGCCCATCCGGCCCTTCCCCATCCCGTCTTTGGCCGCGAAAGTGCGCGCTCAGGGCAACACGATGGGAGGATCAATGATTGTGGTTGAGAAATGCCCATCTCCGTGGCAGACTGACCCGAGGCGGTTGCCTTTGAACGCCTTGGAGCCCCCATCTCCAAGTGCTGCACCGCCGATCCCCTGGCAGTTCCGTTGATCCCCCATCTAACGGCTGCCCGAAAGGCCCTGTCCCTCCCTGGGACAGGGTCTTTCCCTTTTAATCATTCGGCCGCCAATGCTGCCACAGGGTCAGCCGGCGGCGAGTGGCAAGAAGGGTTTCGGCTACCCCGTTCGCCGGCCAGCCGCATGGAGGCCCTCCGGACGCGGGTCCAGGGGCCGTTGCCCCGAAATAACGTCCCGGAAATGTCACTGCAACATCGTGCTTGCACGATGGAGAAGAGCGACTTAGCAAGGGGGCGTCATGCCAAAGAAGCACCAGCGAGACGAGGATCTTGACGGCCGCCCCGTGTGGCTGGCCGATCTTTCCCAGTTCCGTCGGGGTGACCAAGTGGAAGCCGGGCAAAACAACGTGGTCTACTACCGGGGACGCGTCGAGGGTACGGCCCCGGGCCTCGGCGTTGTCTGGATTCGCGAGAACAGGCTCAGCAGGCGCCGGATGCTGCACGCGGACGAATACTTCATCAGGCACAGCCCACAGCCTTGAGGAACGGTCCCGCCCCTCCCCCACAGAGGGCGGGGCCGCTACCTCATCAATCCGGCTTCCCTACCCCCATGTAGTCGTCGCCGGGAGACTCACGTTACACCGGAACCGGGAGGCTGCAGCCAAAGATCTGCTCAGGATTAAACCATCCGGCATCGACCTCCGAGGTGGTGGAACGGCGAGGCGGCAGGAAATAAAAGAAAACCCCGTGCTTTACAGCCCGGTTTGGTGAGGAAACTCGGGGGGCGAACGTCGGTATCCGCCCTCGAATCAGCCTCTTTTCTGGCCCAACCCTAGCTTAACCGTTTCATCGCTGGCAGACTGATTCAGGTGCCTATCCCCATAGTGCCTCGGCGGTTTCCCCAGCCGGCCGGTATGGCACAGGGCACCGTGATGGTGGGAACAGCCCCGTCGAATCCCCCAAGCAGCGGGGCTGTTCCCTTTCGTCCGGTGAGCCGTGTACCTCAAGGAGACCCCGCGCCGGGGACCTCACCTGTATCGGCGGGACGCACGCCTTACATGGCTGTGGAGTTCCGCTCGTGCCGTGGTGCGCCAGCGCGCTCGGGGACCAAGCCTTCCAGCCAGGAACAAGAAAACCGCGCCTTTTCGGTATCTAGGGTCATCGCCGCGGTGGCATGACCGAGCATCCTCTGCACCGATTTCACGCTGGCGCCCGACTGGACCGCCCACGATGCTGCCGTGTGCCGGAGGTCGTGCACCCAGAGGTCCAACGGCAGGCCGGCCCGCTCGACGGCCTGGTCGTAGTCGCGGCGTTTGAAGTTGTTCGCCCGGATCTGCTGGCCTCGTGCGGTGGTGAACAGCAGGTCCTCTCGGCCCCTCCCCTTGAGCATCGGCCGCAGCCGGTCCAGCATGAACTGCGTGAGCGGGACGGTCCGGGTCTTGCCGTTCTTCGGCGGACCGATGACCAGCCGCCCGCCGGCCTCGGTAACCGACCTCGCGACCGTGATGCGCTTCCGCCGCAGATCGACGTCCTTGGACCGCAGCTCGCACGCTTCGCCCATCCGGAGGCCGGTGGTGGCCAGCAGCCATATCAGGTCCGCATAGCGGCCGCCGATGGCGTGGGCGAGGGCCGCGACTTCGTCGACGGTGAGGAAGATGTGCTCGCGCTTGCTGCCTCGCGGCAGGTTGACTCCAGTGGCGGGGTTCGTGCGGACCCGCTGCTCGTCGACGCACCACTTCAGGAAGCTGTTGAACCGGCCGTAGATCGTCCCGACCGTGCGTGGGGCCTTGCCCATTCCCGAGACCCAGGCTTGGACGTCTGCGCGAGTGATGTCCGCCACGATCCGGTCACCCCAATGCGGGAGGATCGTCGCGTCGATATCGTAGCGGGTGGTCGACAGCGTGGAAGGCTTCAGGTGTACCAGGGTGTTCAGCCACTTCGGGAGCAGGTCTCGGACGAAGACCCGGCCCCGGTCGCTGGAGACGTATGTGCCGGGGAGTTGGTGATGCTCCACCCAAGTGATGTGCGCGAGGGCGGCGTCCTTATTCGTGAACGCTTTCTTCCGCTCCTTGCCGCCTTCGGTCCAGACAGCCTGCCAGCGTGACCCTTTGCCGTACATCGGCGTGCGCGTCCGGTCTTTCTTCAGCCACCGGTCGTCAACGCGGCCCACGGTTGCCCCACTCGAGTCTTGCTTTGATGCGCTCCCGGTCCTTGTTCGGGCGGAATCTGTCCGGCGGCCAATGTTCCACCCATGCCTGCAGGACGGTGGCGGACTCCCCGTGCCGGCCGAGCTTCCGGTAGACGACGGCGGTACGTTCGAACCAGTACGGGTCCGGCTCGCGTGTGTCGTACTGCGCCAGGGACACTGCAGCGGCCCGAAGCCCGGCCATGATGTCGAGCGCTTCATCATATCGGCGGGACCGGATGAGGTCGTCCACGGGCAGCAGCCAGCGTTCCATGTCCCAGCCGGCAACCACCCTGCGTCGGAACATCTCGTCCCGGTTCGCGGCGATGATGAGGTGCTCGGCGGCCGAGAGCTTGGGGTAGGACACTACCAGCTCGCCGTCCACGACGGCGGAGACTTCCTCCCAGCCTTTATCCGGCAGACCCGGATCGGTCATCCGCCACACAGCGCGCCTTTCAGCCCCCAAGAAGCCGATCCTATCCGGGTCGGCGGCAGCACTGCCAATGGTCGATGCTGGGCATCAGGCAACGATCCCCAGCACTCGTGCCGCGGCGCGCTCCGCGTCGGTCAGCGAGTTGAGCAGGTTCGGGAGATGATGTACGTCAGGTTGCAGACCAACCTGACGTTGCCGCTCACGGGGTCCTGGTGCCGGGTCTCGCGGACGTACTCCTTCAGGACCGTCAGGGCGAAGGGCATCCTCCGCCGGTTGAGCAGGAGCGTGGTTGCGATGCCTTGGAGCTGGGTGTTGTGCGGGTTGTTCAGGTCCATGGTGGGCCTTCCGGTCGGGCGGTTACGGACAGAGAACCGGGGCTCTCGACCTTCCTCTATGCCCAGACTCGCCGCACGGCGCGTTCAGCCCTCCCGGGAGCCCTCCAGCATCCGCTCCACAGCGGTCACCGTCCGACCCATCCGACGGGCCACCTCCTCCACTGTGAGGCCGAGGGACAGTAGGTAGCGGGTGTCCCCGACCGTGGTCGCGTAACTCCTTCGTCCATTCATCGCAAGGCAGCCTTGGACTCCTCAGACAGTCGCTCTTCAAAGATGTCCCGCAGAGCATCAACATTCGCCTTGAGATTCTTCATCTTCTCGGGTCGCTTGCCTTCGACCATCTGCCATTCAGTGAGGTTGCCGATCCAATTACCCACAACATCACCAAGCGGCTCAATGATGAACTTGAGCTGCTCAGCTGTGATCTCTTGGGCACTGAAAGCACGTGTAAGGATCAGCGCATATTGGGTCACGCTCTGATAGAGCGAAAGATGCTCCTGGGTCAAGTCGTAGAGATCATCGTGCTCCCCTTTGAGATACATGCCCCAGATGGCCCAGTTCATCGATACCTCGTGGGTGCCCTGAACGAAGTCGTAATCCGCGTCGCGTACACCGACCAACACGGAGCGCATGGAATTCAAGTAAGTGGCGAGTGCTTCCACCTGGTGTTCTTCCCGCATGAGCCGCACGTTCAGTTCGAAATTGGTCTGTGCCTGCGTCTCTGCAGCGTCCAGCTGTTTCTCCAGCGCAGTCTCTCTGGCCTCGCTGTCTTCTTTCATTGCCTTCAGCGTGCGCCTCGATATATGCCAAGCCGCGAAAGCAAACCCGGCCAGCACCAGGGTCCCAATAGCGGTTAGCCACGCAGCCCAGGCGTTCCAATCGACCGTGCAGAGCTGTTCCATGCCCGAGTGTTCCCCCTCAACGTGATTTGTAATCCGTCTTGTATCCTACGGTCGCAGTGGTTGCCGGTTTTGTGTTGCTTTACTTGCGGCGTTCCCCGAACGCTTCATCGCAGAACCCTGTAGCAGGGGCGAATGAACCGAGCGATGGGAGGACCACAATCGACGTTGTGGCTTTACCATGGTGAATGCATCCCGAAAAAACGCGAATTTTCCCGGTTCGGCAAGGCAGTTGGATTCATTTCAAGGGTGCGTTTGACCCCTTCTGACAAGACTTCGTCTACTGCCCAGTCCCGTCGAATTCCGCGACCCTGCGTGCCGGTCCCCGTAAGGACAAAACCTTGAGTGATCTCTCTCAATGCTGGATCGGAGATCGATAGGAGTGCGTAGAGTTCTGTGAGGAAAATTGCTACGGGGGGTACGGCACCCGTGTTGGATGAATCGATGTGCGTTGTTATCAATTGCTCAGGGTGTGTGAAAACCTGGCCATCCGCTTCGAAATGGAAGCCGGGCATATAATTGGTTAGCTTGCTCCAAGTGCCGAGATCCGCGATGCAGACGAGGTCAAGGCTTTCCTTGGGATGCTTGGCGATTTCGCAGTCTCGGCGTTGAAGCTCCTTCTCAACGTTAGCCGCTGGCGCGGATGCCGGCTTCTTCCAATCATGGGAATGGGCCAACAGGCCGTATGGGAAGGGCCGCATGAGCTCGCGTCGGGATGTTCCGTCTCTGTGAGCCAAGGAACGCTGGAGTGCTGCGCATTCTTCCACAGCTTCACGGATCGAGTCGGGTCGCAGGGTAAGTTTCACTGAGAACGCGGCCGCAACCCCAGAAGCGAGTATCTGCGTCTTCTTGCGCAAGTTCTTGGGGTAGCCAGGTCGAAAAATGATGACGTCCGTTTCTTGACGTCGTGCGTCGGGTTCGGCTTCCCCGACAATGTATTTCCTCTTCGCCACTTCGTAGTGAGGAGGAAGCCACTCCGACAGAAACTCAACCCACAGGTCTTCCGCCTCGTGGCCGCCTTCCTGGATCTCCGACTTCGACTGCGAAATCTTGCTGAAGATTCTCTTATAGTCAGTATTCATATCTTCAGTGGCTCGCATCAACCACTCGTGATGTAGGTGCCCCGGCGCTGGGTTGTCTCCCAAGACTCCGTAGGTGTAGTACTGCTGCTCGTCCATGTTCGGATCGTAGCCGCCGGCCCCGTTCGGGAGAAAAACGGTTTCGGCCCTATTTCCGGTTTGAGACAATTCAATGCCTGCCGAAGAGATCAGAGCCCCTGTATGGAGCCGATCATTGGTCGGCCTCCGGGTCTGCCTTTCCCAGGAACTTGCGTTCACCCGCGGTCAGTGGGCGCACGTTCTCAGGTGTCTCGGTCAGCAACCTTTTCCGTTTCTGCTGCCTTATCCGGTATCGACATTCCCCAACCCAACTGCCGCTCTTTGGCGGCTACTAATCGTGCACGTGAACGCATCGTTGCATCACGCGCACAGTTAGTCCTCGAAATAAGCCGAACTCTGAGCGAAAGCTAAGCAGGGGCTGAGACAAGCTACAGCAATGCACAATGAGTGGGACGAGCGACACGAAGCTCCTATCTTCCGGTGGTCCAAGACTGAAGAAATTGAATTGCAGGAAGCGGACCGTGAGAGGCACACTGTCGAGCCGGACCCGGCAAAAGGTGAAGAGCTCCCGCTAGAGGCGTTGTTCCTCCCCCGCGATTCTTCCGACCTGATCGTCGTCCTGCATGGAGCGTTCGCCCGGGCAGAGATAATCCCGCCGCGTTTCGAATGGCTACGCACCCTGTCGGCAATACGCCGTGAGAACCTCCTCTTCCGTGCCGACACCACTCTCAATTTGGACGAAAAACTAGGCCTCGCCTGGTACATCGGAAATCAGCGCGACAACCTGACGGCGCGGCTGGCGGAATACATCCGTAAGATCGCCGAACTGCGAAACATCAAGCGGGTCGTCCTCTTGGGCAGTTCAGGTGGTGGCTTCGCAGCATTGGCCATGGGGCATCGCATCCCCGGTTCTCTTGCCGTGGCAGTGTCTCCCCAGTCAACGGTGCGCGAGTACCTTCCCTGGTCATTCGAGCACCTGCAACGTGTTGTGTTCCCAGAATTCCCATCCTTCCAAGAGGTGGAGGCAGCCGACCCCTCAAGGTTCGACCTTGTGGAGCTATACCGGAAGCCGGCAGCGGAAGGTGCCCGGTTCTGGTACATCCAGAACAAGGGCGACACCTACCACGTCGACCGGCATTACCTCCCGTTCGTGCAAGCGCACGGGGTGGCCGAAGGTGGCGGGATCACTGCCGATGGCACCGGACGCTTCACGGTCGATGACTGGGGCCCGGGACACCGGGGCCCGGAGAGCCCCCTCCTTCGAGCCATGCTAGACGAAGCGTTCTCAGGCTCTTTCGAACTCAACATGTAACCCCAGCCTATAGCGCGCAGCGAAGGTCCCCATCAAACGGTGGGGCCTTTCGCGTTAGCAACCCGCATCACGCCCGGCGCAGCATCGGCCCGCTGTCGCGTACAGATGGCTGCGCCGACGCATGCCCCGCGCCGCCGTCGGGCCAGCACCAATCTGTGGCTCTGCGGGAGAACCTTGGGAGGATTTTGGGAGGAACGGTTCCCAGGCGATCCCGATAAACCCCGACAATTCGCGGAAGCTGTGGAACAAGCCGGAAACAAGAAAACCGCGCCGTTCGGGGGAAGAATCCCTTGAACTGACGCGGTTTTGGGTGGTGGGTCCTACCGGGATCGAACCGATGACATCCACGGTGTAAACGTGGCGCTCTACCAGCTGAGCTAAAGACCCGTTGTAATGTCGAAAGCGGGACCGCGGAGCGTTATCCGCCGCAACATCACGAGGATTTACTCTACCGGATAAATGGGCATGAACGCCAACCAAACTTCAGTGGCAACAAACACGATGGATCCATAAACCTGATCGACCGCTCAGGTGGGCTGGGGCACAGTCAGGAGGCTCCGCCGTCGTCAGTTCCAAGAGCAGTTCGGGGAAGCTGCGGGAGCAGTTCAGGCAGGCTTGCGGGGGCAGTTCAGCGGGCTTGCTGTAGCAGTTCAGGCGGGCTGCTGGAGCAGGCCGGGCAACTCCACGGCCAGGTAGCCCAGCGCCTCGGAGACGCCTGCCTCCAGCTTCACGTCGGCCAGGTTGTCGCCGCGGGTGGCACCACGGTTGATGATGACCACCGGCTTGCCCTGTTTGGCGGCGTGCCGGACAAAGCGCAGGCCGCTCATCACGGTCAGCGATGAACCAGCCACCAGCAGCGCCTCGCCGTCGTCCACCATGGCGTAGGCGGCCGTGACCCGGTCTTTGGGCACGTTCTCGCCGAAATAGACGAAGTCGGGCTTGAGCATGCCGCCGCAAACCAGGCAGTCCGCCACCACGAAGTGGGCGGTGTGGGCGACGTCGGCGTCGGCATCCGGGGCCACGTCACCAGCATCCCCGGTAGCAGCATAGGCCGGGTTGAGTTCCTCCAGCCGGGCAGCCAACGAGGAGCGGGTGGTCACGTCGCCGCAGTTCAGGCAGATGACCTGGTCAAAGCGGCCGTGCAAATCGATCACGTTCACGCTGCCAGCGTCTTCGTGCAGCCGGTCCACGTTCTGCGTAATCAGGCCGG
This sequence comes from Arthrobacter sp. B0316-1-20, assembly GCF_059091865.1. NCBI lineage: Bacteria > Bacillati > Actinomycetota > Actinomycetes > Micrococcales > Micrococcaceae > Arthrobacter > Arthrobacter sp. B0316-1-20. The sequence goes on along the minus strand of NZ_JBNHHC010000002.1, from coordinate 64,664 downwards.
CCACCACGCCGTTGGTCTCCATCGCGGCCAGCGCGTAGTGACCGGGGTTGGGTGCGGCGTGGTGCATGTGCCGCCAGCCCACGTGGTTGCGGGCCCAATAGCGGCGGCGGAGTTCCTCGTCGCCGACGAACTGCTGGTACGTCATTGGGGTGCGCGGCACCGAGGTGGGGCCACGGTAGTCCGGGATACCGGAATCGGTGCTGAGGCCGGCGCCGGTCAAGACGGCCAGACGGCGTCCGGCCAGGATCTCGAGCGCCGGCGCCAGCAGCTCCATGGCGGCTAGAGCTCTTTCAGCACGCGGTGGTATTCCTGGATGTCGCGGGCCTGGCCACGCGGGTTGCGGATCTCGTGCCGCAGGATGCCCTCCGCGTCGATGATGAAGGTGCCGCGCAAGGCCATGCCGGATTCTTCGTCGAACACGCCGTAGGCCTTGGCTACCTCGCCGTGCGGCCAGAAGTCGGCCAGCAGGTCGAACTCGTAGCCTTCCTGCTCGGCGAAGGCACGCAGCGCGAACTTGTGGTCCACGGAGACGGCGACGACGCGGGCGTTTTCACTGCGGAAGGCGGCAAGGTCGTCGCGCAGCTCGCACAGCTCGCCGGTGCAGATGCCGGAGAACGCAAACGGGTAGAACACCACCACCACGTTCCCGCCGCGCAGCGCAGACAGCCGGATGGGTTCGCCGAACTGGTTGACCAGCTCGAAATCGGGCGCGGGAAGGCCCACTTGCGGTGCAGCCGCGCTCACTTGTTGGTCCGCTTGCTGACCAGCCGATTTGCGGACCAGTCGCTGGACACACCGGCGGACGTGGTCACGTGCAGGCCGGCGGTCGGCGCCGCTTCCTGCACATCGGATGCCGGCACGTAACCGTCGCGGCCCGACTTCGGCGTCAGCAACCACACCACGCCACCGGGGGCGAGCGTGGTCTGCGCATCGACCAGCGTGTCCACCAGGTCCCCGTCGCCGTCGCGCCACCACAGGATCGCCGCGTCAACCACGTCGTGGTCGTCCTCGGTGAGCAGCTCGGAGCCGGTGAGGTCCTCGATGTCGTCGCGCAGATCGAAGTCCACGTCCTCGTCATAGCCGAATTCCTGGATTAGGTCTCCGTCTTTGAAACCCAAATTGCCTGCCACATTCTCTACTGCGGCGGCTTCGGCCTCGCCCACTGTGCTCCTCCTGTATGGAACGTATTGATCCGCCCACCGGAAAAAGTGAGCGTGTTGCTAGTTACAAGCCAACACCCTAATCGCCATCGCTTCAAGCCACCCGCAAGATGGGGCGGAATTTTGTCATGGCGCGTCCCTCTTTTGCGGGGCACCAGACACCGACGACGGCGGTGCGCGCGGCCTTGGTGGGTTGGGCCGGGGTACGGCGCTAGCGGCTTAAAGAAGCCTGCGGTGGAGGCGGTCGACGGCGGTGCCCGCGCGCCGTCGTCGTAATAACTGGCATGCGGGGCTTCGGCTGCGCTGTAATGCGGTGAACAGTTAGAGTGGCAGTGAAGAATATCCTCCCGGCCGGACCTTGCGCCGGGTCGCTATGCCACGTAAAGCGCAGACACAATCTGCACGTATGAGAGGTTGGACGTGAGCGCAGGAGAAGATACCTCGCACATCCTGAGCGGGCTGACAAGCCAGCTGTCGGATCGCGATCCCGAAGAAACCGCCGAATGGATCGAATCCTTCGACGGCCTGGTGGATTCCCGGGGCACTGAACGTGCCCAATACATTGTCCGCTCCCTCCTGCAGCGTGCAGGTGCGCAGAGCGTTGGCGTGCCGATGGTGACCACCACCGACTACGTGAATACCATTCCGGTGGACCAAGAACCGGAGTTCCCCGGCGACGAAGAAATCGAGCGCCGCTACCGCGCGTGGATGCGCTGGAATGCGGCCATGCTGGTGCACCGGGCCCAGCGCCCGGACATTGGCGTCGGCGGGCACATCTCCACCTACGCCGGCGCAGCCACTCTCTACGAAGTGGGCTTCAACCACTTCTTCCGCGGCAAGGACCACCCCGGCGGCGGCGACCACGTCTTTTTCCAGGGCCACGCCTCCCCCGGCATGTACGCACGCGCGTTCATGGAAGGCCGGCTCACCGAGGAAGACCTTGACGGCTTCCGGCAGGAAAAGTCCCGCGAGGGCCACGCCTTGCCGTCCTACCCTCACCCGCGGTCCATGCCCGAGTTCTGGGAGTTCCCGACCGTTTCGATGGGCATCGGCCCGGCCAACGCCATTTACCAGGCGCAGCTGAACCGCTACGTGCACAACCGCGGCATCAAGGACACCTCCGATCAGCACGTCTGGGCGTTCCTGGGCGACGGCGAGATGGACGAGCCGGAGTCGCGCGGCTTCCTGCAGCTGGCTGCCAACGAAAAGCTGGACAACCTCACCTTCGTGATCAACTGCAACCTGCAGCGCCTGGACGGACCGGTGCGCGGCAACGGCAAGATCATGCAGGAGCTTGAGGCCTTCTTCCGCGGTGCCGGCTGGCACGTCATCAAGGTGACCTGGGGCCGCGAGTGGGACGAGCTGCTGGACAAGGACCGCGACGGCGCGCTGGTGGACATCATGAACTCCACCCTCGACGGCGACTACCAGACGTACAAGGCCGAGTCGGGCGGGTTCGTCCGCGAGCACTTCTTCGGCAAGACCCCGCAGACCAAGGAAATGGTCGCGGACATGACCGACGAGCAGATCTGGAACCTCAAGCGCGGCGGCCACGATTACCACAAGGTCTTCGCGGCGTACGATGCGGCGACCAAGTTCAAGGGCAAGCCGACAGTGGTGCTGGCCCAGACGGTCAAGGGCTACGGCCTGGGCACGCACTTCGAGGGCCGCAATGCGACCCACCAGATGAAGAAGCTGACCCTGCAGGATCTGAAGGACTTCCGCGACCACCTGCGGATCCCGATCAGCGACGAACAGCTCGAAGCCGATCCGTACCGTCCGCCGTACTACCACCCGGGACCCGACGCCCCGGAGATCAAGTACATGATGGAACGCCGCGCCGCACTGGGCGGGGCGGTGCCGGAACGCCGGACCGAGCACAAGCCGATGCACCTGCCGGAGGACAAGGCCTACGAAGTGGCCAAGCGCGGGTCCGGCAAGCAGCAGGCCGCCACCACCATGGCGTTCGTCCGGCTGCTGAAGGACCTGATGCGGGACAAGGAGTTCGGGGCCCGCGTGGTGCCGATCATTCCGGACGAGGCGCGGACCTTCGGCATGGACTCGTTCTTCCCGACGGCCAAGATCTACAACCCCAAGGGCCAGAACTACCTGTCCGTGGACCGCGATCTGGTGCTGGCGTACAAGGAGTCCCCGCAGGGCCAGATCCTGCATACCGGCATCAACGAGGCCGGCTCCACCGCCGCCTTCACCGCCGTGGGCACCTCCTACGCCACCCACGCCGAGCCGTTGGTGCCGATCTACATCTTCTACTCGATGTTCGGCTTCCAGCGCACCGGCGACTTCTTCTGGGCCGCCGCCGACCAGATGGCACGGGGCTTCGTGATCGGCGCGACCGCCGGACGCACTACCCTGACCGGCGAAGGACTGCAGCACGCCGACGGGCAGTCCCCGATCTTGGCCTCGACGAATCCGGCCGTGGTCACCTACGACCCGGCCTACGGCTACGAAATCGGCCACATCATGCGCTCCGGCCTGGAGCGCATGTACGGCGGGAACCATCCGGATCCCAACGTGATGTACTACCTGACCGTGTACAACGAGCCGATCGTCCAGCCCGCGGAACCCGAGGAACTGGACGTTGAGGGACTGGTCAAGGGCATCTACCTGCTGGCTCCGGCCAAGATCGACGGACCGCGCACCCAGCTGCTGGCCTCCGGCGTGGCCGTGCCGTGGGCACTGGAAGCCCAGCAGCTGCTCGCCGATGACTGGGGCGTTTCCGCCGATGTCTGGTCGGTGACCAGCTGGAACGAGCTGCGCCGCGACGGCCTGGCCGCCGAGGAAGAAGCCTTCCTGAACCCCGGTTCGGAGCCGCGCAAGCCCTTCGTCGCGCAGCAGCTCGAAGGCGCCACCGGCCCGATCGTGGCCGTCAGCGACTACATGGCTGCCGTGCCGGACCAGATCCGGCAGTACCTGCCGAACGAGTTCGCCACGCTCGGCGCCGACGGCTTCGGGTTCTCCGACACCCGTGCCGCTGCCCGGCGGTTCTTCAAGATTGACAGCCACTCGATTGTGGTCCGTGCGCTGCAGATGCTGGCCCGGCGCGGCGAAGTGGATGCGAACGTGCCCAAGGAGGCGTTCGAGAAGTACCGGCTGATGGACGTCAACGCCGGCACCTCGGGCAACGCCGGAGGCGAGTCCTAACCCGGCAACAGCGCCATTGTCCAAGCGGCGGACCCAGGCTTCCACGGCCGGGTCCGCCGCTTGTTTTAGTAGGAACCACACAAAAGACCGAATGGAGCTTGCACCGCCGAGTGCGTATGCTCTTTGCATGCCCCAAGCCCGGACCGAGACCGCCAAAGCTGCTGAGCAGCCGGCCACCCAGCATACGTCGGCGGCCCCGGCATCCGCGGACACTGCGCAGCCGACCTCGGCAGCCCCGGCCGCCGGGGCTGCCTCAAATACTGCGCAGCAGACCGCAGACGAGTCCCCTGCGGCTAAGCCGGCCGGGAAGCCTGCCCAGAAGCCCGCCGAGACCAAGCCGACGTCGGCAACATCCCCCACCCGCCGCCGCGCCGGCACAGGGCGGAAGGCCGACCGCGCGGCCACCGGCAACCCGGAGACGCTGGACCGGCTGCGGTCCAAAATCGGCGCCTTGGCCACGGCCACGTTGAAGCGGCTGGACTCGGACCTGCCTTGGTACCGCGGGCTGCGCCCGGACGAACGGTCCGCGCTGGGCCTGGTGGCGCAGAAGGGCATCGCCTCCTTTGTCACCTGGTACGAACGCCCCACCTCCCCCGCGTGGGTGATGAACGACGTCTTCGGCACCGCTCCCACCGAGCTGACCCGCTCCATCAGCCTGCAGCGGGCCCTGCAGCTGATCCGCGTGGTGGTCGAAGCGGTGGAGGACGAAGTCGCGGATCTGGCCGGCGGCAGCGACGAAGCCCAGCTGCGCGAAGCCGTGCTGCGCTACTCCCGTGAAGTGGCCTTCGCCGCCGCGGATGTCTATGCCCGCGCGGCCGAGACCCGCGGCTCGTGGGACACCCGGCTCGAGGCGCTGGTGGTGGATGCGATCCTGCGCGGCGAAAGCTCCGATGCGTTGCGCTCCCGGATTGCCGCGGTCGGCTGGAAGACCACCGGCCCGATCACGGTGATGGTGGGCGGCTCCCCCGGTGAACCAGGCCCGAGCTTCGTGACCGAGCTGCGCCGCGCCAGCTCCCGCTACGCCGCCGACACCTTGGTGGGTATCCAGGGCGACCGGCTGATCCTGGTGCTGGGCGGCGTGACCGACCAGGACACCGCGTTCGTCCGTCTGGCCGACCTCTTCGGCCCCGGCCCCGTGGTCTACGGGCCCGAGGCCCGCTCGCTGGTGGACGCCAGCACTTCGGCGCAGGCCGCGTTCGCCGGGCTCAGCGCCGCGAAGGCCTGGCCGGCGGCACCGCGGCCGGTGGCGGCCAACGACCTGTGGCCCGAGCGGGTGATGTCCGGCGACGATATTGCCCGCCGGGACCTCTACAAGTACATCTACGTTCCGCTGGTCAACGCCGGCAATGGGCTGGTCGAAACACTCTCCAGCTACCTGTCCCTGGGGCACTCACTGGAAGCCACGGCGCGCGAACTGTTCGTCCACGCCAACACGGTGCGCTACCGGCTGCGCCGGGTCTGCGACGTGACCGGCTGGGACCCGCTGCTGCCGCGCGAAGCCTTCGTGCTCCAGACCGCGCTCGGCGTGGGCCGGCTGATTGCTCCGGCGCGGAGCCCGAAGGACCGCCAGCCCACCCGGCAATAGCCTGCGACAATAGGCACTACCTTGTAGACTTCCTACAAAGCGGTCCGGCGAGCTTCGTGTGCCGAAACACCGTGGAAACCATCTCCTCTTTGGAAAGCTTGAATACGTGCTTGCAATAGTCTGCCCAGGCCAGGGCTCCCAGACGCCCGGATTCCTCAGCCCCTGGCTGGAGGTACCCGGCGTGGCCGAACACCTCGGGCTGCTCAGCGACATCGCGCAGCTTGACCTGCTCTCCCACGGGACCGTGTCCGATGAGGAGACCATCAAGGACACCGCCGTCGCCCAGCCGCTGATCGTCGCCGCTGGCCTGCTGGCCGCCCGCGCCCTCACCGCGGACGAGGCGCTGGATCTGTCCACCGTCGTCGCGGGCCATTCGGTCGGGGAAATCACCGCCTCCGCCGTCTCCGGCGCGCTGACCGAGAACGATGCGATGAACTTTGTGCGCGAGCGGGCCAACGCGATGGCCCGTGCCGCCGCGCAGACTCCCACCGGCATGAGCGCCGTGCTCGGCGGCGATCCGGACGAAGTGCTGGCCGCCATCGAGGCCGCCGGCCTGACCCCGGCCAACGCCAACGGCGGCGGCCAGACGGTTGCCGCCGGCACCTTGGAGCAGCTGCAGGCGTTCGCCGCGAACCCGCCGGCCAAGGCCCGGGTCATCCCGCTGAAGGTGGCCGGCGCCTTCCACACCGAGCACATGGCTCCCGCGGTCAGCGCTTTGGAGAATCTGCGCCCGCAGCTGAAGCCGGCGATGCCGTCACTGACCCTGCTCTCCAATTACGACGGCGAACCCGTCGTCGGCGGCGAGGAGAATCTGGACAGCCTGATCGCCCAGGTCTCGCGTCCGGTGCGCTGGGACAAGTGCATGGAGAAGATGCTGTCCGTCGGCATCACCGGGCTGCTGGAGCTGCCGCCGGCCGGAACCTTGGCCGGGCTGGCCAAACGCGGCATGAAGGGCGTGGCCACCATGTCGCTGAAGTCGCCGGACGATCTGGATGCAGCTAAAGCCTTCATCGCCGAACACACCGAACAGACCCCCGTCCTGAACAGCATGTCTGGAGAATCCGAGAAGTGAGCACCCCCGTCATTCAGCAGACCCCGCTCCGCGACTTCTCTCGCGTGCTGGGAATCGGCGCCTACCGCCCCGACGTCATCGTCACCAACGACGATGTCTGCCAGTGGATCGATTCCTCCGACGAATGGATCCGTCAGCGGACCGGAATCGTCACCCGCCACCGGGCCAACGCCAACACCTCCGTCCTGGACATGGCCGAAGGCGCTGCCAAGGAAGCGATGGGTCAGGCCGGCATCACCGGCGACCAGCTCGGAGCCGTGATCGTCTCCACCGTGTCGCACCCGTACGCCACGCCGTCGGCCGCTGCCGCCTTGGCCGATCGGGTAGGGGCCACGCCGGCCCCCGCCTATGACATCTCCGCCGCCTGCGCGGGTTACTGCTACGGCATCGCCCAGGCCGACGCGCTGGTCCGTTCCGGCACCGCCGATTATGTGCTGGTGGTCGGCGCGGAGAAGCTTTCCGATGTCATCGACAACACCGAGCGGACAATCTCCTTCCTGCTGGGCGACGGCGCGGGCGCCGTCGTCGTGGGTCCCTCTGACATCCCGGGCATCAGCAAGCCGGTGTGGGGCTCGGACGGGAGCAAGTGGGACACCATCAGCATGACCCACTCGCTCAATTCAGTGCGCGAGCTGTCGCTGGCCGCCGAGGCCGCCGGCTCACTGTCCGCCGTCTCGGACACCTTTGACGAAAAGGACACCAAGCTCTGGCCGACGTTGCGCCAGGACGGGCCATCCGTGTTCCGCTGGGCCGTGTGGGAAATGGCCAAGGTGGCCAAGCAGGCGCTGGCGGCCGCCGGGCTGCAGCCGGAAGACCTCGCCGCCTTCGTTCCGCACCAGGCGAACATGCGCATCATCGACGAGATGGTCAAGCAGCTGAAGCTGCCCGAGAGCGTGGTGGTGGCCCGCGACATCGCCGACGCCGGCAACACCTCGGCCGCCTCGATCCCGCTGGCGACGCACCGCCTGCTGCAGGAGAACCCCGCGCTCTCCGGCGGACTGGCCCTGCAAATCGGCTTCGGCGCCGGCCTGGTGTTCGGCGCGCAGGTCATCGTCCTGCCGTAGACTGCCTTGCGGTAGTCGGGCCTCCCCTACATTCCAACCAGAACCAGGCCGCAGAACGCGGTTTGAAACCCCGTCCGGACACCGTCCGGCAGCACAAGAAAAGGAGCCACCATGGCTAGCAACGAAGAAATCCTGGCCGGTCTGGCCGAGATCGTCAACGAAGAAACCGGTCTGGCCCCGGAGGCTGTCGAGATGGACAAGTCCTTCACCGATGACCTGGACATCGACTCCATCTCGATGATGACCATTGTGGTCAACGCCGAGGAGAAGTTCGGCGTGCGCATCCCGGACGAAGAGGTCAAGAACCTCAAAACCGTCGGCGACGCCGTCAGCTTCATCGTCAACGCCCAGGCCTAGTTCCGCGTTGCCCGGGCCCGCCCGGGACTCGGCGGCCGGCGGGTGATCCCCCCCAGTCCGGCCGCCGCACCAGATTTATCGCCCAATCACTATTGAGAGACTGAATCAATGGCACGCAAAGTAGTCATCACCGGCCTCGGCGCCACCACCCCGATTGGCGGCGACGTCCCCACGATGTGGCGCAATGCCCTCAAGGGCGTTTCCGGGGCCCATACCCTCGAAGATGATTGGGTGGCCAAGTACGAGCTGCCGGTGACGTTCGCCGCCAAGGCCAGCAACCGGCCCGACGAAGTACTCACCCGGGTCGAAGCCAAGCGGATGGATCCCTCCACCCAGTTCGCCGTCGTCGCGTCGCGCGAAGCCTGGAAGGATTCCGGCATCGATGACGTGGACCACGACCGGCTGGCCGTGGCATTCGCTACCGGCATCGGCGGCGTGTGGACGCTGCTGGACGCCTGGGACACGCTGCGTGACCGCGGTCCGCGCCGCGTGCTGCCGATGACCGTTCCCATGCTGATGCCCAACGGACCTGCTGCCGCTGTCAGCATGGACTTGGGCGCCCGCGCCGGCGCGCACACCCCCGTCTCCGCCTGTGCTTCCGGCACCGAGGCCATGTCCATGGGCATCGAACTGATCCGCGCAGGCAAGGCCGACGTGGTGATGACCGGCGGCGCCGAAGCCGCGATCCACCCGATGCCGATCGCCGCCTTCAGCGCCATGCAGGCGCTGTCCAAGCGCAACGACGATCCCGAGCATGCTTCGCGCCCCTATGACCTGGACCGCGACGGCTTTGTCATGGGCGAAGGCGCCGGCGCACTGGTGCTGGAGGCCGAGGAACATGCCTTGGCCCGCGGTGCACGCATCTACGCCGAACTTGCCGGCTCCGGCGTCACCGCCGATGCCTACCACATCACGGCGCCGGACCCCGAGGGACTGGGCGCCACCCGGGCGCTGAAGGCTGCCCTGTTCGACGCTCGGGCGCAGGCAACCGACGTGGTGCACGTCAACGCCCACGCTACGTCCACTCCGGTTGGAGACAAGCCGGAGTACACCGCGCTGAAGGCAGCGCTCGGCGACCACGTTTCCAACGTTGCCGTCTCGGCGACCAAGTCGCAGACCGGCCACCTGCTCGGTGCCTCGGGCGCCGTGGAGTCGGTGATGACCGTGATGGCCGTCTACGAACGCCGCGCACCGGCGACGATCAACCTGGAAAACCAAGATCCGGAGATCCCGCTGGACGTGGTCACTTCCGCCCGCGACCTGCCGCAGGGCGACATCATTGCGTTGAACAACTCCTTCGGCTTCGGCGGCCACAACGCCGTCGTCGTATTCCGCAACGTCTAATCGCAACGCCTGATTGAGTGTGCCGCCCGCGGGCAGCACGAAAGGGAGGGCGGCCGGTATTTACCGGTCGCCCTCCCTTCTGCGTTGCTGGAGGAGGGTTCGAAAGCCCGCGGGCTAGCCGACCTGGTGCAGCCAGCGCACGGGGGCGCCTTCGGCTGCATGGCGGAACGGCTCGAGTTCCTCATCCCAGGCCTCGCCCAGGGCGAGGGACAGTTCGTGATAGACAGCGGCGGGATCTCCGGCACCGGCTTCGTAGGCGTAGCGGATGCGGTCTTCGCTCACCATGACGTTTCCGTGGACATCGGTCATCGCGTGGAAAATACCGAGTTCGGGCGTGTGCGACCAGCGGCCGCCGTCGACGCCGGGGCTCGGTTCTTCAGCCACCTCATAGCGCAGGTGCGCCCAGCCGCGCAGGGCAGAAGCCAGCATGGCGCCGGTCCCCTGGGGCCCGACCCACGACAGCTCGGCCCGGTACATTCCGGGCGCGGCAGGCTGAGCGGTCCACTCGAGATCCGTTCGCTTATCCACGACGGAGCCGACGGCCCACTCGATATGAGGGCACAATGCCGAAGGTGCTGAATGCACAAACAGCACGCCACGAGTCATCACAACAGACATCCCATCCTCCATTTGCTGTAGGTACGTCTTCCCCAACGACCTTCAGCCTTGAGACAGATGGAACTTGTCAGTACTGCTGTTTCCGACGCTTTCGATCCTCATTCTGCCGTACGGCGGCGAGTTGCGCCAGTGTAACTACCAATGTGCCATTCCGTGTCGGGATTTCTGGCCCAGCAGGCCTGTTCAGGGCGCGCGACTTCCCTCGATTAGCACCTGGTCTTGGCTCGCCGCACCCGCGGCCAGCGGCTTCCGCAACCCGGCTCGCCGCTCCCTCCCCCTTGGCTCGCCGCACCCGCGGCCAGCGGCTTCCGCAACCCGGCTCGCCGCTCCCTCCCCTTTGGCTCCCGCTGCCTGCGGCCTAAGCCCGCGGATGCGCCTGCTGGTAGCTGCGGCGCAACCGGTCCACCGAGACATGGGTGTAGAGCTGCGTGGTCGCCAAGGTGCTGTGTCCCAGAATTTCCTGCACGGCACGCAGATCCGCTCCCCCGTCCAGCAAATGGGTGGCAGCGCTGTGCCGCAGTGCATGTGGTCCGGTGGCGGAAGTATCCCCCAGCAGCGCGAAGAGGCTGGCCGCAACGGAGCGTACTTGGCGCGGGTCCACCCGCTTGCCCCGCTGGCCCAGGAAAGCCGCCGGGCCGCTCTTCGCGCCGGCGAGTTTGGGCCTCCCCCGGCGCAGCCAGTCGTCCATCGCGACGGCGGCCGGCAGCCCGAACGGTACGGTGCGCTCCTTGTTGCCCTTGCCCAGTACCCGGATGGTCCGCCGTTCGTTATCCACGTCGTCGATATCGAGGCCGGCGAGTTCGCTGACCCGGATGCCGGTGGCGTAGAGCAGTTCGATCATCGCCCGGTCGCGGAGCGGCAGCGGCTGGCCGTCCGCCGCTTCCTCCGCGAGGGTGCGGAACAACTCGTCCACTTGGGCCGGCCGCAGCACGGTCGGCAGCGAGCTGTTGCGTTTGGGTGCCTTCAACCGCAGCGACGGGTCCGTGGGGATGAGTTCCTCGCGCAGCGCCCAGGCCATGAAGCTGCGGGCGGTTGCGGTACGCCGAGCCAGCGTGGATCTGGCCATCCCTGCACTGTTCATCGCGCCCAGCCAAGAGCGCAGCGTTCCGAGAGTGATGTCCGGAAGGGCTCCGGCTCCGGCCTCCGCGGCGTGGCCGAGCAGATGCCTGACGTCCGCCAGATAGGCCCGGACGGTGTGTTCGGAGCGGGCACGTTCGGCGCTCAGATAGCGGGCGAAGCCATTTAGTGCCCTGTCAAAAGCCTCAGGGAGTGCGGGTATGCCCTGCTGTTCGGGTTTGTCTGCAGAGCTCATCCCTTCACTTTGCTGGCCGGGGCGGGCGAACTCAAGCAGGCGCACGGAGGTGCCCCTGAAGTTTCGGTCCCGTCCGGCCCCGCCCCGCCGCGGAGGGCACCCTGAGTCCCTTCGACTGGCCCTCAGCTCGTCCGTCCTCGTTCAGTCCCTCCTTCCGCGCCGCCAGCCGCCGGCATCCTGTACGGCGAGCCCTGCAGCCTCCAGCCGGCCGAGGCCAGCCAGCACCTTGCGGACCGGTAGCCCGGCGACTATGGCGAGTTTGTCCACGGTGCTTCCTCGGCGGACCGGCAGGGCGTCGAGCAGCAGCAAGTCGTCAACGCCGAGACCATCGTGGTCCGCGAGGACTTCCTGGTTATTAGCCTCCTGAACCGACCCGATCGGACCCGCGAGTTCGGCTGCTTCCGCAGCGTCGGTAATGGCCGTTGCGGTTCCCTCGCGTAACAGGCGGTGGGTGCCGGCCGAGTTCGCGCTGTAGACGGATCCGGGAACGGCACCCACGCCCCGGCCGAGGCCTGCGGCGTGGTGCGCCGTGTTCAGAGCACCGGATCGCCAACGGGCTTCCACAACAATAGTGGCCGCCGCCAACGCTGCGATCAGCCGGTTTCTCTGCAGAAACCTCCAACGCGTCGGTGCTGCGCCGGGCGGCACCTCGGCCAGCAGGATGCCCCGACTGGCGATGGCGCGGAGCAGTTCCTCATTACCTGCCGGGTAGTACCGGTCGAGGCCGCCTGCCATGACCGCCATGGTCGAGACGTGGTCCATCTCTGCGGCGAGGGCCGACCGATGTGCTTGGGCGTCAATGCCGTAGGCGCCGCCGGAAATGACGCAGTAGCCCCGCTGTGCCAGTCCGCTGCTGATGTCGCCCGTTACCTGGTTGCCGTAGTTGGTGCTGTCACGGGAGCCAACGACGGCAACCGTTGTTCCGACCGCCGGAACGCCGTCGGTGAACCGGCCCCGTGCCCAGAGGCAGAGCGGTTCACCGAGCCCGAGATCGGCCAAGGCTGCCGGCCAGATGGCATCTCCGGGAATGAGCAGCGCGCCGCCGAGCCTGCCCATGACATCGAGGTCGCGTTCCGGCGCCAGGTCCTTAACTCGCGGCGCCCACCGTTCCATGGCATCGGACAGCGGCTGCGTGCCCGTCGCGGCTTGGCGGTCCAGAGTCCTGAGCAACTCCGCCTGCAGGCCGTGCCCGGCGCTTACCTGTCCGCTGGCGATGCGCAGGGCATCGATGGGTCCGGCAACGGCAACCAATGCCAGTCCAATCCAGTCCGACGGTTCCATCAGCCGGGAAAGCGACGCCCTGGCCAGACGCTCGTCGTCGGAAGGCAATTGCGTCATTCTGGTCATCTCCTCGTAGCTGACTGGCGCTGATGGGGAAAGCACGCTCAGGCCGCCTTGACCTGTTGGCGGAAGGTCAGCGCGGTGCTGACTGCGTCCCGGTCCGGCCGCTCCAAACCGGCCAAGTCCGCGAGCGTCCACGCCACGCGCAGTACCCGGGTGTAGCCCCGCCCGGTCAGCACAGCGCTCTCCATTGCCCGGTCCAGGTCGCGGGTGACGGCCGGCGAAGGCCGCAATTTGCCGGTGAGCAGTTCCCCGCTGATCTCCGAGTTCAGCCCGATCCCCCACCGGCGCAATCGCTCCTGCTGGGCCGTCCGGGCGGTAGCGACCCGGGCAGCGACGGCCGCGCTGCTTTCACGGCTGGTGCCGGCGGTCATCATTCCCACCGTCAGCCGCTGCAAGGTCAGTTGCAGGTCGATACGGTCGGTCAAGGGATTGGAGAGTTTGCCAAAGTAACGGCGCTTCTGCTCAGCCGTGCAGGTACAGTCCAGCCCCTTTCCTCCGGAAAGCCCGCACGGACAAGGATTGGCGGCCATGACCAGTTGGAAGCGTGCGGGGTAGGCGGCGCTTCCGGCGGCCCGGTGCACCACCAGCTTCCCGCTCTCGAGCGGCTGGCGCAGGGCGTCGAGGACCTGCCGGTCGTACTCCGGTGCTTCGTCCATGAAGAGCACGCCCCGGTGGGCCCTTGAGGCTGCGCCCGGTCGGGGCAGGCCGGAACCGCCGCCGATGATGGAAACGGCGGTGGCTGTGTGGTGGGGGCTTTCATAGGGTGGGCGTCGGATCAGTTCGGTGAGCGGCCCTCCTGTGGCGCTCAAGGAGTGGATGGCCGTGACCTCCATGGCGTGATGGTCAAGGAGGTCGGGCAGGATACCGGGCAGCCGTTCAGCCAGCATGGTCTTCCCAGCACCAGGCGGTCCGACCAGCAGCAGGTGGTGGCCGCCTGCTGCTGCCACTTCCAACGCCATTCGGGCTTCGTGCTGTCCCGCAACCTCCGCCAGATCCGGTGCCGGACCGGCAGGGGCAGGGGCTGGGGCTGTGGATTCAAACGGCGGTACCGACGCGATGACATTGAGCCGGTCATGATCCGCTCCGAACGCCAGCAGCACCTGGGCCAACGTCTCAAAGCTGCGCACTTCTGCGCCCGGCACCAGCGCGGCCTCATCGGCATTGGCTGCTGCGACAACCACCTGTGAGTAGCCTGCGTCCACGGCCGCCATGACCGCCGGCAGGACCCCGCTCACCGGGCGGAGCCTCCCGTCCAGGCCGAGCTCGGCGAGGAACACCGTACGGCCGGAGGGGCGGATGTCACCCGCTGCTTGAAGGGCTGCCAGCACGATGGCAAGGTCGAATCCCGACCCCTTTTTCGGTAGCGAGGCCGGTACCAGGTTGACAGTGATCTTGCGCCGGCTGAGCGGGACGCCGGCGTTCTTGGCGGCGGCTTTGATCCGCTCCTTAGCTTCGGACAGGGACGCATCTGGCAAGCCCAAGAGCACAAACGCCGGGAGGGTTTGGCCGATGTCCGCTTCCACCTCGACGATGTGTCCGTTGAGCCCGACCAAGGCCACGGAGAACGTCCGCCCAAGTGCCATCAGCCGACGTCCCTCAAGTGCTCGATCACGGGCCACCGGGCCTGTCCGTAAAGCACTGCGACGGCGTCCACGCGCATGCAGGTGCCGGCCATTCCGTGGTCCCGAAGCCACTGGTGCCCCAGAGACTGGAGCCGCCGGACCTTGGCGGCGGTGATGGCTTCGAAGGGATGGCCATAGTCGGAGCTACGCCGGGTCTTCACCTCGGAAACCACAACGGACGCTCCGTCGACGGCGATGATGTCCAGCTCACCATCGGGGCAGCGCCAATTCCGGTCGATCACGCGCTGACCGGCGCCGGAAAGGTAGGCCGCGGCCATCTCCTCGCCGCGTCGGCCCAGTTCATCTTTCGCTCTCATGCCTCCAGCGTGGCGTGCCACTGTTTGAATGAGCAGGGCAGAGGCGACGGATGTGGACGCCACACCAGTGTGGGTTACCTGTGGAGGACTGCTTGCTTAGCGGCGCGCCGGCGGCCCTGCAATCGAGTGCCGGGCGGGCAGCCGGCCACTAAGCATCCAGTCAGCCGCCGAGGCCGTCCTTCGGCAGGGTGAGGTCGTCGTTCTTGGTGAGTTCCTCGACGTTGACGTCCTTGAACGTGATCACGCGGACGGACTTCACGAACCGGGCGGACCGGTAGACATCCCAGACCCACGCATCTTGCAGGGTCAGGTCGAAGTAGACCTCGCCGTCGGCAGAGCGGGCTTGCAAGTCAACGTGGTTGGCCAGGTAAAAGCGGCGCTCCGTCTCCACGACGTAGCTGAACAGGCCGGCGACATCGCGGTACTCCCGGTAGAGCTGCAGCTCCATATCGGTTTCATAGTTTTCAAGGTCTTCGGCGCTCATGTTCCCATCCTGCCCCAGATTGACTGGCGGTGTTTAGTTAGCAATATCTACAGCGGGCATGAACGGCTGCTCCGGGGTCAGCCGCCAACTCCGGCGGTGAAGGTCGGACGGGCCAACCCCTAGCAGGGCGGCGCGATGGGCGGGGGTGGCGTAGCCCTTGTTGATCTCCCAGGCGTACTCCGGATATTCCGTCGCATAGCCAGTCATCATGGCGTCGCGCTCCACCTTTGCCAGCACACTGGCGGCAGCCACGCTGAGGCACTGCAGGTCAGCCTTGATCCGGGTCAGGACCGGCGCGTCGCAGCCCGGGTGGGCGGCGTCGTCGAACAATGACGGCTCCCCGGCGGAGAGCCAATCGTGGTTTCCGTCCAAGATCACGATGTCCGGCCGGGCGGTGGCCACTACCTGGCCCCAGGCGCGGGCGCCTGCGAGCCGCATGGCCGCCATCAGGCCCAGCGCGTCGATTTCCGCTGCGCTGGCGTGGCCCACCCCGTAAGCCAGCGCCCACTTCTGGATCTTGGGCACCAAGGCCACCCGATCCGCCGGTGTGAGCAGCTTGCTGTCGCGCACGCCGCGGATCTGCTTGGCCGAGGTTGCGTCGATAGCGACCATCCCTACACTGACAGGACCGGCGAGGGCGCCGCGGCCCACTTCGTCCGCGCCGGCGACCAAGCGGTGTCCGGCCTCGACGAACGAACGCTCAAAACGCAGCGTGGGGGCTTTGCTGGTCACTGGGACTCATTCTGACGGGTGATGGCGGACGGTTCGGTGCCGATAGCCGCGGAAGGCGCCGGCACGCCGTCGAACACTTCGGGGTAGTTGCCCAGGAAGCCCAGCCGGTCCAGCGGCCACGCGATAACGCTGGCCTTGCCCTCGACGGACTCTACGTCCACGAAGCCCTTCGAGGCTTCGTCCTGGTGCTCGCGCGAGTCCGCGGAGTGGTTCCGGTTGTCGCCCATGACCCAGATTTTACCCTCGGGCACGGTCACGTCGAAGGGAACCCGTGTGTTGTCCGAGCCCGGCGCCAGGTAGGGGTCCTCGTCCAGTGGTTCGCCGTTGACCGAGACCCTGCCGTCGGCGTCGCAGCAGACCACATGGTCTCCGCCCAGTCCGATGACGCGCTTGACCAGGTGCTGCTGCGAGGCATCGGGCATCAGGCCCACGAAGGTAAGGAACTGCTGGAACCAGTTGCCGGCGTTATGCGCCCCGTTGGGCGGCAGCCAACTGAGGTCGTCCTGGAAAACCACCACGTCGCCGCGGGTCAGCGCAAACGGCTGCGGCACCAGCAGGTTGACGAAAATCCGGTCGTCCACCTCCAGCGTGTCCTCCATGGAGGTGGACGGAATGAAGAAGGCGCGGAAGAGGAAAGTCTTGATCAGGAAAGAAAGGACGACGGCGACCGCGACGATCGTGGCGATCTCCTTCAACCACGACACCAGGGAGTTCCGCCCGGTGTTGTTACGTTCACCGTTCTTGCGTTCGCGGTTCTTCCGTTCACGCTTCTGCGGCCCTGAGGCGTCCGGCTGGTACCCGCCAGTGTCCTTCGGGTCG
Source organism: Arthrobacter sp. B0316-1-20 (assembly GCF_059091865.1). Taxonomy (NCBI): domain Bacteria; kingdom Bacillati; phylum Actinomycetota; class Actinomycetes; order Micrococcales; family Micrococcaceae; genus Arthrobacter; species Arthrobacter sp. B0316-1-20. Next base: position 47,672 of record NZ_JBNHHC010000002.1, on the reverse strand, counting down.
TCCTGGTCCATGCTCACTATCCTCAATTCTCCGCGGGCTGGTCCGCCGGCTGGGAACCCAACTGTATCCGGTCCAACCCGGCCGCCCGGTCCAGCGGCCAGATGATGCTCAGCGGCCGGCCGATGACCCGCTCAACTGGAACCATACCCCCGCCCGGTGCACCCAGGAGCGCACGCGAATCGGCCGACGCGGAGCGGTGGTCCCCCATCAACCACAATCTATCTTTGGGTACCTGCACGGAGAACTGCACATCGCTGGGCGCGTCGCCGTCGAAAATGTAGTCCTCCTGCACAGGTTCGCCGTTGACCTGCAGGCGGCCGTCCGGCCCGCAGCATTCGACGGTGTCCCCCGGCAGGCCGATCACGCGCTTGACGTAAATGGTGTCGCTGCCGGCAACGCCCAGCCACTGGCCGGCCTGCTGCACGAGGTCGACGAACGGGGAGTTGCCGCTGTTGAAGGGCGCAAACGAGCCGCGGCCGTCGAAAACCACCAGATCGCCGCGCCGAATTTCACCGAAGTGGTAGTCGGTGCGCGAAACGAGCACTCGGTCGCCGGTCTCCAGCAGCGGTTCCATCGACCCCGAGGGGATGTAGTACACGTCCACCAGCGTGGCCCGTACGACGGCGCTGAGCACCACCGCACAGACCACGACGGCCAACACAAAACGCCAGCCCGGAAGTCCGGACCGGCGTCTTGGCGGTTCCCCGAAAGCGTCCGGGGAACCAGAGATTTGCTGCACTGCCTAAGTCAAGAAGCTGCTGGTGAGCAGCTTTACTTGGCGGTGCCGAAGTCGCGCTTCTCCTTGATGCGGGCAGCCTTGCCGTGGCGCTTGCGCATGTAGTACAGCTTGGCGCGGCGAACGTCGCCCTTGGTTACGACCTCGATGTGGTCGATGATCGGGGAATGTACCGGGAAGGTACGCTCCACGCCCACGCCGAAGGAAACCTTGCGGACCGTGAAAGTCTCACGGACACCATGGCCCTGGCGGCCCATCACGAAACCCTGGAAAACCTGGATACGCGCGGTCTTGCCTTCGATGATGTTCACGTGCACCTTGACGGTATCGCCGGCGCGGAACTCGGGAACGTCGCTACGCAGCGAAGCTGCGTCGACAGAGTCGAGGATATGCATTTCTCACTCCTGGTGAACGCCACAGGTCATTCACTTTGGTTACGGCGCAACGGTCAGGCCGGAGCCTGCAACAGTCGCTGCCGAAATTCAAGAACCGGCTCGTCCGGGAATCGGCGGCCGGCGAATCCAGCTGTTGGCAGCGCTCCCCCTGTGGCAGGATCGCGCCCAGCGGACACAATCCTCTATTTTGCCACATGGCGCGGCCGAAGCTCTAATTCCGCCGGAAACTACGGGGTCGCCTCGGCGCTAGCCCCTGACTGCGGCCCAGCCGGAAGGACCTGCGTGGGCGTGATGGTGTAGCCGAGCGAGCTGAGGGTGGCGCGGTCGGCCTTGTCCAGCGTCTCCGGATCCAGCGCCAGGATCAGGTCCGGGCGGCGTTCAGCAGTGCGGCGAAGTTGTTCGTCGCGGCGGTGCCGGGCGATCTTGGCGTGGTTGCCGCTGAGCAGTACCTCCGGAATGCCGCGCCCGCGCCAGTCCGACGGTTTGGTGTAGACGGGGTACTCCAGCAGCCCGTCCGAGTGGGACTCCTCCACCAAAGATTCGGGATTACCGACGACGCCGGGCACTAGCCGCCCCACGGCTTCAACCATGGCCAGCACGGCAACCTCTCCCCCGTTGAGCACGTAGTCGCCGAGGCTGACCGGCCGCACACGGAAGTGCTCGGCGGCCCATTCGAGGACACGCTCGTCGATGCCTTCATAACGGCCGCAGGCAAAGACCAAATGGTCCTCGAGGGCGAGCTCGTAGGCAAGCGCCTGGTTGAAGACTTCACCGGCGGGCGACGGGACGATCAGGACCGGGCGGGCGGCGGGAGGCTGTGCGGGGTTCAACGCGGGGGTCTCCACGCGTTCGCTGGCGCTCACTTGGTCGACCACCGGGGTGGAGCTCACTTGGTCGACCACCGGGGAAGCTGGCTCCGCTCGGGTCTCCACGCGTTCGCTGGCGCTCACTTGGTCGACCACCGGGGTGGCGCCCACTTGGTCGACCACCGCGTTTGTGACCACTGCTTCGAGGGCTTGGGCCCAGGGCTCCGGCTTCATCACCATGCCGGCGCCGCCGCCGTACGGGGTGTCGTCCACGGTGCGGTGGCGGTCGGTGGTGAAGTCGCGCAGGTCATGCACCTTCAGTTGCAGGAGTCCGTCCTGCCGGGCTTTGCCAATCAGCGACAGGTCCAGCGCGGCCAGATACTCCGGAAAGATGCTGACGACGTCGATGCGCACCTAGCGCTCCCCCTCGCCGTCGTCTGGGGTCTCCTGCGCTCCGGGAGCGTTCAGTTCAAACAATCCGGCCGGCGGCGTGAGCCGCACGAAACCGGCCTCCACATCGACCTCCGGCACGATGGCTTCGACGAAGGGCACCAGCACTTCCTCGCCGTCGAGGTTTTCCACCACCAGCAGGTCTTGGGCGGGCATGGTATTCAGTCCGGATACCTTGCCGACCACCTCGTCGCCCACGCGCACGGCGAGGCCGACCAGTTCGTGTTCGTACCAGGCGTCGTCGTCGTCCTCGACGTCGTCGGTGTCGATGAAGAGCTTGGCGCCGCGGAGTTCTTCGGCACCGTTGCGGTCCGCGACTTCATGGAAGCCCAGCAGCAAGATGTCCTTGTTCCAGCGGGCGCTGCGCACGGTCAGCGGCCCTAGCCGCGCCGGCTCCACGGTCAGCTCAACGTCGGGCACGAAGCGATCGGCCGGAGCATCGGTCAGCACCTGGACGGTGACCTCGCCCCGAATGCCGTGCGGTTTGCCGATCCGGGCAACTTGTAGCTGCATGCAGACTCCTTGGAAAAACGTCCGTCGGGGTGAAAAACGTCCGGCCCCTGAACCATTAGCTGGTACAGGGGCCGGAGGTTATGGAATGGGTGCCTGGCCTGAAGCCGGGCAGCGCCGATCCGGATCAGCGTCGGCGGTCGGTATCCACCACGTCGACGCGGACCTGCTCATCGGCCAAGGCGTTTACCACTGTGCGCAGTGCGCGGGCGGTGCGGCCCTGGCGGCCGATGACGCGGCCCAGATCCTCCGGGTGAACACGAACCTCGATGATGTCACCGCGGCGGCTGTTCTTCTGCGTGACCTTGACGTCCTCGGGACTGTCAACGATCCCGCGGACCAGATGATCGAGCGCTTCAGCCAGCATTACTCAGCCTTTTCGGCTTCGTCTGCAGCTTCCTCGGCCGGAGCCTCGGCAGCTTCTTCCTTCTTGGCCTTCGGGGTGATGGCCTCGGGGATGATGACGGAGTCCTTTTCGGGAGCCACGAAGGTTTCCTTGGCTTCCTTGGTCTTGAGAGTGCCTTCCTGGCCCTCAATACCCTTGAACTTCTGCCAGTCGCCAGTGATCTTGAGCAGGACTGCAGCCTGTTCGGTCGGCTGGGCGCCGACGCCGAGCCAGTACTGGGCGCGCTCGGAGTTGATCTCGATGAACGAGGGCTCTTCGGTCGGGTGGTACTGCCCGATCTCTTCGATGGCACGGCCGTCGCGCTTGGCTTTGGAATCCATGACAACGACGCGGTAGTGGGCAGAGAACTTCTTACCGAAGCGCTTAAGGCGAATCTTTACGGCCACTGTTGTGGTCACTCCTGGTTCTGAAAATGGGCGAACCCGTATGTCTGCTCCCGTGGGGCGGGCCATGGTTGGGGTTCAAAGGACAAGATGCATACACGGAGAGAGGGGCCGCGCAGATCGAGTACCTGACTATTGTGCCAGATGGAAACCAATCCGCGCGACTCGACGTGCGGTTTGGGTTTTGCGGCGGATCTCCACGCGTTAGCTGACGCTCACTTGGTCGACCACCGGAGGGCTCACTGGGTCGACCGCCGGGGAGCTTAGGCTTCGGCGGTGCTGGACCAGACGTAGAGCTGCTGGCGTTCGGCGTGTTCGGCCTGCGACGCGAGTTGCGCGATGCGGCGGACATGATCCTCGGCGATCTCGCCGCTGAACGGCATGTCCTCTTCGGCAGCCCACAGCGAGGCGACCTCCGGGATCAAGGAGGCACCGGCGTCGTCGGTGTGGGTCAAGAGTTCGGCCAGCGACTGGACCATGGCATCCGGGACCACCATCAGGTAGTCGCTGGAGACGTCGGCCATGTCCAGCGCCTCGCCGCCGGCGGCGCCGACGGCCTTGGCAGCAAGACCGCCAAGGATCTCAATCTCCAGGTCGGTGACCCCATTAAGGCGGAGGCTCGGGGCATCGCCGACCGCGGCCATGGGTCCGTCGGTTCCGCGGGATTCGACGCTGGCCTCAAGTTCTGCGGCGCGCCGGACGGCGACATCATGGGTGGCAACGAAGATTTCGGTGGTTCCGGACATGTGCAAGCCCTTCCGCGGCTAGACCGATGGTTCTCTTTCAGCCTAGCCGCACCGGGCGGGTTTCTGCTTAGCCGACGGCGATGCGCAGCTGGTTGCGCCACGGGTCCTCGAAGCGCAGCTCGGCACCGGTGTGGTGGTGCGAGATGCCGGCGCTGGTCAGCCGTTCCGCCAGGGCGCCCACCTCATCATCGGTCGGCACGTGGATCAGCACTTCGCCCAGGCCCAGGGTGTCCTTGCGCGGGCCGGCGCCGCGGCTGTTCCAGACGTTCATGGCCATGTGGTGGTGGTAGCCGCCGGCGGCGACGAACAGCGCCTGGCCGTGCCAGCCGGCGGTGCGCTCGAAGCCGAGGGTCTTCACGTAAAACTCTTCGGCGGTATGGGTGTCGCCGACCTGCAGATGCACGTGGCCGATGTCCGCACCGGACTGGCGCTGGCTGGAGAGCGCCTCCTCAGTTAGGTGGCTCTGCAGGTAGGTCTGCGGGTTCAGGGCCAGGCTGTCCATGTGGACTTCCTTGCCCTCGGCGGTTTCCTTCCACGACCACTGCTCGCGCGGGCGGTCCCAGTAGAGCTCGATGCCGTTGCCCTCCGGGTCAGTGAAGTAGAACGCCTCGCTGACCAGGTGGTCGGCGCTGCCCGTGAACCGGGACGGGTCGGTCTGCGCAGCGGTGGCAACGGTGGCGGCCAAGTCCGACTGGCTCTCGAACAGGAAGGCGGTGTGGAACAAACCGGCTTCGCCGCGGGACGGCAGCTGCAGCCCGGTGGCCGGAGCCAAGTGCAGCAGCGGCGTGGTGCCGCGGCCCAGGAAGACGCCGCCGAGTCCCTCGGAGACGGGATCCAGCCCCAGCGCCTGCTGGTAGTAGTTAATCATGTTCTTCATGTCCCCCACCTTGAGCATCACGGTGCCCATGCTGAGGTCGGCGGAGAGCAGGTCCTGGGCGTTTACTTGAAAGTTCATGTAAATAGAATACTTGAACCTTCACGTTTATTCCAGTCCCTTGTTCTGGGGCTGGTGGGACTTGCAGCCCATCTCGCCACCGCGCCGGCCGGTACGCTGATCCTTAAAGGGTCAGCACGAGTCAGGAAACGCATGCACTGGTGGGAACCGGTCCTCGCCGTGGCCGGCGGGCTGGCGCTGCTGTATGCCCTGATGCTGTTGGCCTTGTGGCGGTACGCGCGGCGCCATCCGGACACCGTCCGCATGCGCGATGCCTTGCGCCTGCTGCCCGATCTGCTCCGCCTGCTGCGCCGGCTGGCGGCTGATTCGGAGCTGCCGGTCCGGACGCGGGCGCTTCCGCTGTTGTTGCTGGTCTATCTGGCCTCGCCCATCGACTTGGTTCCGGATTTCGTTCCGGTTCTTGGCTACGCCGACGACGTGCTGGTGGCCGCCTGGCTGCTGCGCGCAATGGTCCGGTCGGCCGGACCGGATCCGCTGCGCCGGCATTGGCCCGGCACCGAGGCCGGACTCGCCGCCGTCGAACGGCTGGCCGGGGTGGATCAGCGGCGCCGCCGGTAAGCCAAGTAGCTGCCCAGCGCCACGTCACTGGCGGCCTGCAGCACCAGCCCCAGCGCGCCGGCGCGCAGCAAGCGGGCGCTGGCCGGCCGGCGGCCCGCGGCCCGGAACAGCAGCGCGGCACCGGTGGCCGCCGCGGCGGCGCTGCCGGCGAGCATGCCGGGGCGTGCGACGACGGCGCGCTGCCAGGCGGCGAGGGGCCCCCTCCCTTCGGCGGGGGCGCTGGCCAGTTCAAGCAGGGCCTTGCCGATGGATTGCGCCGGGAAGGTCTCCATCCCGGCGACCCGGTCAGGCTGCAGCGTTCCTTCGGCCAGCCGTGCGGCGACCGGCGGCAGTTCCAGGAGGTGGCCGGCCCGGGCCAGGATCCCCGGCTCATCCGGTGAGGCCATCAGCTCCTCGAGCCCCTTGACGGCGTCCGGTTCCAGACCGAGAACTTCACAAAGACGCCGCGGGTCGGGACCTTCAGGATGCACAATCCGGCCGAGCAGTCGCAACGCATCGGCGTCCGCGCGGGAAGTCGAGGGGAACGGCTTGGCCGCCCCCTCCCAGGCGTGCCAGAAACTGGTGTCAGGATCGCGCCGGGTTCCGGGCAGCCAGGCCTCGACCGCGCGGAAACCGTCAAAGTCCATCAGCGCCACGATGGGTTTGGCGGAGGCCGGCCAGTTGTAGAGCCCAGGCGCCGCCTCGCCGTGCACCAACACGACCCGCTGTCCAGGTGCAGGCCCGTCCGGGCTTCCGGCGCTGGGCTCCAGGACGTGGACTGCCACGCCGTTGAGGGCACCGAACATCAGCAAGTCCTCGCGCCGGAATTTCCCCACCAGTACCGTGCGCAGCTCGGCGGGGTCCGGCGCCTCAAGCTCCTCGGCATCCTCGGGCGACGGCACGGCGTCCAGTTCCAGCGCCGCCTCCGGTGCGGGCGCCTCGTATTCGATGCCGTCAATCTCGACGGCTGCGCCCAAATCGGCGGAGAGCCCGCGGACCAGGGCGGCGACGTCCGGGCCCGGGACTGCCTTGCCGGCGGTATCCAATACTGCCGCTCGCTGCTCCGGGTTCACCGCCAGCAGCACGGAGACCACGCTGTCGCCGGGCTGCGGGACTCCGCCGGCGAAGGCACCCAGCAGGGACCGGTTGGAGAGTTGTTGCTGCAGTGCTGCCACTCCAGCTTCGTCCAGCGGCCACGGCCACCACAGTTGTCCGGACGCCGGTTCCCAGCCTGTTTGGTTCATAGCTCAACGCTAGCAACACCTGATGGGTGCGGCAGCGCAGCCACAAGCGGAAATCCTCCGGTCAGTCCGGCAGGGCCTTTCCGGCCAGAAACGCTTCCAGAAGTGCATGGCCCTGGTCCGAATCCTGGGGGCGATGGTGGCCGCCCGCATGGCGGTGGATGGCGCCGGTGCCGGCCAGGTAGTGGGCCACTTCCTCGTACAGCGGTTCCCAGCCGCCGGTGATCACAAGCGTGGGCAGGCCCGGGACAATGTGCAGCGGCGCGTTCCACGGCGGCGCCTGCAGCCGGGCCCGTTTAGCTTGTGCCCGATCGGCCGCGGTGGCCAGCGGCAGCGCTTCGGCGCCGACCACCAGCCGGACAAACTCGCGCTGGTACTCCTCGTCGGTCAGCTCACGGCGGGCGGCGAATAAGGGCTCCAGCCGCTGGCGATACGCGCGCGTGGCAGGCAAGTCGGCGGTCAAGGACAAACACGCCGGCTCGAACAGCGTCAGCGAAAGCACCTTGTCCGGGTGCTCCACGGCGGCCATCATGGCAGCGACGGCGCCCTGCGCATGCGCCACCACGTGGGCACCGGCGCCGAGATGCCGGCCAACGATCCGGGCGTCTTCATCAAAGTCGGTGGGCAGCGGATCCGCTTGCAGATCAAACCCGTGGCGGCGGAGGAACAGGCAGTCGTAACGTCCGGCCAGTCGGTGCTGATGCGGCCAGGCCGCGGCCCCAAAACTATCGGTGCCGTGGACAAAGACCACCCGCTCTCCGCTGCCGATTGCCATGGGAGAAATACTAAACGCCGGACCCGACAGTCCCTTTGGACCCGCCGGCAGGCTCGGGATCCCAGACCTGCGGCGCCAACTCGCGTTCCGGCACGCGCGCCTGCGCGGTCCGCAGCACCTGCCCGTTGCGCAGTTCCACCACGGTGAGGAGCTCGTGGGCTCGGAGCCCGGCGGCCAACTGGGCGGACTGCGCGCTGTCCAGGACGGCTTCGGCCTGTTCGACCGGGAGGAAGACCGCCTGTCCCCCGGCACCCGCGGCGAGCTCACCGCCGTCGTACGTGCCGCCGTCGTACACAAAGGTGATGGCTTCGGCGGCCGCGGCAGCCACCGGCTGGTAATCGAGCGCCAGAATGCGCCCGGGCGGCACCGGCAAGGAGGATTCGGCGAGCACGCGGGCCGCGGCGGCGCGCGGGTCTTCACCGGGTCGGACCGCGGCGGCCGGAAGCGCGGGGCGGTCAGGACCGTCCACCAGCACCACGGAACCGCCGACGCTGCGTACGATGACCACGACGGCGCCCTGCCGCCTTCCGGCGGAGCAATCCACGCCGCTGTGTGCCTGCTCTGCCACAAAACTCCTTCGCTGCGCTGCCTCACCGGTGGGGCTTCAGACCCTCGTCGTCGTGGCCGTCGTCGTGCCTAATCGATTCAGCAACCCAGCTTACCTTCCGGTTTCACGGCAAGTGCCCCACCGGACAACCGACGGGGCACTCAACGCTGCAGGTGGAACTTGGCGGACTACTTGCCGAGGAACTTGTCGAAGCCCTTGGGCAGGTTCAGCGCTGACGGATCAAAGTCCTGCCCGTCCTGCGGGGCACCGAAGGCGCTTCCGGCCGGCACCGATGCCTTGTTCTTGCGCCGCTCCTCGGCCTCGCGCAGCTCCTGCGCCGCCTTGGCCGGGTTGCCGGAGCGGGCCTTCTTCTTGCCCTTGGCGGCCTGCTGCTTCTTGCGGGCGCCGCCGAAGCCGCCGGGACCAGCCATGCCCGGCATGCCCGGGATGCCGCCGCCCTGCGCCATCTTCTTCATCATCTTCTGGGCCTGGCCGAAGCGCTCCAGTAAACCGTTGACCTCGGAGACGTGGACGCCCGAGCCCTTGGCGATGCGGGCGCGGCGGGAACCGTTGATGATCTTCGGGGCAACCCGTTCGTGTGGGGTCATCGAGCGGACGATCGCTTCCACCCGGTCAATCTCGCGCTCGTCGAAATTCTCCAGTTGCTGGCGCATGTTGGCGGCGCCGGGCATCATCATGAGCATCTTCTTCATCGAGCCCATCTTGCGGATCTGCTGCATCTGGGCGAGGAAGTCGTCGAGCGTGAAGTCTTCCTGGTCGGCAAACTTCTGCGCCATCCGCTCGGCTTCGCCCTTGTCCCAGGACTTTTCCGCTTGCTCGATCAGGGTGAGGATGTCGCCCATGTCCAAGATGCGGTTGGCCATCCGGTCCGGGTGGAAGATCTCGAAGTCGTCCAGGTTCTCGCCGGTGGACGCAAACATCACGGGCTTGCCGGTCACCGACGCAACGGAGAGCGCGGCACCGCCGCGGGCATCGCCGTCGAGCTTGGAAAGGACGACGCCGGTGAAGTTGACGCCTTCATTGAACGCCTGCGCGGTATTGACGGCGTCCTGGCCGATCATCGCGTCGATCACGAAGAGGACTTCGTCCGGGTTGATGGCGGCGCGGATGTCCGCGGCCTGCTGCATCATCTCGGCGTCGACGCCCAGCCGGCCCGCGGTGTCCACGATGACCACGTCGTACAGCTTCTGCCGTGCTTCGGCGACGCCGTCGCGGGCCACTGCCACCGGGTCGCCGGTCACGGAGTCAAACTCCGACTGCACGCCCGGGTGCGGGGCGTAAACGGGCACACCGGCGCGCTGGCCGTTGACCTGAAGCTGCGTCACGGCGTTGGGGCGCTGCAAGTCCGCGGCAACCAGCAGCGGGCTGTGGCCCTGGCCCTTGAGCCACTTGGACAGCTTGCCGGCCAACGTGGTCTTACCGGCACCTTGCAGGCCGGCGAGCATGATCACCGTCGGCGGGTTCTTGGCCAGCTTGATGCGGCGGGTCTCGCCGCCGAGGATATTGACCAGTTCGTCGTTGACGATCTTGACGACCTGCTGGCCCGGGTTCAGGGCGCCCGAGACTTCCTCGCCCAGAGCGCGTTCCTTAACATGGGCGGTGAACGCGCGCACCACGGGCACGGCAACGTCGGCGTCTAGCAGGGCACGCCGGATCTCGCGCACGGTGGCATCGACGTCGGCCTCGGACAGGCGTCCCTTGCCGCGCAGATTCTTGAAGGTTGAGGTCAACCGGTCAGAGAGTGAATTGAACACGCGCCGTGTCTACTTTCGTCGATCTGGTTCACAATCCCCGGGCCACGCCGGAGTTCAGCTCTTAAGGGTATCAACTGGCGGTGGCCGCAGTCGCGCCCTTCTCGCTCGCCTTCTGAGGGCGCGGGCAGCACGTCGCTATGTTCGCAAGTTTCACGGCTAATTCCGAGTGGTACGGGACGGCGGGCGGCTGACAGCGCTGTCCGGTCCGTTTGCCGTGCCCGGCTGGTGCGGTTTCCAGATCCGTTTCCGTCCTGCCCGGCTGGTGCGGGTCCAGGTCCGTTCCGCCGTGCCCGGCTGGTGCGGGTTCCAGTCCCGCCTTCCTCGCAGCTGCGATAGGACCGTTCCCTCCGCGTCGCTGCCATGGCAAGGTGGGAAACGTGAGCGCTGAACAGACGGAGACCAGGGACGCTTCCTCCCCCTATGCCAGCGGGCCGATGCAGATCCGGACATTGCTGATCCTGGGGGCTTCCGGCGATCTAACCGGCAGGCTGCTGCTTCCTGGGTTGGGCAGGCTGATTGCCCAAGGCAAAACCACCGGGCTGAAACTGGTGGGCGCCGGCTCCGATGACTGGGACTCTGCACGCTGGCAGCAACGCGTCAGCGGCGCCTTTGATCCCTGCGCCGGCGCAGCGAACGACGACGGACGGCAGCAACTGCTCGACATCCAGCAAGACACCCGATACCACTCGGTCGACGTGACGGCCGAAGGAGCCCTGGCCAAGCTGCTGGCGGCACTGGACGGACCGGTGGCCGTATTCTTCGCCCTGCCGCCGGCTGTCAGCCAAAAAGCATGCGAAGTGCTCCAACCCGAGGATGTGCCAGAGGGGACCCGTCTGGTGCTGGAGAAACCGTTTGGCACGAGCCTTGAGTCGGCCGTGTTGCTGAACAAGACATTGCTGAAACTGGTGCCTGAGGACCATATCCACCGGGTGGACCACTTCCTGGGCAAGTCAACAGTCTTCAACATCCTTGGCCTGCGCTTCGCTAATCGCTTGTTGGAACCACTGCTCAGCAATGAACACGTAGCGAAAGTGGAGATTTTCTACGACGAAGCCCTGGCCCTGGAGGGACGCGCCCGCTACTACGACGGCGCCGGCGCGCTGCGGGACATGATCCAAAGCCACTTGCTGCAGGTCATGGCCCTGACGGCGCTGAACCCGCCGTCCACCCTTAAAGAGCGGGACCTGCGCGACCACATCGGCACCATAATGCGGGCCAGCAGCGTCGACCCTGACTTTGCCAAAAGCACCCGGCGAGCCCGCTATACTGCGGGCCGAATCGGCGATCGGGACATACCCGACTACACCGCGGAACAGGGCGTAGACCCCTCACGGAAAACGGAAACCCTTGCTGAGGTTGAAGTTTCGATCAACAACAACCGCTGGGCGGGCGTCCCATTCATCCTGCGTTCAGGCAAGGCCTTGGCCCAACCGAAGAAGGAAGTCATCATCACCTTCAAGCCGGTCAGCCACCTGCCCACGGGATTCAAAGGCATCGACAGTCCAACCCGGCTGAGGATCGGTCTGGGGCCAGAGACCCTGCAACTGGAGATCGATGTCAACGGCCCGAGCGACATCTTCACGCTGGACCGTGCGGTCATGGCAGCAGATCTTCACGCGGCTGACCTGCTGCCCTACGGCGAAGTCTTGGAAGGCGTGCTGCACGGCGACCCGCTTTTGTCTGTCCGCGGGGACATCGCCGAGGACTGCTGGCGGATCGTAGAACCAGTACTCAAGGCTTGGGAGAAAGACGTGGTGCCGCTGGAAGAGTACGAGGCCGGCAGCGACGGTCCGGCCGGCTGGGAGACATCCCGAAGCGACAACCCGCTCCCCGGGTAGGCGGCGCCGCAGGCCGCAGGAAGGCAGCGCCCCAAGTAGCAGGCGCCGCAGGTGGGCAGCCCGCGGCCCTTCCATCAGAACGGCGGCGTCGTTTCGTCGCATCGTTCGCCTTCCTCTCCGTCTTGGAATCCTCCTGTTGCGCTTCTCCCCTTGCCGGTTGGGGGTTCGGCGTCGTCTTTTGGTGTGGGGTAGGTGAGGGCCCAGCCTTCGTCGGGGGTGGTGGTGTGGGTGTGTCCGGAGCGGGTGGTGAAGTGCAGGGTGCCGTCGGGGTCTTGAACCGTACTGGGTCTGGTAGAGACTCTTTCCTCACCGGAGAATGAATCATGACCAGCGGAATCAAGTACGAACAGGAATTCAAGGACCGTGCAGTGCGCCTGTATATGGAGCGGCGCGCGGAGCACCAGGAGGAGTCCAAGGCGGCCACGATCAGGCACGTGGCCAAGATCGTCGGGATCCCGGACGACACCTTGCGGACCTGGTCGCGGAAGGCGGAGGTCGACGCCGGGGACCGCCCCGGGGTGACCAGCGATATGGCCGCCGACCTGCGCCGGCTGCGGCGGGAGAACGCGGAGCTGAAGCGGGCCAACGAAATCCTGAAAACCGCATCGGCTTTTTTCGCAGCGGAGCTCGACCGCCCACGGCAATAATCGTTGAGTACATCGATGCTTTCAGGCACCGCTTCGGGGTCGAGCCGATCTGCCGCGTTCTGACCGCGAACGCCGGAATAAAGATCGCCCCGTGCACCTACTACGCGTACAAATCCCGCCCGCTTTCCGCCCGGGCCGCGTCGGATCTGGTGATGACCGAAGTGATCACCGGCATCCATAAGCAGAATTTCAGCTGCTATGGAGTGCTCAAGATGTGGCACGCGCTGAACCGGCAGGGTCACCGGATCGGCCGCGACCGGGTGGGCCGGCTGATGCGCCAGGCAGGCCTGGCCGGCGCTGTCAGGGGACGGCACCGCACCGTGACCACCCACCGGGACCGGGAAGCGCCGCGGCACCCGGACCGGGTCAACCGCGGCTGGGACATCACCGTGCCGAACACCGTATGGGTCGCGGACTTCACCTACGTCTGGACGTATGCCGGATTCTGCTACGTCTCGTTCATCACCGATGTGGCCTCGCGGATGATCCTGGGCTGGAAAGCATCCACGTCGAAGGAAACGTCGCTGGTGACCGGTGCGCTGGCCCAGGCGCTGTTCGCCCGCCGCCGCGGCAAGGTCCGGTTCACGTCCAACGGACTGATCCACCACTCCGACGCAGGCTCGCAGTACACGTCCATCGCGTTGACCGAGAAACTGGCCGAGGCAGGGATCGCCGGTTCGATCGGAACCGTGGGAGACGCCCTCGACAACGCGTTGATGGAGTCGACCATCGGCCTCTACAAGACCGAGTTGATCGATGCCGGTCCGGCCCGCACATGGACGTCGCGGCAAGCCGTAGAGACCGCGACCGCCGAGTGGGTGCACTGGTTCAACCATCAGCGTCTCCATTCATCCATCGGCTACCAGACCCCGATAGAGTACGAACACCATTTCCACCTGAACCGCACCCGGGAACCCCTGAGTGCGTGAATCCCGAGCCTCTACGAAACCCAGCACGGTTCAGGCCGGTTGCGGCTGGTTCTGTGGCCGGTGCTGCGGTGGCGGGTTGGTAGGCGTGGTCGGGGTAGCGCAGGAGCATGTCGGTGAAGACGTCGGCGCGGAGCTGGCCGAGGGTGCGGGTCTCCTCGGCGGTTCGCAGTTTCCTGGCATGGGCCTGCATCAGGTTGTAGGCCAGCAGGGCTTTGTCCGCGGAGGTGCGGATGTAGAGTTCGGCCATGCCGTCCTCCTGCGGCAGGTATTGGACGGTGCGCCGTTGCATTGCGGCCCGGTGCCGGGTCTCGAGGGGTTCGGGGTGCAGCCGGTCGCGGGCGGTCCGGGCGCGGGCGTGGACGGATTCGAGGGTGATGGCCCCGGCACCGGGCAGCACCGCGTTCTCGAACTCGGCCAAGGTCTCCGGCGGGAGGTCGGCGCCTTTGCGGGCGATCGCGGCGGCGCGGGGCAGGTCGATCGCGCCGTCGTCGAGGGCGGCGAGGGTGGCGGGCAGGTGGGTGCCGATCTGGTGCGCGTCGGCCAGTTCCGCGGCGGCCTGTTTGCCGGGCACGGCGAGGATGGGGGCGAGTTCCTGGGCGGCGTGCCGGCTGATCCCGTCCGGCGCGCCGGCATCGGTGCCGGTGGCGGGCCGGAGCACGGACATCTGGTGGATGGCGCGGGTGCGGCGGGACTGGGTCCAGGCCTCGTGCTTGCGCACGGCCTTGAGGTATTCGAGCACGGACCAGTCATCGAGGCTGCCGGGGTCGGTGCCGGCGAGCAGCCCGGCCAGTTCCGCCGGTTCCAGCTCCCGCCAATCCTCCTCCCACAACTCCCGACACGCAGAAACCGATGGGGTGCTGTCCTCCGGTGTGACAGCATGGGCGCCAGCATCTACCGCGGCTTCTTCACCTGGAGTGGCGCTTGTGCCCGAGCCGCTGTCCGAGCGGGCGCCATTGTCCGGAGCTGCAGCCGCGTCATCCGGTGCGGCAGCACCGTCCGGCACGGCGGAGGCGCCGGAGTGTTCGTCCGGCTCCTGTGCCTCGTCCCACGGTCCCGCTGCCATACTTCAACGCTATGCAGCGCAAGCTCGGACTAGAACGGGCGTTCGACGTATGTGCACAACCATCGACCGGGGCGGCCCTGTGGAGGGCAAGACGCGTCTGTGCGGGAAGGAAGACGTCTTGCGTGGGAGGAGTCAGCCTTGCAGAGGACAGGACGCGTTTGTAGGGAGAGCTCCTTGTGCAGGAGGAGACGGCTTTGTTGAGGGTTTAGTGACGTCCGTGAGGAGGAGAGGGCCCTGTGGAGGGTAAGTGTCGCCTGTGGAGGACAAGACGCGTCCGTATCAGAGGATGCCGGCCTGCAAGGCCGGCGGGGGAGCTCGTACGGCCCCCGATGGTCCGAGCAAGAGGGGAAGGTGGGAGCGGAGACGCTGGCAATGGACCGCCGTCGCGCTGGGGAAGCGGTGTACGGCGGGCCGAGGACCTCACCGAGGACTCAACAGCAGGAGCCCGCCCCGCGAAGGGACAGGCTCCATAAGCCGTGTGTCACCAGCTCTGCCGGCTGCCCTATAGGGGCGCCTGGCTTAGAGGTTGCCGGTGGCGATCCGCAGCATGCGTCGCAGCGGCTCCGCGGCGCCCCACAGGAGCTGGTCGCCGACGGTGAAGGCGCTGATGTACTCGGGGCCCATTTCCAGCTTGCGGATGCGGCCGACCGGGATCTCCAGGGTGCCGCTGGCCGCCACCGGGGTGAGCTGCTCCATGGTGGCTTCCTTGGTGTTCGGCACCACGCGGGACCACTCGTTGTCGGCGTCGATGATCCGCTCGATTTCGGCCACCGGGAGGTCTTCGGTGAGTTTCAGGGTGAGGGCCTGCGAGTGGGATCGCATGGCTCCGATACGCACGCACAGACCGTCGAACGGGATGCGTTTGTCATCGCTGAGTCCCAGGATCTTGTTCGTCTCGGCAGGCGCTTTCCACTCTTCCTTGGACTGTCCGTTGCCCAGATCCTTGTCGATCCACGGGATCACGGAGCCGGCCAGCGGTACGCCGAACTGGGAGGAATCCAGCTCAGGATTGCGCTGCAGGGCCAGGACCTTGCGGTCGATTTCCAGGATGGCAGAGGCAGGGTCGGCCAGTTCGGCGGTCACGGCAGCGTTGAGCGAACCGAACTGGTTCAGCAGTTCGCGCATGTGCCGGGCGCCGCCGCCGGAGGCTGCTTGGTAGGTCATGGAGGTTCCCCACTCCACCAGGCCGTTCTTGAACAGCCCGCCCAGGCCCATGAGCATGCAGGAAACGGTGCAGTTGCCGCCGATGAATTCCTTGACGCCGCGCGCCAGGCCGGCGTCGATCACGTCACGGTTCACAGGGTCCAGCACAATGATGGAGCTGTCCTGCATCCGCAGCGTGGAAGCGGCATCAATCCAAAGTCCGTCCCAGCCGGCATCGCGCAGCTTCGGGTAGACCTCGGAGGTGTAGTCCCCGCCCTGCGCGGTGACGATGATCGGCAGCTTGGCGAGCGTCTCGACGTCGTACGCGTCCTGCAGTTTGCCCGCGCCTTCAGCGAAGGCCGGGGCGTCGCCGCCGGCGTTCGACGTGGAAAAAAAGACGGGGTTGATGAGGTCGAAGTCGCCTTCATCCTGCATGCGCTGCATGAGGACGGAACCGACCATGCCGCGCCAACCGATCAGGCCGACGGACTGTGCAGAGGAATTGGCTACCGGGGAAGTCATGCCATCTAGTTTACGGGCAGGGTCAATTCGGGCACTGGTGAGTTACGCGACTCCGGCGGCATATCAAGGGGTACGCGTACGACGGCGGTGCTCGGGTTGGGTGCCTCGCACGGCCTGAGTGCCATCCGGTCTCGGTGCCGCACGGCCCCGTGCCGCCCGGCGGTTGACCGTCCGCATTCACCCCGAGGCCAACCAGAATGTGCGCGTGGTGCTACTGCGCCCGGCTGTCCTCCCCGCGGACCCAGAGCGAGATGCGGTAGCGGGTGCCGTTGGCCGCGGTGCTCCAGCCTTCGGTGGGGGAGACGCCGTCGAACTTCCATTCCGGGCCCAGTTGCGGGGCGTAGGTGTCGCCGTCGGTCTCCATATCAATAACGGTGACCGACGCCGCGTTGGTATGCTGTGTGGTGAGGTTGAAGATCTCGCCGCCGCCAAGGATCCAGATTTCGTCGCTGCCTGGACTGGCTGCGGCCTCGGCCATCGCGTCCTCCACGGATTCGACCACCACCGCCCCCTCGGCCACAAGCTGGCCGCGCATTTCCGGCCGGCGGCTGATCACAATGTTGGTGCGTCCGGGCAGCGGCCGATATTTGTCCGGGAAGGACTCCCAGGTCTTGCGGCCCATCACCACAGGATGGTTGAGGGTGGTCCGCTTGAAGTGCGCCAGGTCCTCGGGCAGGTGCCAGGGCATGCCGCCGTCGCGGCCGATTACGCCGTTGGTGGTCTGCGCCCAGATCATGCCGACCACCGGGGCTGCCAGCCGCTGCGGCTGCCCGCCGCCGGTGACGGCTGCGGCGGACACTGCCTCGGCGACGCTGTCCGGATAGGGACGCGGGCCGTCGACGGCGTAGGTCGCGCCGGAGGAGCCGGCGTTGGCTGCGCCTGCATCAACGGCGCCTGCGTCAACGGCGCCCGCGTCAACGGCGCCCGCGTCAGCGAAACCAGGGATGTCGTCGGCGCTCATACGGCCACCGGCGCCTTGATGGCCGGGTGATGCTGATAGTTCGCCACGTCGAAGTCCTCCAGCGAGTAGTCGAAAATGCTCTCCGGCTTTCGCAGGATGTTGAGCGTGGGGTACGGGTAGGGTTCGCGCGAAAGCTGCTCGCGGACCTGGTCCACATGATCGTCGTAGACGTGCACGTCGCCGCCGGTCCAGATGAATTCACCTGGCTCCAGGCCCACCTGCTGCGCCAGCATCAGGGTGAGCAGTGCGTAGGAGGCGATGTTGAACGGCACGCCCAGGAACATGTCCGCGCTGCGCTGGTACAGCTGGCAGGAGAGCTTGCCGTCCGCCACGTAGAACTGGAAGAACGCGTGGCACGGCGGCAGCGCCATGTTTTTGATCTCCGCCACGTTCCATGCCGAGACGATGTGCCGGCGCGAGTCGGGATTGTTCTTCAGGTCTTCCACCAGGTTGGCGATCTGGTCGATATGCCCGCCGTCGGGCGTGGGCCAGGAGCGCCACTGCACTCCGTAGACCGGGCCGAGCTCGCCGTCGGCGTCGGCCCATTCGTTCCAGATCTTGACGCCGCGTTCCTGTAGCCATTTTGCGTTGGAGTCGCCGCGCAGGAACCAGAGCAGCTCCAGCGCCACGGACTTGAAATGCACGCGCTTGGTGGTGATCAGCGGGAAGCCCTGGGCCAGGTCATAGCGGATCTGGCGGCCGAAGACGCTGCGCGTGCCGGTGCCGGTGCGGTCCGATTTGGCCGTGCCGTTGGCCATCACGTCGCGCAGCAAGTCTTCATACGGGGTGGGAATGGCGTTCACAGCGTCCAGTGTAGTTGAGGGGTGCTTCGGCGGCCGCCGGCGGGCATGAAGCCTTGCGGCGCGTCCGGCCGGGGCACCTCAGGGCTGGTCCGGTGCGTCGGGTCGAGGCGGCTCATGGCTGGTGCGGCACCTCAGGGTGGTCCGGTGCCGGTGCCGGTGCCGGGGCCGGTGCCGGTGGCTTCTCGCGCTGCAGCTGGCCGCGGACCAGGTTCAGCACCGTCTCATCATCCAGTCCCGCGTCCCGGGCGGCGTGCACCAAATGTACGACGGCGAGGCCCACCTCGGTGGAGCGGGTTGCGGCTTTTTGCGTGGCGGCTGCCGTATCGGCCACCGTAGTGCCATGGCGACGCCGGCTGATGAGCAGGCCCGCGGACTCGAGCTCCTTGTACGCCCGGGCCACGGTACCTGCGGCCACACCCAGGTCTGCGGCCAGACTGCGCACCGGGGGCAGACGCTGCCCGGCCGCCAACGTGCCGACTGCTATGAGCGAGGCGATCTGGCCGCGGATCTGCTCGTACGGGGGCGTCGGTGCCGTCAGGTCCACCTGGATTTGGGTGCTCATGGCGTGCGGTCCCGGCGGACCGTGGACTGGTCGTGGTGCTGGTCGAGGCTGGCTGGAGCGCCGTCAGAGTCTCTGGAAGGGCGCGGGACAGGGTGGCCGATTTGGGCGGCCACGGACCGGCGCGGCCGCGATGGTCCCGGGAGAAGCGCCAGCACGATCGCCGCCGCGTAGAGCACGGCCGTGGTGATGCGAAGCGCGGTGTGCAGGCCGGGGGGAAGCTGGTATAGGGACAGCGAGATGCTGCCATTCAGGAACCAGCCCCAGGCCGCGGGGTGCGCCAATAACAGTTGGGCAGTCAGGGCAAACAGGCCGGCGGCGGTCATCCGCGCAAGGCGGAAGGCGGAAACGCGGCGGAGCAGGTCGTCGGCGTCTGGAGTCGCCTCGGACAAGGAAGGCCGGCGGTGTACCAGCGCAACGACGCCCGCGCCGAGCAAGAGCAGGGCGGCACCGGCCACAGCGAAGGCAGAAAGCAGATCCGGCTGGCGGCCGGGGGCGGCCAGATTTAAGCCGATGGTGGCGGCCAACAGCACGCTGCCGGCGGCCACAGCGGCCAAGAGCGGCCGCGGAACCAGTTGGACTGCAGGTGTGCCGGACGGTAGCCAACCGCGGGGCCGGGCGATGGACGGGGCAGGGGAAGACTGAAAACGGGGGCCGGTGTGGTCCCGCCAGAGGTGTATCTCGCCGGAGGCAATGGCGGCGAGGAATATGGCCGTTGGTATGGCGACGGCCAAGGGCATGAACAGCGGGGTGGTGGCTGAGTCGAAAGCCGTGAGGGCAGACAGCGGGATGAAGGCCAGCACAGTGACGATAAGACCAGCGGTCCGCGCCGACTCCGTAATCTCCTGCCCGGCGGCATAGCTGCCGCGGTAGATCATCGGCTGGGCGGTGCCGTCCGGGGGCATGCGGCCGTCGGAGATCAGCAGGGGAGGGCGCCACAGGGCCATGGTGATCATCAGGGCGACGGTAAGCCAGCCTGCAAGCTGCTGGACCGGTTCCCAGCCGGTGGCCGGTGCGGGGCCGTCGAGGATGAGGCCCGGCGACTGTTGATTGGCGAAGCTGACCGCCATGGTCCCGAGCGAAGCGAAGAGCAGGGTGGCGGTACGGAACAGTCGGTTGATCAGGATGCGGCGCAAGGTGTCGTTGTCCTGGCGGTTGAGCGCTTCCACGGAGCGCCTGCGCACGATGATTGCCGTCGCTGCGGCGACGCCGGCCGCGAGCGTCAGGATGCCGATCAGCAGGATTGGTGCGAAGTAGCTGCCGGGCTGGCGTCCGTTGTGTTCGCCGGATACTTCAACGCCGTCAAAGGTTTGCGTGCCGCTGAATCCGTCAATCCCCGGGAGCTCCCAGATGGCCGTCGCCGCGGTCACGGCTAGCACCGCTGCCGTGGCCATCACCACCAGCAGCGACCGCGGGATGTAATCGCGAATGCGCCTGATGGCGATGTCGGCACGGCGCACGCTGCCCCGGGGTCTTGGCCAGGTGTACTGGCCAATGATGTAGATCCCGGCCAGGCTTACCAGCGGAACCAGCAGGATCAGCAGTCCGGCCAGCCAGGACGGTTCCGGTTCGCGGCCCGGGGCGTAGTAGTACGCGGGGACAAGGCCTACGTCGGACGCCGCGGACAGGCCGCTCGCGAAGAATGCGATGAGGGCGGTCCAGAACGCGTGCATCCGGGCCGTACTCAGTGCCGAAGCATCGGAACCAAGCGAGGTGGCTGGCGCATCAGAGGCCGCGGCTGGATCCCGGGCGTCGTTCCGCGCCGCGATGAGTCGCAAGACCGCATAGATGATGACCGCCCCGATCAGCAGGCCGGTCAGAGTGCTGGTCACCGAGTCCACGTTCCCCCTCGCGGTGTATCAATGTATCAAGTATTTGATACAACCCCACAGGGGTCAAGGGGTCATGGTTGCCCGGCAGCACCAGCGCCGATCAGGTGCGGCTAGTCGTCGTAGGCGTCGAGGATCTCCATCGCAACAATCTTTCCATGCTGCTTTCTGGAGATGTGGCAGACCAGCACTGAACCCGGCCGCAGGTAGGGGTCCTCGGTGGGCAGTTTCGCGGCGAGCAGCGGGTCCATCCGGTCGGCCAGTACTTTGAACAGGTTCGGCAGCACGGGCCGGTGCGTGCAGACGGCGGTCGGCTTGCCCTTCTCCAGCAACTGGAACAGCGCGGCCCGGGCCTTCTTCGGGTTCCGCTCATTGTTGTGTTCGGTGATGGCCTCGACGGTCCGCAGCTTGGTTTGGGTGTGCAACACATACGGGGTGACGGTCTGCACGCAGCGCAGCCAGGGGCTGGAAACAATTCGTTTGGGTTTCCAGGCGGACAGCATCCGGCAGACTGCCAGTGCCTGCCGCCGACCGGTGGCCACCAGCGGACGCTCGCCCTCGGCCTGGGACCACGCTGAGCGCGGTTTGGCCTTGGCATGGCGGACGACGACGAACGGGTAGGTGTCGAGCTCGCCCCGCCGGTGTGCGGCCTCGAGCGCGTCCAGCGGTTCGACGTCGGAGGGGTTGGTCAGCAGTTCGCGCGCCTTGGCCGGCTGGCACCAGAGCACGCGGTCCACTTCGTTGCCGTCGGGAACCGGTTCCTGCTTTTCCAGCTTGGCCGCCCAGTACAGCACCTGCTTGAGCCCGGTGTTCACCCGGTAGTAGATGGTGGGCAACGGAATGCCCAGCCGGATCTGGACGCCTATTTCCTCGTCGACCTCGCGGACGGCGCACTCGGGAGTGGTTTCGCCGCTGTCCAATTTGCCCTTAGGCCAGGACCAGTCGTCGTAGCGTGGCCGGTGGATCAGCAGCACTTCAAGCCGACCCTGGCGGACGCGCCAACACAGAGCCCCCGCAGCGGTGACTTTGACGCCCGGGGGAGCACCGGCGTCGTCGGTTTTGTTCTGCGTCATCAGCGGCGGGTCAGGGTGCGCTGGCGGGATCTGGAGGCGAGCAGCCAGGACTGGATATCCGAGAGCGGGTTGCCGTCGTCGTCCTTGTGGTGGCGGGTCCAGTCGCCGTCGCTGTCCAGGTGCCAGCTGGCGGTGCCGGGGTCCATGTACCGGTCCAACAGGGCCAGCAGATCGTAAATGTCCTCGCGCGAGTTCAGCTGCACCAAGGCCTCCACCCGGCGGTCCAGGTTGCGGTGCATCATGTCCGCAGAGCCGATGTAGACCACCGGGTCGCCGCCGTTGGCGAAACCGAACACCCGGGAGTGCTCCAAGAACCTGCCCAGCACGGAGCGGACGCGGATGTTCTCGCTGAGCCCCGGCACTCCCGGGCGGACGGCGCAAATGCCGCGGACAATCACGTCCACCTTCACGCCGGCCTGCGAGGCACGGTAGAGCGAATCGATGATGGCCTCGTCCACCATTGAATTCACCTTGATCGCCACGCGGGCGGCCAGACCGGCCTTGCTGTTGGCGATTTCTTTTTCGATCCGGTCGATCAGCCCCGACCGCACCGACCGCGGTGCCACCAGCAGCCGCTTGAAGGTGGACTTCGGCGCGTAGCCGGAAAGCTGGTTGAACAGCTTGGAGAGGTCTTCGCCCACTTGGTAATTGGCCGTCAGCAGGCCCAGATCCTCGTAGTACCGGGCGGTGCGCGGATGGTAGTTGCCGGTGCCGATGTGGCAGTAGCGCCGCAGCCCGTCGCCCTCCTGGCGCACCACCAGCGACAGTTTGCAGTGGGTCTTCAGGCCCACGATGCCGTAGACCACGTGGACGCCGGCCTGTTCCAGCTTCCGGGCCCAGTCGATGTTGGCCTGCTCGTCGAACCTGGCCTTGATCTCCACCAAGGCCAGCACCTGCTTGCCGGCCTCGGCGGCGTCGATCAACGCATCCACGATCGGCGAATCGCCGGAGGTCCGGTACAGCGTCTGCTTGATCGCCTGCACCTTGGGGTCTGCCGCTGCCTGCTCCAGGAAGGCCTGCACCGAGGTGGAGAACGAGTCGTAGGGATGGTGCAGCAGGATGTCGCGCCGGCGCATGGCAGCGAACACGTCCGCGGCCTTGGAGGTTTCGCTCTCGTTCAGGTGGCGGCTGGTGTGGGCCAGCTGCTTGGGGTACTTCATGTCCGGCCGGTCAATCCCGTAGATGGCCTCCAGCCCGCGGAGGTCCAGCGGCGCCGGCAGCGCGTACACTTCGGATTCCTCGACGCCGAGTTCGCGCACCAGCAGTTCACGCACGCTCGGGTTGATGTCCGTGGCCACTTCCAGCCGCACGGGCGGTCCGAAGCGGCGGCGCAGCAGTTCCTTTTCCAGCGCCTGGAGCAGGTTCTCGGCGTCGTCCTCTTCAACTTCCAAGTCCTCGTTGCGGGTGACCCGGAACGTGTGATGCTCCAGCACTTCCATGCCCTGGAAGAGCAAATCCAGGTGCTGGGCGATGACGTCTTCCAGCGGGATGAACCGCGCGGTGCGGCCGGGCACCGAGCCGGCGCGGGGGCCGTCGACCGAGATCAGCCGCGGCAGCTGGTCCGGGACCTTGAGCCGGGCGAAGAGTTCCTTCTCGCTCACCGGGTTGCGCACGATCACGGCCAGGTTGAGTGAGAGCCCGGAGATGTAGGGGAACGGATGGGCCGGATCCACCGCCAGCGGGGTCAGGATCGGGAACACCCGCTCCCGGAACATGACGGACAGCTCGGTGCGGGCCGCTTCGTCCAGCTCATCCCAGCGCACAATGTGGATGTGCTCGTAGGCCAATGCCGGGCGGATCTGCTCGGCAAAGATCCGGGCGTGCCGATGCTGCAGCTTGTGCCCCGCGATCTTGATCTGTTCCAGTTGCTCGATGGGGGAGAGCCCGGCGGCGGAAGGCACGGCCAGGCCGGTGGCGATCCGGCGCTTCAGGCCGGCCACCCGGACCATAAAGAACTCGTCCAGGTTGGACGCAAAGATGGACAGGAAGTTCAACCGCTCCAGCAGGTAGAGGTCCTCGTCCTCGGCCAACTCGAGGACGCGTGCATTGAAGTCCAGCCAGCTGATTTCCCGGTCCAGGAACCGTTCCAAGGTGAAGTCCCCGTCGGGTGCCAGCGAGGGGGCGAACTCCGGAATGTCGATGCGGTCCTGGGTGGCGCGGGCAGGCACCATCTCGGAAGACCCTAAGCGGGGAATGGCTGCGGCTTCAGGTTCGGTGACCATGCTCTCTCCTGCTTACGTCGGCGGGCCGGGCTGCCTCCCACAGAGGCGCCCGGGTACCTCTAAGATTAGCGACTATTCGGCGCCAGCCTGAGCCTGTGCCGCATACATCACGTCCACATCCCAGCGGGTGAAGCCGAGCTTGCGGTACAGCCCCACCGCGGGCTCGTTGTCCGCGTCCACGTAAAGCATGATCGCCTGTTCGCCGGCGTCCTGCAGGTGCTTGATGCCGGCGATGGTCAGCGCCTTGCCCAGCCCGGTGCCCTGCGCCTGCGGCGTCACCCCGACGACGTAGACCTCGCCGATGGACGGGTGGCTGCCGGTCCGCGGATGGACTTTGGTCCAGTGGAAACCAAGCAACTCGCCGCCGTCCTGGCGCACGGCCAGCAGGAATCCTGCCGGATCGAACCAGTCCTCGGCCATCCGGGCCCGCAAATCGGAGAGGGTCATGGCACCTTGTTCCGGGTGGTCGGCGAAGGCGGCGGCGTTCGCGGCAAGCCATGCTTCCTCATCCTGGCCGGGCACGAAGGCGCGGATGACGACGCCGGCCGGCAGCTCGGCGTCGGGCATTCCCGCAGGATGGGTCAGCCGCATCCGCCACAGCTCGCGCACCGGCGCGAAGCCGAAGCGGGCGGCCAGCCGTCCCGCTGCCTCGTGTCCGCCGTGCGACCAGGCCCTCACATCGGGCAGTTCGGTGTGCTGCTGCACGGCTTCGGCCAACCGCAGGCCCACACCCTTGCAGCGGTAGGACGGGTGCACCACCAGTTCCAGGATGCTCTCGGCGCCGGCAACGGTGGCCAGGCTGACGACGGCGACGCCCGCCAGCGCGCTCGCGGTGGCGGGATCGGAGCGCTCTTCGCCGGCGTAGGTGGCCAGCACCAACAGGTCGGCGGAGTCCGCGGTGCGCAGGTTCACCCAGGTCTGCTCGGAGAGCGGCGGGTTCCCGTCGGATTCTTCGGCGGCGGCGGCCAGCGCCTTGATGTCCGCGAGGGTCTCGGTGTCAGGGGCGCCCTTGATGGTCAGCACGGGCCACAGGTCGGAATCCGATGCAGTCATGAGCACAGACTATCCGAGCAGGCAGCGACGGCGGAGAAGCGTGGCCCGCCGCATGACGAAAGCGCACCAAGCCGGGTCAGCCGGTGACGTCGGCGGGTGCTTCTTCCGCGCCGCGCACCAGGGTAAAGCGGTAGCCGACGTTGCGGACGGTGCCGATCAACTGCTCGTGGTCGGAGCCCAGCTTGGCCCGCAGCCGCCGCACGTGCACGTCGACCGTGCGGGTGCCGCCGTAGTAGTCGTATCCCCAGACCTCATGCAGCAGCTGGTCGCGGGTGAAGACCCGGCCGGGATGCTGGGCCAGGTACTTGAGCAGTTCGAATTCCTTATAGGTCAGGTTCAGCGGCTGCCCGCCCACACGCGCCGTATAGCTGGCCTCGTCGACCACCACCCCGGAGGCATGGATTTCCGTGCTGGTTTGCTCATCGTCGGCGTGCGCCCGGGCGATCACCAGACGCAGCCGCGCCTCCACTTCGGCCGGACCTGCGGTGTCCAGGACCACGTCGTCGGCCAGCCAATTGGCGCTAACGGCGGCCATCCCGCCCTCGGTGAGCACCAGCACCAGCGGTGCGCCCAGTCCGGTGGCCTTCAGCAGCTGGGTGAGCGAGCGCGCGCCGACCAGGTCCTTGCGGGCGTCTACCATGACCACGTCGGCCGGGTCGGTTTCCAGCAGCGCCGTGGGTTCGGCCGGCAGAATGTGGACCTTGTGGTTCAGCAGCTCCAGGGCCGGCAGCACGCCAACCGACGAGCCGTGGCTGTTGGTCAACAGCAGAATGTGCGGCATGGTTCCTCCAAGGGGGTTGCGGCGCACACCATCGGGCTGGGCCCGGAAGGTCCTTACAAGCAGGCGAATCCTGCCGGACGGTGGCACAAGTATAGCGCCCGCAGCCCGTGGAGGCGCGGGTTCTCGCACCGCCCCTGCGTCATAGGGCAGTATGACTAGCGTGAAAACGTGGATCGTCGCCGTAGCCGCGGCCGCCGTACTGTGCGCTGTCATCGGTGCCTCCTACCTGTCCCTTCCCGTGCTGACTGCCGTGGTGTGTGTTTCCGCTGTGGTGATCGGCTTCGGCTGGCCGGTGCTGCTGGATGTGCCGGCCAAGAAGACCTTGGCCGTGGTCATCTCCTTGGCAGGAATTGCGACGGCGGTGCTCGCCACTGTGGCGCCCGCCGGCATGCCGCTGCTGTGGATGGCGGTGGTGATTGCCCTCGGCGTGATGGCCGTTTTCCTGATCCAGTTGATCCGCGGCACCGGGCAGCCGCACCGGCTCGAATCCACCTTCGGCACAAGCACCGGTCTGGTGCTGACCTCGCTGGGCGCCGGCTGGGTGGCTGCCGAACGGCTGGCGGCCAATACCGCCAACACCGGCATGATGCTGGTGACGGGCATCAGCATGCTGCTGGCCATCGGCGCCTGCCTGCTGCCCTGGCCGGACCGCATTGTGGCGCCGCTGGGCGTGGTGCTGGCCACGCTGGCCGGTACGCTGGCCGCCCCGATGTTCTCCAGCGTGCCGATGGTTCCCGCAGCGGTGGTGGGCGCCGTCGTCGGCATCATCCTGGTCTGCTTCAGGCGGCTGATCCTGGCCGACGGCGGCCCCACCCGGCTGCCGGCGATGCTGGCGGCCGGCGCGGCACCGGTCATGTCCGCCGGTTCGCTGGTCTATTTCCTGGAACGGATGCTGCTGCGCTGATCCGGCCGTGACCCGGGAACATGCCGCGCCGGTGCCGTGAGATGCGCGCGGGTTTGATCGAGGTCACAGCGGGTGGTTACGTCGCAAGCAGGCATCCTTCCGCCCGGGCCGTTACTATGGAGCCATGTCGTATCTCGGTCTTGAAATCGCCTTCCTTTCCCTGCTGGTCCTCGCCGGCCTGTCCATCGCGGCTGTCGCCTCGCTGGTGGTTGTCCGCCTGTTCAAGGGCCAGAAATAAGCGGCCCGTCGCTTCATCATGCCGATTGAACTCCCCACGGAGCTGACCCCGGAACTGGTGCCGCTGTCATGGCTGCTCGGCACCTGGGAAGGCGCTGGCCGGTTGGGGGCGGGCGAGGAAGAGGACGAACACTTCGTCCAGAAGGCCACGTTCTCGCAAAACGGCCTGCCCTACCTGCAGTACACGGCCGAAAGCTGGCTTACCGATGAGGACGGCAACCGGTTGCGGCCGTTGTCGGTGGAAACCGGCTTCTGGGCGCTGGACCGCAAACTCAACGACGCCGACGTCGGTCCGGGCTTGGTCCCGGCGGAGATTGTGCCGGCGTTGAAGTCAGCGGACGAGGTCGAAGAGCTGCGCAACGCCGACGGCGGCTTCGACATTACGGCCACCATCGTGCATCCCGGCGGCATCTCCGAGCTGTACTACGGGCAGATCAAGGGCCCGCGCGTGCAGCTGAGCACGGACATGGTGATGCGCGGTTCGCAGTCCAAGGATTACAGCGCGGCCACCCGGATCTTCGGCCTGGTCAACAATGACCTGTACTGGCGCTGGGACGTGGCCGCAGCCAAGGGCAACGAGCTGGCCCCGCACGCCTCGGCGATCCTCACCAAGCGCCCCTAAACCAGTCGGGACGGCACGCCGCGCCTCCTCTGCCGGGCAGCACCGTCCGCGGCGCGGCCCCTCGGGAATTTGGCACCGCCGTCAGGAGTTGATGCCAGTATGACCTACCGCAGCCCCCTGCTCCTGCAGCACGGCGCCGTCGAAGCCTCAGGGCCCGACGCCGGCGTTGCCGCCCACTATTCCGACCCACTGCGCGAACAGCGTGCGCTGGCCCGTGGTGAAGCAGTGGTGGACCTGTCCCACCGCGGCGTGGTGACCGTGGCCGGCGAGGACCGGCTGAGCTGGCTGAACACCCTCTCCTCACAACTGTTGCTGAACCTGCAGCCGGGCCAGTCCAGCGAGGCGCTGCTGCTCACCGTACAGGGCCGGATCGAATACGATGCCCGCATTGTCGACGACGGCGAACGCGCCTGGCTGATCGTCGAATCCTTCGAGGCCGCGCCGTTGGCCGCATGGCTGGAGTCCATGAAGTTCATGATGCGCGTGGACGTCGCCGATGTTTCCGCCGACTGGGCCGTGGTCGGCTCGGTCAAGCCGGTGCCGGCGTTCGACGGAAGGACCGTCTGGCAGGACCCGTGGCCGCAGATCGGCGCCGGCGGCTATGCCTACACCGGAATCGATGAACCCCAGCACCCCGGCCTGGAACGGACCTGGTACGAATATCTGCTGCCGGCCGCCGAACTCGAAGCCGCCGTCGCCGGCCTGCAGCTGGCAGGCGTCTGGGCGGCCGAGGCGCTGCGGATCGCGGCCTGGCGCCCGCGGTTCGGCGCGGAAACCGACGAGAAGACCATTCCGCACGAGCTGGACCTGCTCCGCACCGCCGTGCACTTGGCCAAGGGCTGCTACAAGGGCCAGGAAACCATCGCCCGCGTGCACAACCTGGGCCGTCCGCCGCGCCGGCTGGTGTTCCTGCAGCTGGACGGCTCGCAGCACACGCTGCCTGCCCCGGGCAGCGAGGTGCTGCTCGGCGACAAGCGTGTCGGCGCCATCACCTCCGCGGCGCAGCACTACGAAATGGGGCCGATTGCCCTGGCCGTGGTCAAGCGCTCGGCCGATCCGCAGGCCCAGCTGACCGTGGTGGACGACGGCGAGAGCTATGACGCCGCACAGGAAGTTATTGTCACCACCGACGCCGGCCAGGTGGTCGGCCGGCAGACCGGGTTCCTGCGCGCGCCGCGCTGAGTTTTTGAGTCCGCGCTGAGTTGCTGCGTCCGCGCTGATTTTCTGAGTCTTCGCCCTTCGGGTCTTAGCCCTTCGGCAGGACCACCGACGTCTGTGTTCCGGCGTCCCAGAAGCCCAGGCTCGCGGCCAGCGCCCGGGAGGCCTCGTTCGCTTCGTGCGAGCGCCACTGCGGGATAAGGCCGGAGGAGAGCGCCTCGTGGCCGGCGATCGCCGCGATCAGCGCACCGGCGCCTCGGCGCCGGTAGGCGGGCGCCGTCAGTACACTCACGTTGGCCAGGATCTGCTGCCACTCCTTGTAACCGGCGCCGGCCATCGGCGTGCTTCCGTCAAGTAGCACGAAGGACTTGTCCATGCCGGCCAACCCCACTTCGTGGTTGTCATCCGGCGGGCACATTCCCTCCAGCCGAGCGACGTCGCTGCCCGCGGTAGACACGGTGACCTCCCGTTCGGGCTGCACTACCGGCAGATCATCGGCGTAGGACAACACCGCTTTGCCCAGTCCGTGGCCGCCATGCTCCCGGCTCAGCTGCATCAGCGTCTGGTACTCGGTCAGCTCGTCATCCGAGTAGGGGGCGGCCGCTTCAACCGCCCATTCCGGCCCGACCAGCGCGGATTTGTCGAACAAGCGCACGAAGGTGAGCGCACCGGCGTCGTTGTTGATCCTGGTCAGCCGGCCCGCGCCGGAGGCGAAGGCGTCGTCGGCAAATCCCAGCAAACGTGCCCACGCCAGCAGCACAATGTCGGCTGTTCCTGCGTCCAATCGCATACCGGCCAGATTACTGAAGGCTCAGCCGAAGAGAACCCTCGCCTCGTCGTAACGGTGCTGCGGAACCGTTTTTAAGTTGTTCAGTGCGGCCTCGAAACCCACGTGCGCGATGTCCGTGCCTTGCAGCGCCACCATGGTGCCCCAGCGTTGCTCCACCACAGAATCCACCACCGCCATGCCCAAACGGGTGGCCAGCACGCGGTCGTAGCCGGAGGGAACCCCGCCGCGCTGGATGTGACCCAGGGTAGTGGCCCGGGTTTCGATGCCGGTGCGCGCTTCAAGCTCCGGGGCCAACCGTTCCCCGATGCCGCCCAGCCGGGGCCGGCCGAACCGGTCCAGTCCGCGCTCGGCGTGCGGGCCGAGCTCGCCGTCCGGAACCCAGCCTTCCGCCACCACCACCAACGGGGCGCGGCCGCGTTTCTGCGCGTGCAGTACCCACTCGGAGACCTGGTCCATGGTGACGCGCTGCTCCGGAATCAGGATGGCATGCGCGCCGGAGGCGATGCCCGCGTGCAGCGCGATCCAGCCGACGTTTCGGCCCATGACCTCTGCGATCATGCAGCGGTGGTGCGATTCGCCGGTGGTGCGCAGCCGGTCGATCGCCTCCGTGGCGATCTGCACGGCAGTGTCGAAACCGAAGGTGTAGTCGGTGGCTTCCAGATCGTTGTCGATGGTCTTGGGCACGCCGACAATCTTCAGCCCGGCGTCGGTGAGCCGCTTTGCACCGGCCAAAGTGCCCTCGCCGCCGATCACGATCACCGCATCGACGCCCAGCTTGTCCAACGTCCGCTGGATGTTCTCCGGGCCGCCATAGGGGCCGTCGTAGGGGTTGGTGCGCGACGTGCCCAGGATCGTGCCGCCCTGCTTTGAAATACCCCGCACCTGGTGCCGCGGCAATTCCATGTAGTCGCCCTCCACCACGCCGCGCCACCCGTCGCGGAAGCCGATGAACTCATGGCCATGAACGGTGATCCCCTTGAGTACAATGCCGCGGATTACCGCGTTCAGGCCGGGACAATCCCCGCCGCTGGTCATGATGCCAATCCTCATGGGTACTCCTTCTCGGTGCCTTGCCGGTCTGCGAGCACCCCATTGAGCCCGCCTCGATTCTACGTAGGAACTTCTCCACAGTCACAAGGCGCTGCGCTTAACGTACCGGGAGCCCCCGCTTCCGCGGTGGCTCCCGGTACGTGCCTGCCATTGCTCGGTCGGATCAGAACTTGCGGAGCAGGTTCTCCAGCGCGATGCTGCCATCGTATTTCGGCAGCAAGAGCCAGAGCACCAGGTAGGTGCCGATGCCGATGCCGGGGAACAGGAAGATCAGCAGGGTGGCGATTCGCACCCAGGTCACGTCCCAGCCGAACTTCGCAGCGATCCCGGCGCAAATGCCGGCGACCCAGCGGTCGGGGCCGCGGCGGATGGGGCTGGAGCGGAGCATTCGGTAAAAAGTTTCCATGGAACCATGCTTTCGTTTTCGGGAGCTGTTGTCACGGCGGCTGCCTTGGGGCGGACCGCCGGCCAGGGGCCGGAATCGGCAGCCGGGGATTGTCGCGGGCCCAGGCTACCGGCCGCGGTTGCGGGTGGCGCTCAGCACGCCGGCCACCACCAGGGCGATGCCGGACCCGATCAGCAAGGCAATCATCACGTAGGCCCAGTTGAAGCTGATGTTCCACCAGGATCCGGCCAGCACCAGCAGGCCGACGGCCATGGCAATCAGTCCCCAGACGATGGTGCCCACGCGGGGCCGGCGGTCGTCGTCGTGATTCAGTTCAGTGCTCATTGGTTCTGCTCCAGTTCGCTAACGGTCAGGATGTCGACGCTACTGACCGCGCCTCTGACGGACAGGACGATCTGCGGCACACCGCCGTCGTCGTTGATGATGTAGGTTCCGGGCTGCCAGACGCCTGACTGCCGTCCGCTGTCTGCGGGGGTGGCGTATTCGACGTTGCCCAGCGCCATCTGTGTTTCGACCTTGACCGGCACGTCGTCAGGAATGATGACGGTGACGGACGCGGCGACGGCGTTGACCGGGACGACGGCGGGGCCGCCGACGCGGGAGCCGGACAGGCCGCGCAGGTCCACGGTGCCGTTGCCGGCCACCACGCTGTAGCCGTTGCCCGCAGCCGGAGCCGCGGTCGAGGTCCAGGTGCGGTTGGAGGCGATGGCGAAGTTGGACGCCGTCCACTGCATTCCGGCAGAGAAAACCAGCGACAGCACCAGTCCAACGGCGGCCAGGAACCCGAGGATTCCGGAGGTGCGGCCCATGGCACCGGTGACGACGACGCCGATGCCGATCACAATCAGCGCAGAGGCAATGGCGACGGGGACAACGTTCAGGCCTAGCTCAACGAATTCCAGTGCGTTCAGTCCCAGCACGGTGCCGGCGGCCAGCATGGCGGCGCCCAAGGTCAGCGCGATGGCTGCGCCCGAGGGGCCGCGGGGTGCACGCTTCGGCGGCAACGGTGCAGGCTGCGGGTACGGGCGCGGCTGCGGGTACGTCGGACGGGGCGGGCCTTGGTATCCGCCGGCGGTTGCGTGGCCATATCCGCTGCCGGCGCCGTATTCGGTGCCGGCGGCCGGCGTCGAACCGTAGCTGGAGGTCGAACCGAAGCTGGAGCCGGGGGAGTGGGACTGACCGGAGTGACTGCCCGGGGCCGACGCGGTGGAGGCGGCGGTGCCGGTTGCATTGGTAAAGGCGGAGGTACCTGGCCCGGAGGCAGAGGGTGCGGGCGGGAACGCCCCGGTCCCGTGCTGCGCTGTACCGGCGGGGGCACCGTCCTTGTTGCGGGTGGCGAGCCAGTAGACAAAGCACGCCACGGCGCCAACCCAGATGGCAGCCCAGACGAAACCGCCGAAGCCCCAGCCCCAATCGTTGGTGAACCAACCGAAGGGCCGGCTGAACACGCCCAGCACGGTGAAGATCACCGCGCCGGTCATGCCGGCCGTCCAGCTGCTGCGTCCTGCTTCTTCGGCATGGATGCGGCCGTCCGGCTCGGGCAGCAGCGCCCACGCGATGCCATAAAGCAGCACGCCGATGCCGAAGACGGCCAGCAGGATGAACAGCCCGCGGACCAGGATCGGGTCCAACCCGATCCGGTGCCCGATGCCGGAAGCGACGCCGCCGATCCAGCGGTCCTGCCCGCGGGGGATGCCGAGGTTGCGAAACCAGCTAAAAAACGGATTGCTCGGCGGCGGAACCGGCGCGCCGGGCGGCGGGGGAGGGAAAGCACCGGCAGCGCCCGACGGTGGGAGCGGCGGAAACCCCCCGTTGCCGCCGTCAAAGCCCGATCCGCCGGTGTGGCCGGAGCCAGCCGGCCCTCCGGTGTAGCTGGGGCCGATCGGCGTGGTGGGGTAGGTTACCGAGGCAAGAGGTTCGGTGGGGTTGGTCCCACGGTCGTCGCGGGAAGCATCGTCGGGCCGCGGTGTTTCTACGGGCTCTGCGTCGTCGTAGCGCGCAGCGTCGTCGGGGTGCGTAGCAGCAGCCGGAGCAGAGTCGGGCTCGGCGGCGTCGGGCTCGGCGGCGTCGGCTGCCGCGGTCGCCGGTTCGGCGGCGTCTGCTTCGACGATCTCCGGCTCGCCGGACGTGGACGCCGGGGCGGGCTCGGGAGTGGATTCGGGTGCGGCCGGCTGCTGGTCCGGTTCGCCTGGACGGTCGGTGCCGTCATTCGGGGTCGGTGCGTGTGAGGTCATAGTTAGATCATTCCAACTGGCGGCACCCTTCCTCTATGGGGTGCCACCCTGACCCTTCCCTGACCGCCCAGCCGGGGTTCCCCTGAATTCGCGCCCGATGGTAGGTCGGGGGCTGCGGCGCATGCTTGGATTAACCCATGCGAGAACCACTCATCCGGTCGACCGAGGACCGCATCATCGCGGGCGTGTGCGCGGGCCTGGCCCGGCACCTGAACGTCTCGGTTGGAATCGTCCGGGTGGGCATGGCTGCCCTGGCGCTCGCCGGCGGTGCGGGGGTGCTGCTCTACGTTTGGCTCTGGCTGCTGGTGCCTACCACCGCCGATCAAGCCATGGCCGCCGACCGCGCCTTCAACCCGCGCGACATCGCGGACAACTTTGCCCGGGGATTCGGCGCATCTGGCGCCGGCCGGGACGGCACCGTCCGGGACGGCAACAAAGCGGGGCCCGGCGGCTGGCCGCTCCCGCAACCCGGACCACCGGCCGGGAACGCCGGAGGCGCCGGCACGCCGCGGCTGCTGCAGCGCGGCGGCAAGGAAATTCTGATCGGCGCGGCCCTGGTACTGGCGGGCGGCGCCGTCGTCGCACAGCTCGCAGGCATCAACCTGCCGTGGGGAACCTGGCTCCCCGTCCTCGCCATTGCGGCCGGGGCGGTGATTGCCTGGATGCAGCTGGACGATTCCCGGCGCAGCGGACTGATGGACCGCGCGGGTGCCACCGGCGCGCAGGGTGCCGTGCGGTTGCTGGCCGGGCTTGTCCTGGTGGTGGCCGGCATCGTCACCATGGTGTCCGGGTCGATCACTTGGGAGGCCATGTGGCCCACCTTGTTTGCTTCGCTGGCCGTGCTGGCAGGGGTCCTGCTGGTCCTGGCGCCGTGGGTGCTGAAGTACTGGCGCGATCTGGAGACCGAGCGTTCCGGCCGCATCCGGGAAACCGAACGGGCCGAAATCGCCGCGCACCTGCATGATTCCGTGCTGCAGACGCTCGCGCTGATCCAGAACCGTGCCGGGTCGGAGCAGGACGTCACCCGATTGGCCCGCGCGCAGGAGCGCGAACTGCGGGAATGGCTGTACCGGGACAAGCGCCAGGAAGAAGGCAAGCTGGTGGACCGGGTGAA
Source organism: Arthrobacter sp. B0316-1-20 (assembly GCF_059091865.1). Classification (NCBI taxonomy): domain Bacteria; kingdom Bacillati; phylum Actinomycetota; class Actinomycetes; order Micrococcales; family Micrococcaceae; genus Arthrobacter; species Arthrobacter sp. B0316-1-20. The sequence goes on along the minus strand of NZ_JBNHHC010000002.1, from coordinate 13,472 downwards.
GGCAGTGGCCGCGGAAATCGAAGATGCCTACGGGCACCCGGTGGAAGTGGTGGCTGTCGGTGATGCCGAGATGACCGACCGGCATGAGGTCTTGGTCCATGCCACCCGGGAAGCGGTGCAGAACGCGGCTAAACATGCGGGCGGCGGCATCTCCGTCTATGTTGAGTGCACACCGGGGCGCAGCGAAGTCTTTGTCCGCGACCGCGGTCCCGGGTTTGAACTGGCGTCCGTGCCGCCTGACCGGATGGGCGTGCGCGAATCGTTAATGGGCCGGATGGAACGCCACGGCGGACAGGCCCAAATCCGCAACACCGGCAGCGGCACCGAAGTGCACCTCAGCTTGGACCATCCTCAGGAAGGAACCGCATCGTGACCGAACCCATCCGCGTGGTCGTTGTGGACGACCATGCCATCTTCCGCTCCGGCCTCAAAACCGATCTGGACGAGCGGATCGAGGTTGTCGCCGAGGCGGCGACCGTGGAGGAGGCGATTGCGGCCATCCATGAGCAGCGGCCCGCCGTAGTACTGCTGGACGTGCACCTGCCCGGCGGCCGGGGCGGCGGCGGCGCCGAGGTGGTTGCGGGCTGCGCGGCCCTTCTCGGTGAGACCAAGTTCCTGGCCCTGAGCGTTTCCGATTCCGCGGAAGACGTGGTCACGGTGATCCGGGCGGGCGCCCGCGGTTACGTCACCAAGACCGTCTCCGGGGCGGAAATTTCCGACGCCGTCCAGCGCGTGGCCGGCGGAGACGCTGCCTTCTCGCCGCGACTGGCCGGATTCGTGCTGGACGCCTTCGGCACGGCAGCGGTGGCCAACGTCGACGACGAACTGGACAAGCTCTCCGCCCGCGAACTGGAAGTCATGCGGCTGATCGCCCGCGGCTACCAGTACAAGGAAGTGGCCAAGGAGCTGTTCATCTCCATCAAGACCGTCGAAACCCACGTCTCGTCCGTGCTGCGTAAGCTGCAGCTCTCCTCCCGGCACGAGCTGACCCGCTGGGCCGTCGACCGCCGGATCCTGTAGGGCTGCCGGCGGCGCCTCCTGCCGGAGCGTGCGACCCGTGGGCCAGCTCGCTGCCGGCCGCGCGCTTCTGCCGGGGCGTGCGTCTGCTAGGTGTACTCCCTCATTGCTGCTCCGCCCTGAGCTCCCCGCCGTCTCGTCGGGGCGATGTACGTTATACGCCACATTGCCCTGGTGGACAGCACCACATTGCCGCACCTGCGCAGTAGAGTGCGCATGTGATCCGCAGATGCGGAAAGGTCCGGTTGGTTGAGCAAGCAATGTGGCGTATCCCGTACACGTCGCACGCACCGTAGTCCCGCTGCACTGAGCAAGCCGATGATCCAGTAGTCAATCCAGTAGTTATCCACACTTTCCGGCGAGTGCCGCCGCAACTACGCCCCGCCTAGCAGGCTAGTGCCATGGATCCGGTGATGGCTCTGCGGGAGCAAGGCGGAATTGCACGTTGGGGTCGGCTGCGGGACGCAGGTGTGGCGGCGCGAAAATTGAAGGAAGCCGTGGACGCTGGGACCGTCCACCGGATCCGTTTTGGCCTTTACGCTGTTCCTGATGTGGTCGCCGAATTCGCACAAGCCAAGGCGATCGGTGCCTCCGTCGGGTGTTTCAGCGCTGCGGCCTTTCACGGCTTGTGGGTGCACAGGCCGCTCCGCGGGATCCATCTGAGTGCTCCGCGCACCGTTGCCAAGCCGCGCTTCGGCAGGGTGCATCGGACACGGGAATCACACGGCTCAGTCGTTCCGATGGACCTTTGCCTCCGGCAGGTCCTGAGTTGCCTCCCACAAAGAGAAGCGCTCGTCGTCGTGGAGTCTGCCGTGGTCCAAGGAAAGGTAACGGTTGAGGGCGTTCGCCGGCTCAGTCGTGGCCGGGGGAGCAAGCGGGCCGACGAGGTTATCGATGCCTTGGATCCGGCATCCATGTCAGTTCCGGAAACGCTGGCCCGCCACGTACTGCGTTCGTCTGGCTACAACGTGGTTTGTCAGCGGGATCGAAGGCGTCGGCAGGATCGATCTGGAAGTTGAGGACCGCTTGCTGCTGGAAATCGACGGCAAGGCCTATCACTCCGACGAGGTGTCATTCATCGAGGACCGACGCCGCTGGAACGAACTGACGTTGCTCGGCCGCGATCTGTTAGTGCTGCCTGCCAGGGACATTCTCGATGATCCGGAGTCCGTCTTGCGGCCGGTCGGCCGCTACTTCGCCGCCCGTGCTGAGGTAGCTGCACGGGCGGGATAGTGAAGCATCGGAAACAGGGTGGCCAGGGCGGCCAGGGACAGAGCCCCGCAGGCCGCCCGGCCCCAAAACCTCGGAGGACTACTTGGCCGTGGCCAGGAACTCCTGCAGTCGGCCGACGCCGGTGGCGAGATCGTCGTCGCCGAGGGCGTAAGACAGCCGCACGAAGCCGGAGGGCCCAAACGCCTCGCCGGGGACGACGGCGACCTCGACCTGATCGAGGATCAGGGCGGCCAGCTCGGCGGAGGTCGCCGGACGGATGGTGCCGTCCGCCGTCGTAAATTCCTTGCCCAGCAGCCCGCGGACATCGGCGTAGGCATAGAACGCGCCCTTCGGCGTCGGGCATTCCACGCCGTCGATGGCGTTCAGGCCGTCGACCATGGCCTTGCGGCGCCGGTCGAAGGCGACCTTCATCTCGTCCACCGCGGTCAGCGGTCCGGACACGGCGGCCAGCGCGGCCATTTGGGACACATTCGCCACATTGGAGGTGGCGTGCGACTGCATGTTGGTGGCGGCCTTGACCACGTCGTTCGGGCCGATCATCCAGCCCACGCGCCAGCCGGTCATTGCGTAGGTCTTGGCGACGCCGTTCAGGATGACCACCTTGTCGCCCAGTTCCGGTGCAGCGGTGGCGATGGAGGTGAACGGCATGCCGTCGTAGGTGAGGTGCTCGTAGATCTCGTCGGTGATCACCCACAGGCCCTTGGCGGCAGCCCAGCGGCCGATCTCTGCCACCTGTTCCGGCGCGTAGACCGCGCCGGTCGGGTTCGACGGGGAGACAAACAGCAGCACCTTGGTGTTTTCGGTCAGTGCCGCTTCGAGTTGGTCGATGGTAACCAGGTAGCCCTGCTCCGGTCCGGCGAATACTTCCACCGGAACGCCGCCGGCCAGCCGGATGGCCTCCGGGTAGGTGGTCCAGAACGGCGTGGGAACCAGGACCTCGTCGCCCGGATCCAGCAAGGTGGCGAACGATTCGTAGACGGCCTGCTTGCCGCCGTTGGTCACCAGCACTTGGGACGGGTCCACCTGGTAACCGGAGTCACGCAGCGTCTTCTCAGCGATCGCCTGCTTCAGCTCCGGCAGCCCGCCGGCGGGGGAGTAGCGGTGGAAACGCGGCTGCCGGGCGGCTTCGATGGCGGCCTCAACGATGTACTCGGGGGTGGGGAAATCCGGCTCGCCCGCCCCGAAACCGATCACCGGACGTCCGGCTGCCTTCAGCGCCTTGGCCTTGGCGTCGACGGCGAGGGTGGCGGATTCGGCGATGGACGCGATGCGCCGGGAGACGCGGGCGTTGGCAGGCATGGGATTCCCGTCTTCAGTAGCGAGTAGGACTGTTCCATAGTCTAGGTGCAGGCCGTCGGCCATGTCCTGTCTGGCCATGCACCGCGGCCGGGCGCACGCCAAGCCTTCGCCGCCCGGGAGTCCCCGGGAGCCCAGGGTGGTCAAGGGGCCGGCGGAAATGTTGCATAATGGATCAGTCGCCTTTCCGGGCGGCGAACGGGCTCCGGTTCGACGTCGGCGCATCGCTGGCGTAAACTAGATCTCCGGTGTTGAAAACGCCATGATGTTCCATGCCCGCCCGGCGGGACCATCAGGCGGTATTCGGCTCCATAGGGTAGTGGCGCAATTGGTAGCGCAGCGGTCTCCAAAACCGCAGGTTGCAGGTTCGAGTCCTGTCTGCCCTGCGCAGAACCGTCGCAGATATGACTGCAGCAGTTCAGCATCCCAGCACGAAGCAGTGGTTCAGGCCGGCCGAGGCCGTCCGGGGCCGGACACCGGACAGAATGAGTGAGGCCAGGTTGACCGATACGGCTGCCAATAGTCCCAAGGGGCGCCCCACCGGACGAAAGACCGACAAGCGCGGTTTCTTCGCCCGGATCATTTTGTTTGTCCGCCAGACCATCGCAGAACTCAAAAAGGTCGTCACGCCGACCCGCCGGGAACTGGTGAACTACACGCTGGTGGTGATCGCTTTCGTGGCCATCATGATGCTGCTCGTTACGGTGCTGGATCTGGTTTTCGGCCAGGCCGCGTTCTTCGTCTTCGGAGACGGCATACCCGAACAGTAACGCCCGCGTATGCGGCAGCCGTACGGATGGATGACGACGGCGGCGGAAAGCCGGCGCGAGCCAAGTGAGCTGAAGAAGAAAGCAGGAAGCCAAGTGTCCGACCAGGAACTCGAAGCCCAGAACTCCGAAGAGAACGTGGAGCTGGAAGCAGACGAGCAGGTTACCGAGACCGACACCGACGAGGTGTCGGCTTCTGGCGTTGAAGCCGCAGAAACTGCCGGTACCGATCTGGCCAGCGAGCTTGACCAGGCCGCCGAAGACGCTCCGGTTCTCGACGGGGCAGCCGAAGCCGCTGCCGAGGCAGGCATGACCGAAGCCGCCGCTGCCGAAGAGGCAGCAGAAGAGGCCGAGCAGACCGAAGAAGCAGCAGAAGAGGTCGAGCAGACCGAAGAGGAAGCGCTGGAAGCGTTCCGCGCCAAGCTGCGCCGCCAGCCCGGCGACTGGTACGTCATCCACTCCTACGCCGGCTACGAAAACCGCGTGAAGGTCAACCTGGAAACGCGTATCCAGACCCTGAACATGGAGGATTTCATCTACGAAATCCAGGTCCCCATGGAAGAGGTCGTGGAGATCAAGAACACCACGCGCAAGCTGGTCAAGCGCGTGCGCATTCCCGGCTACGTGCTGGTCCGGATGGACCTGACAGACGCTTCCTGGGGCGCCGTCCGCCACACGCCGGGCGTGACCGGCTTCGTGGGCAACGCCCACAACCCGGTGCCGCTGAGCCTCAAGGAAGTTGCTTCCATGCTGGAGCACACCATCACCGGCACCAAGGCGGAGGCCGGTGGCAAGGCAGCTGGCAAGGCAGCAGCCTCGAGCACGCCGATCACCGTCAACTTCGAGGTCGGCGAGTCGGTTACCGTCAACGACGGGCCGTTCGAAACCCTGCCCGCGACGATCTCCGAGATCAAGCCGGAATCCCAGCAGCTGGTGGTGCTGGTGACCATCTTCGAGCGCGAAACCCCGGTAACGCTCTCGTTCAGCCAGGTCACCAAGATCCAGTAACCCAAAACTTCGTGCGGATACGGACCCGCTTTGTCCGGACCCGCGCGGGCGGCCGCCACGCCATGGCGGCCAACCACCGCAGGCACGCTCCTGTGCCGCGGTACGTAATGTGAGAGAAGGACCCGATATGGCCCCCAAGAAAAAGGTCACCGGCCTCATCAAGCTGCAGATCCAGGCAGGCGCCGCCAACCCGGCACCGCCGATCGGTCCGGCACTTGGTCAGCACGGTGTCAACATCATGGAATTCTGTAAGGCGTACAACGCTGCGACGGAATCCCAGCGCGGAAACGTGATCCCGGTTGAAATCACGGTCTACGAAGACCGCTCCTTCACCTTCATCACCAAGACCCCGCCGGCAGCCGAGCTGATCAAGAAGGCCGCAGGCGTGCAGAAGGGTTCGGCTACCCCGCACACCAACAAGGTTGCCAAGCTGACCCAGGCACAGGTCGACGAGATCGCCAGCACCAAGATGGATGACCTCAACGCCAACGACATCAAGGCTGCTGCCAAGATCATCGCCGGCACCGCCCGCTCCATGGGCATCGAGGTCGAGTAGCGAGGAGCTCGCGCACGGTGAGGGCCGAGGAACGAGGCACTCGCCGGAAGCAAGCACCGCAGCTGCTCGACAATCGAGCACTGTCGGAGGGCTAAGCACCCTCAATGCGGAGGCCGCCAGGACAGACGTCCAGCAAGGCCTTCACCAAGACAATTCAAAGAACGACGGCGACATGGCTCGCCAAAGGTGGGAACACCGCCGTCGTTGTGGCAGGGCCGAGCGCGGTCCGCAGACCACAACTGCACAAGGAGAAAAAGCAGATGGCAAAGCGCAGCAAAGCATATGAGGCAGCTGTAGCCAAGATCGAGGCGGACAAGGTTTACGCCCCGATCGAGGCAATCACCCTGGCCAAGGAGACCAACCCGTCGAAGTTCGACGCGACCGTTGAGGTGGCTTTCCGCCTCAGCGTTGACCCGCGTAAGGCTGACCAGATGGTCCGCGGCACGGTCAACCTGCCGCACGGCACCGGCAAGACCGCCCGCGTGCTGGTCTTCGCCACCGGCGACAAGGCTGAGGCCGCAATCGCCGCTGGCGCCGACTTCGTCGGCTCCGACGACCTGATCGAGAAGATCCAGGGCGGCTGGACCGACTTCGACGCCGCCGTGGCGACGCCGGAACTGATGGGCAAGGTCGGCCGCCTGGGCAAGGTCCTGGGTCCGCGTAACCTGATGCCGAACCCGAAGACCGGCACGGTGACCCCGGATGTGGCCAAGGCTGTCAACGACATCAAGGGTGGCAAGATCGACTTCCGCGTCGACAAGCACGCCAACCTCCACTTCATCATCGGCAAGGTGTCCTTCGACGCCAACAAGCTGGTGGAGAACTACGCCGCCGCTCTGGAAGAGGTGCTGCGCCTGAAGCCGTCCGCTTCCAAGGGCCGCTACATCTCGAAGGCAACCGTCGCCACCACCTTCGGCCCCGGCATCGCCGTGGACCCGAACGTGACCAAGGTATCTGTGGAGGCCTAGTCAGGACTTCAGGTTCGCCGGCAACGGCGTCCACCGGCAATGGCCGCAGCTCGATGCTGAGGCCATTGCCGTTTAAGCCACCGGTTGCCGGCTTGAGCAACGGGTGCCGGCGGAGAGCTTCAGTGCGTCTTGTCGGCTTCCGGAACGTGCACGACCACGACGGGGCAATGTGCGTGAGCTACGCAGGCCGAGCTGACCGAGCCGATCAGCAAGCCGCCGAAGCGGCCGTGCCCGCGGCGACCGACCACCAGCATTCGGGCACCTTTGCTGGCCTCGATCAGTGCCTGCCGGGCGGCGCCCCGCACCAGGCGGGTCCGGACGTTATTGTCCGGGCCGAGCGCCTTGTCCACGGATTCCTGCAGGATCTGACCGGCCCGCTCTTTGAACCCGTCGATTCCCATGACCGTATAGCCGTCGTACATCTGCGGAAACTCCCAGACGGCGATGGCTTCAAGGTCGACGCCGAGCGGCTCGGCCAGGCGTTGAGCCTCGCGCAGGGCCTCGAGGGAGGCTTCGGAGCCGTCGACTCCTACGACGACTGTGCCGGTAGCGCTGTCGCTGGCCATGGCTGTCTCCGATCGCTATGTCCGCTGTGCTGGTCTGGTGGAGGCTCCCATCCGGCCTCGGGCCGGTCCTGTGTTTGGACAGCCTACGCCGGAGCACCGGACCCTTCCATCCCGTGCCGGTGGACGTGGTCCGCGTGGTGCCGGTTGCCCGGGCCAGCGGCGTGACCGTCGGTCTGGTGGACTCCGGGCGCCATGCCGTAAGGTGATTGGTAAGGCTCAATCACTCGTGTGCAGTCGAGGAGCAGGCATGCCCATCCCATCGATCACTATCGCGCCGCTGCCGATCCCTCAGTCACTGGAAGGCTCAGCCGGTGCAAACTTTGCCGCGTCCGCGGAGTTAGCCAACCTGGTCAACAGCCTCACATGGGGGAACAACGACTTCTGGGTCAGCCCGGCGGCCAGGCTGGAGGGGTCCCGTGCCACTGACTACGCGGTCACCTATCTCTGGGCGGCCAAGGACGGCAACCGGCATGTAGGCCGGGCCCTGCTGGAACTGTCGCTGCAGGACAATGAAGAGAACGGCTACGTTTTTGTGGCCGTGCACCCGGAGTACCGCCGCCGGGGGATTGGCAGGCGGCTGCTGGCCGAAGCCGAAGCACTTGCCGGCAGCCGCGGGCGGACCACCCTGCGGGCCGGGAGTGAACACCCTGCCGGTTTCACGCTGGAGGGTCCTGGCGTCGTCCAGGCCGGAACGGGCGTCGGCTCACTTCCCGCGGCAGCGCCTGCCGTCCGGTTCGCCACGGCCAGCGACTTCCGGCTGGAGCAGGTGGAGCGGTGCGGCCGGCTGCCGCTACCCGCCCCATCCGGCCGGCTCGCCGACCAGGTGGAGGCGGCCGCGGCCAGGGCCGGCGACGGTTACCGGCTGGTGGAGTGGGCAGACAACTGCCCGCCGGAATACCTGCACCACTATGCCGCCCTCCGCCAGCGGATGAGCACCGACGTTCCGCTCGGAGAGCTCGACTACGAGGAGGAAGCCTGGGACGCGGTCCGGGTGCGCCACAAGGAAGAGCACCTGAAACGCCTGAACGGTCGGAGCCTGGTGGTGGCAGCCCAGCACGTCCCCACCGGTGACCTGGTGGGGCATACCGTCCTCGAGTGGTTTCCGGAGCAACCCGAGGTCGTGTACCAAGAGGACACCTTGGTGCTGCGTGCCCACCGCGGCCACCAGTTGGGCCTGTGGGTCAAGGCCCGGAACCTGCAGCGCATCGCGGAGGCATGGCCACAGGGCCGTCGGCTGTATACCTGGAACGCCGCGGAGAACAGCCACATGCTGGACATTAACGCGGCCCTTGGCTTCGCTCCGGTTGGCTACGAAGCCGCTTGGCAGAAGAAGTTGCGCGCCGCCCCGTAGCTCAGACGACGGGCCGTCTGTGACGTCACAATGCCCGTGTGGCGCGCCGCCGTAATGCTACCTCTCGGTAACCCCGGTGCGCAGTTACGATGACTGCGCACCGGCATCCGCGCCGGGAGTGACGGGAGCGTGCCCATGGAACACAGGACACTGGTGGATACGGTGGCGGAGAAGCTGCTGGAGGAAATCGTCGCCGGCCGGTTGGCTCCGGGCGACGCCTTGCCGCCGGAAGCCGACATCGCCGCAGAGTCCCAAGTCAGCCGGCTCACCGTTCGGGAAGCCCTCACCATGCTGCGGGCGATCAACGTGATCAGCGTGCAGCGTGGCCGCGGCACCTTTATTACCCCGCCGGACCAGTGGACCTCCGTCGAGGCCATCGTCCGGGCTGCCGCTGCCAGCGCCGGCGATTCTGTGGCGTCGCGGCAGTTGCTGGAAGTGCGGCGGCTGGTTGAAGCCGGAGCGGCCGAGCTCGCTGCCGTCCGCCGTACCGACCATGACGTGGAACAGCTGAACCGGGAACTGGAATCAATGGCCACAGCGGACGTGGCCGGTGACGCGGATGCGTTTGTGGAGGCCGACCGGTTGTTTCACGCGGTGATCCTCAAAGCCTCCGGCAATGTGCTGTTTCCAGCGGTCTTCGTGCCGATGGGCCGAGTGCTGGCCGGCGCGCGGCGCCAGGCATTTGCCGCACCGACTGTCCGCGCCCGCACGCTGGCCATGCACCGCAAGGTGCTCGCCGCCGTCGCAAGCGGAGACCAGCACGCTGCCCGCCGGGCCATGGAGGACCATGTGGGCCAGGTGCAGGATGATCTCGACGGCGGGACAGCCGGCCAGGCAGCGTTAGCCGGCGAGGCGGAACTGGCCGCCGAAGCACGGAAGGCCACCGCCGTCTGAACGGCCGGCGGTGGAGCATCCAGCAGAGCATGCAGCGGGCCAGGCCGCACCGCAGCGGGCCAGGCCGCGCCGGCGCCGGGTGCCGATTTGGAGTCCGGCCGAAGCATCCCGTAACCTTGAAGAACCAAAGACCGTCGGTCGTTGAAATCCTCCATGTTTTCAACCGAAAGTCCCGTGCCGGGACGGCCTGCGCAGGTGAACGAAGCATTGCCCCGCCACTGGACTGCCAGTGAGGGGACGAAGCCCCGTGCATCTGCATGGGGCGTTTTTTATGCATGCGACCCGAACCACCGGCACTATTCCCCGGAAGGAGGGTTATGGCAACGCCAACAAAGGTGGCAGCCGTTGAAGAAATCACCACCGATTTCAAGGAATCCAGCGCTGCAGTCCTAACCGAATACCGCGGGCTTACCGTTGCACAGCTCAAGGAGCTGCGTGTTTCTCTGGGCCAGGACACCAAGTTCTCGGTCGTAAAGAACACCCTGACTGGCATTGCAGCCAAGGAAGCCGGCATCGACGCGTTCGAAGGCCAGCTTGCCGGACCTACTGCTATCGCCTTCATCAAGGGTGACGCCGTTGCAGCCGCCAAGTCCCTGACGGATTTCGCAAAGTCCAACCCGCAGCTCATCATCAAGACCGGTATCTTCGAGGGCAAGGCCCTGGACGCTTCCGCTGTTGCTGCGCTGGCCGCTCTCGAGTCCCGCGAGCACCAGCTGGCACGCGTCGCCGGAGTCCTCAAGGCTCCGATGTCCGCGCTGGCCCGCACCATCGATGCGCTGCGCATCAAGCAGGAGGAGAACGGTGGCGCCGCTGCCGAAGCTCCGGCCGAAGCTGCCGAAGCTGAAGCTCCCGCTGCCGAAGCAACCGAGGCCCCGGCCGAGGCTGCTGCCGAAGAGCAGTAAGACTCTTCACCCACCCCACTCTTGGTGCGGACACACCAGCCGCATCACCTATCAGGAAGGACGCCAACCATGGCGAAGCTCACCAACGAAGAGCTCATTGAAGCTTTCAAGGAACTGACCATCATCGAGCTCTCCGAGTTCGTCAAGCTGTTCGAGGAGACCTTCGAGGTCACCGCTGCTGCTGTTGCTGTTGCAGGCCCCGCCGGTGGCGGCGCTGGCGAAGCTGCTGCTGAGGAGCAGACCGAATTCGACGTCGTCCTCGAAGCTGCCGGCGAGAAGAAGATCGCAGTGATCAAGGAAGTTCGTGCCCTGACCTCGCTGGGTCTGAAGGAAGCCAAGGACCTGGTTGACAGCGCTCCGAAGGCCGTCCTCGAAGGCGCCACCAAGGAAGCTGCCGACAAGGCCAAGGAAGTTCTCGAGGCTGCCGGCGCTACCGTCACCCTCAAGTAAGCTTTTTCAGCTTCTGCAAAGCCCCGCTGCCCCCACAGGGCAGCGGGGCTTTGTCTTTTCCGAAAGCACGACGGCGACGGGTCAGGCCGGGTCGGAGATGTCCGCGACGGTGGCGCCCAGCGCCGAGGTGAGCGCATCGGCGTCGACAAAGGCGGAGTAGCCATGCTCACCGGCACCCAGCGAAATCCGCCGGCCGCGGATGGACTGGTCGGCGTAAACCGGCCAGGCAGTGCTGCTGCCCAGCGGGGTGATGGTGCCGCGCCGGTAGCCGGTTGCCTCAAAGGCGACGTCGGCGTGCGGCAGCGAGAGTTTGTTGACTCCCAGCAGCGAGCGGAGCTTGGGCCAGGAGATCTGTCGGTCCCCGGGAATCAGGGCGAACAGGAACGAGCCGTCCTTATGCTTGACCACCAGGGTCTTGACGATGTCCGCTTCGGCGATGCCCAGCAGCTCGGCTGCCTCGGCCAGACTGCGGGCGCCGGACCGCTCAGCCACTTCCACCGGCAGCGAGTGCGCTTCGGCGCCGGCCAGGAAACGTTGCAGGCCAGCCGGCAGGGCAGGGGCACCGGGTTCATTGCTCATGTCCGGTTCAAGTCCCGGCGCCCTGCCGGTATTCCCTGGCTGTCCCGAAGGGTACAGCGTGGGAATCTAGTCGCGGTAGAGCAGCAGCGCTTCGCCTTGGCCGCCGCCGCCGCACAGCGAGACCGCAGCTTTTCCGGTTCCGCGCCGGCGCAGCTCAAGCGCGGCCGTCAGCGCCAGTCGGGCACCGGATGCGCCGATCGGATGGCCCAGGGCGATGGCGCCGCCGTGGATATTGCACTTCTCCAGCGGGTAGTCCAGGTCCTGTAGCGACTGCACGGCCACAGCGCCGAAGGCTTCGTTGATTTCGATGAAGTCCAACTCCGCGGTGCTCCAGCCGGCCCGTTGCAGGGCCTGCGAGATGGCGTTGGAGGGCTGGGACTGCAACGAGGTGTCCGGTCCGGCCACCTGCCCGGACCGGCCGACGACGGCCAACCAGTCCAGCCCGTTGTCCTCCGCGAAACCGCGGGTAGCCACCACAACGGCGGCGGCGCCGTCGGAGAGCGGAGATGAATTCCCGGCCGTGATGGTGCCGTCCTTGGCAAAAGCGGGGCGCAGCGGAGCCAAGCTCTCCACGGTGGTTTGCGGGCGCACGCCCTCGTCGCGGTCCACCACCAGATCGGCACCCTTGCGCTGCGGCACCTTGACCACGACGATCTCGTCGTCGAATACGCCGTTTTCCGCCGCGGCCGCGGCCCGCTGGTGGGAGGCAGCGGCCACTTCATCCTGCGCTTCGCGGCCAATACCCAGCTCGCCGTTCCGGCGTTCGGTGGAGGCGCCCATGGACTCGTGGTCGAAGGCGTCGGTGAGGCCGTCGTGGGCCGTGGAATCCAGTGCGGTCATGCTGCCGTAGGTCCAGCCCTGACGGGAGCCGGGGAGCAGATGCGGGCCGTTGCTCATGGACTCCTGCCCGCCGGCCACCACCACCTGGGCCTCGCCGGAGCGGATCAACCGGGCGGCGTCGGTGATGGCAGCCAGTCCGGACAGGCAAACCTTGTTGATCGTTACGGTGGGCACATTCCAGCCCAAGCCCGCGGCAATGGAGGCCTGGCGCGCAGGGTTCTGCCCGGCTCCGGCCTGGATGACGTGCCCCATGATGACCGCGTCCACCTGTGCTGCGGCAACGCCGGCCCGCTCCAGTGCGGCAGCGATGGCCTTGCCCCCAAGCTCGACGGCGGTGAAGGATGCCAGCTGGCCGTTCAGTCGTCCATTGGGCGTCCGCGCGCCGGCCAGGATGACCACGTCGTCGCGGCTGCTGATGTTCTGGGCCATGGTGTACGTGCCTCTCTCTGTGTCGCAGATTAGGCCGTAAACAGGCCGTGAAACTGCGGCTGGCGGTTGCTGCGCTGGATATGATCTGCTTCACAGATTACCCGCACCGAGGAACTCGCCTGAAGTGAAGGCCGGAAAATAGCGGCAACGGGGTATATGCTGGTGGCGTTGTCCCGGGGAAGACAACCGCGAAGACGCCTTTCGCACTGCGTTTGCACCGCCGTCAGCTGTGGTTTGCATCGCGCGGCGCATGGCGGTTCGCCCAACGCGTGCCGCTCGGATCCCGATGGCGGGGGAGCGGGTAACTCGGCCTGCCCTGCATGCTGGACAATCCGCGACGCCGTCCCGTACACTTAGTATTTGCGTCTTCCCTCAAAACCTTCGGCCTTCATATAGCGGTGGGCTTCGCCACGCCCTATCTGTATTTAACTGCAGATCGTGCGGCGGGCAAGGATCATATAGCGGATCCAGGTTGTGTCCGGACCTCACCAGGGGTGCCGGCAGTGCGGAAGCGCAGAAACAAGCCTGAAGGTCTGTGGAAGGATCCCTCTTGGTCGCCTCGAGCACCTCTAATACCGATACCGCTAACAGCCTGCTGGACGCCTCGTCGAACGAC